>DDXG01000159.1:7250-23217 GCA_002347125.1 Phycisphaerales bacterium UBA2266
GCCGCCTTGAGATTCGCAATCGCCCGCTCGACGTTGCCCCAGTTGGTATTCTGCGTCAGGATGGCCCCGACGATGATCTCGAACCGCCCATCCCCCGGCCACCAGTGCTGCGGCCCGAACCGCTCGTACAGCAACTCATAGATCTCCATCAACGACTGTCCGGCCATATCCTGTCCGCCCATACCGACAATCCAACGTCCGCACCGGCCGCCGCCCAGCCGATGACGCCACCGCCCTATTGTAGCGATGGCTGGGATGCGGTAAACTCTCAATCATCCCGGCGACATGGGCCGGGCCGTTTTTCAAGGATGACAGGCCTGCGATTCGCCGGATGCTGCACATGGCGGGCAAGAAGACAAAGACACGCGATAGCTCCAGGCTCCGAGACGAAGCGTCGCAGTGGTTCAACTTCCAGACGGATTCGTACCTGGAGCGGACCGCCCGGCCGATCTGCTCGCTGGTCTTCCTCGTGCCGTTCATCGTCATCTACGAGCTGGGCACGATCTTCTGTAATACGGATATCCTCAGCCAGACGCAGGAGCGGGTCGTCGCGTTCGTCTGGCTGCAGGAGTTCCTCAACTACCTGGGGATTGCCCCGCGGTTCGCCTTGGCGGCCCCGCCGCTGGTGGTGGTCGTGATTCTTATCGCCTGGCACATGACCTCGCGCAAACCCTGGCATATCCACCTGGGCGACCTGCCGCCGATGTTCCTGGAGTCCGTGCTGTTGGCGATCCCCCTGATTGTGTTCAGCCTGTTCCTCAACAGCCGCACCGTCGCGCCGCCGACAGAGGTTAGTGTAGCCATCGCGGCGTCGTCCGCGGCGTCTGATGTCGACCCGAGCCGGACGGCGACGCCGGGAGGTGGCGGGCTCAGCCGTCCGGCCGTCTCGCAGGGTGGCTACGACCGCAGGAGCCGCCTTGTGCCCGATCTGATCACGGGCATTGGCGCGGGCATCTACGAGGAGCTGGTCTTCCGGCTGATCCTCGTGTGTCTGCTGATGCTCGTCTTTCAGGACATCCTGCGACTTCCGTGGAAGAACGCGATCATGTTCTCCGTGGTCGTATCGGCGGTGCTGTTCAGCCTGCACCATCACATTGTCGTCGTCAATGGGCGAGTGGTCTTCGGCGATGTGTTCAGCATGGCGAGGTTCGGTTTTCGGACGATTGCGGGGGTCTATTTCGCGGGCCTGTTTGCGATCCGGGGCTTCGGCATCACGGCCGCGACGCACGCCTGCTACGACATCATCGCCACAATCCTCAATACGTTCTGGCTGGGCGATTAGGAAAGCACGGCCATCGGCGCGGATTTTCAAATTTTTCCCGCAAAATCCAAGGCGCTCTTACCCTTTGATTCTCCGAGGCTTGTGAAATAATCGTCCTATAAGGACCATAACGCCCGCTGCCAGTACTGCTACGGGTCTTGCATTAGAGGCCCGTGGGCGGTATAATAGACCTGTACTGTGACGCACGAACTTTGGGGTTTGCCTATGGAATCACCGCAGATCAACGTCGCTGTTGAGGAGCTGACCTTCAGTCTGTTCCAGCGACCTCTGCATCCCGAACTCTTTCAGATCTACGCGACCCGCGAGCTCAAGACCGAGAAGTACGAGGCCCTGATCTGGGTCACGGGTTGCACGCACGTCGTCAGTATCTTCACGGGCGATCTGTGTCTGACGGAGGTCGTCAGCACGCCGGGGCAGATGCTGCCGTCGCGAGGGCTGATCGAGCGGTTCCAGTTCCGCGGGCCCCGCACGCACAAGTGCACGCTGAGCCGGGGCGTCGGATATATGACCGATTTTCAGGTCGAGAAGATGAGCCCGAACCTGTATCAGCAGAGCCACACGGACCTGGAGCGGTTCGCCCGCAACCGCGGCGTGTTCGTCAAGTTCCCCGACCTGCAGATCGGGCATCTGCAACCGTTCTGCTACATCGACTTCGAGGCGCGGCGGCACGAGCTGCACCTGCACACCTTCGCCGCCTATCCCGATCAGGTGACCATGATCAAGACGCAGTCGCTGTTCGACTTCCACTGATCAGGCCCGCTCCGGACCCCTGCCTTCGCAGGGGCGGCATTGTCACTCCCGTGCCCCACATCGCATTCCATGCCCATACGCCCCAGCCACGACGTTGTCATACCTGCGCAGGCAGGCATCCAGAACGACTGACGGCCGGCGACGGCCTGGTGGCGCGGCCAGGACCCCTACAATGCAATCCCGGGGACACCATACTCGTTTCTCGGTCCGTTCCAGCTTGTGGCCCGGTTTGGCGGTTCGGCGGGGTGTGCGCGAAGGGGCGATGGGCGTATTGCGTTGGTTGAGTCGCCGTTGGCGACGGACTTCTTGCCGCGGGCGAGACTCCCGCGGCACGCAAGGGCGGGACGCCGTCGCCACGGTTTCGGGCGGGTGTCAGGCGTTCTGGATGGCCTGGACCTGTCTGACGTAGGCGTCGGCGTCGAACTTCCGGCGCAGGCCGGCGGCGTTCATGTAGCGGACCTTGCCGAAGACGGGGCGGCCGCCCCAGGCCCGGTCGTGCTTGCCGAAACACCAGGCGACGCCCGCGAAACCGTTGGGGTTGCGGCCGTCGAGTTCGTACTTGTTGTTCAGGTACAGGGCGATGGCGAAGCCCTCCTGTGGGCTCTCGCTCCACTGGAGTATCTTCTTGCCCCAGTACATCCGCATGTATCCGTGCATCTTGCCGGTCAAGACCATTTCCTTCTGGGCGGCGTTCCAGTACGGATCGTGCGTGCGGGCCTGCTCGAACTGCTGGGACGTGTATAGATACTCCCGTTTGTCGCGCCGGTGTTCGGCGAGGGTCTTCTTCGACCATTCGTGGAGGCAGGCGTAGTCGTCGTAATGGGGGCTGTACCAGACGAAATTGTGGGCCAGTTCCCGGCGGACGATGAGTTCCTCCAGGTAGGCCGCGCTGCCGGGGCCGCCTTTCCTACGGACCTGGAGGGCGATATAGAGCGGGGAGATCTGCCCGAAGTGCAGGTATGGGCTCATGTGCGAGACGGCGTCGGCGCAGGGGTCGTTGCGGCGGGTCTCGAATTCCGGGAGCTTGTCGCGGATGAAGGTCTTCAGTCGGCCGACAGCCTCGGCCGTGCCGCCCACGAAGCCCTTGGCCGGGCCGACGTCGGTGTCCGGTTTCAGTGCGGCCAGGGTCTTTGCGGGGTCGTCCAGGCGGATCGAATCGAGCCGCAGGCCGAGGGAGTCCTTGCGCGGTTTCCGGTGCCTGAGGGGTACGAGGTAGCGGGCCAGTTGCCTTGTGATGCGTGGGCGGAAGGTGCCGGCGGAGAATTCCTCCTTGGCCGAGGCTTCGGTAACGGGGACGATGAGGTTGGTTTCGACCTCGACGAATCGGCAGGCGATATCGCGTGCGGCGTCGGCCCGCCATTGGCGCTGGATGCGGAGCTGCCCGGCGTCGGTGACGACCAGGGCGGCGTCGCGGGCCATGCGGGCGGCGCCGATCTCCGGCGAGATATGCTGAACGGCCGTGGCGACGCCCCGTCGGGCCAGTTCATCGCGGGCCCCGCGCAGGCCGTCGAGCATGAAGCTGTAGTGGCGCAGATTCGCTTCGGGGAACCGGCCGGTCAGGCCGAAGAACACCACGAGGGGCAACCCCAGTTCATTGGCCCGATCGATAG
This sequence comes from Phycisphaerales bacterium UBA2266, assembly GCA_002347125.1. Classification (GTDB taxonomy): domain Bacteria; phylum Planctomycetota; class Phycisphaerae; order Sedimentisphaerales; family Anaerobacaceae; genus UBA2266. The sequence continues at coordinate 10,893 of DDXG01000159.1, forward strand.
CGTATTCGAGGGCGTGATTGTAGCGGGCCCGCTGGGCGGCCTGCATCCAGTAGAGGACGTAGCGGCCGCGGGCGACGGGACCTTCGCGGAGGACTCGAACTCGCTGCTGCTGAATCACGGAAATCCCCTTTTTGAGGCTGCCGCGGGCGTGTTTGGCCCCCGACAATTTGCTTTGACAGGCGTTGCACGGCCATTGTATCCTCGAACCGGCTGTGAACAAGAACATTTGGCACTCAGGAGGTACGACATGCATCTGATGACAAGAGCACCGTATCCGCTTCGGACGATCTGCCGTTGGGCCCTTGTGGTGTTGGTCGTAATGCTCGGGCTGACGCCGGCGTGGGCCGGACAGGGGCGGCGTGAGCGCGGCGGCAGGACGCCGGTGATCTTCGACACGGACATCTGCGACGATATCGACGACACCTGGGCCCTGGTGATGCTGCTGAACAGTCCGGAACTGGACGTCAAGCTGATTACGACGGCCGTGGGCAACACCGAACTGAAGGCCAAGACCGTGGCCAGAATCCTCGAGATCGCCGGGCGGACCGACATCCCCATCGGGATCGGCGTCAAGCACAGCGACGGGGGCAACCGCCAGGATGCGTGGGTGGCCGGGTACGACCTGGCGAGTTACTCCGGGACGATTCACCGGGATGGGGTCCAGGCCATCATCGACACCATCATGAAGTCCGAGCGGCGGATTACGCTGATTGCCGTGGGTCCCCTGCCGAATATCGGCGCGGCCCTGGACAAGGAGCCGGGCATCGCCGAGAAGGCCCGCTTCATCGGGATGCACGGGAGCATCTACAAGGGTTATGGCGGCAGCGATACGCCCAGCGCCGAGTACAATGTGAAGGCCCACAACAAGGACTGCCGGAAGGTCTTTGCGGCGGGCTGGCCGATGACGATTACGCCGCTGGATACGTGCGGACTGGTTCACCTGACGGGGCCGAAGTATCAGCAGGTGCTCAAGAGCGACCGGCCGCTGGCCAAGGCGCTGATGGAGAACTACCTGGCCTGGCAGAAGCAGCCGATTGCGGCCAAGGACAAGAGCCTCAGCGACGCGGAGGTCGAAAAGCAGGCGCGGGCGACGACGGACCAGCGTTCGTCCACGCTGTTCGACACGGTGGGCATCTATCTGGCGTTGTCGACGGACCTCGTTGAGATGGAGCGGCTGCCGCTGATTGTCACCGATGACGGGTTCACGAAGATCGACCGCGAGAAGGGCAAGCCGGTGCGATGCGCCGTGCGGTGGAAGGACCTTGGGGCCTACGAAGACTATCTGGTGGAGCGTTTGTTGCGGTAAGGTGTGTTATCGGCAAAGGGCAGGGCCATATCGTCGTTGTCGGCAGCAGCAACATGGACCTTGTGGTCAAGGCCCAGGCGATTCCGCGTCTCGGCGAAACGGTCCTGGGCGGGGAGTTTCTGATGGTTCCGGGGGGCAAGGGGGCCAATCAGGCGGTGGCGGCGGCGCGGCTGGGCGGCGATGTGTATTTCGTGGCCCGCGTGGGGGACGACCTGTTCGCGGATAAATCGCTGGAGAACTTTGCCGAGGTCGGTGTCCGGACGGAGTTTGTCCGGCGAACGCCCCAGACGGCGTCCGGCGTAATCGCCTCGGCCAAAGCGGTGGTGGCGCAGCTTGAGATTCCGGCGGCTACGGTCGAACGGGCGGCGGAACTGGCGCATCGTAGCGGTGTGCCGTTTATCCTGGATCCGGCGCCGGCACGGGCCCTGAGCGACGAGTTGTTGAGCAAGACTTTTGTCATCAAACCCAATGAGACGGAGGCCCGGGTGCTGACGGGTATTGAGGTGACGGATGCCGATTCGGCGCGGCGGGCGGCGGCGGTGCTGCTTGGGCGCGGGGTCCGGCATGTGATCATCACGATGGGTTCGGCCGGGTATCTGCGGGCCGACGCCGATTCGGCGGAGTTTGTGGCCGCGCCGAAGGTCAAGGCGGTCGACTCCACGGCGGCCGGTGATGCGTTCACCGGGGCGCTGGCGGCGGCCCTGACGCGGGGCCGGACGGTCCGCGAGGCGGCGGTCTACGCCGGGCGGGCGGCGGCCCTTTCGGTGACGAAGATGGGGGCGCAGCCTTCCATGCCGACGGCCGGGGATGTGGCGGCCTTTGAGAAGCAACATTCCTTTGAAGGAGCCTGAGTATGAAACGATGGAGCTACTCTGTCCTGTGGATGTGCCTGATCGCAATGGTCTTGGCGGGCGTTGGCTGCAAGCCGGGGCCGTCCGCCGGCGGTGACAAGCCGCGGATCGCGCTGGTGATGAAGTCGCTGGCTAATGAGTTCTTCAAGACGATGGAGGATGGGGCCAGGGCGCACCACGCGGCGCATCCGGATTTGTATGCGCTGTCGGCGCAGGGAATCAAGAACGAGCAGGACGTCGGCAAGCAGATCGAGCTGATGGAGATGATGATCGCCAAGGGCGTCGATGCAATTGTGATTGCCCCGGCGGACTCCAAGGCGCTGATCCCGGTGTGCAGGAAGGCCATGAAGGCGGGCATCATCGTGGTGAACATCGACAACAAGTTCGACGCGGAGGTCCTGGCGAGCGAGGAGGTCAAGATTCCGTTCGTCGGTCCCGACAACCGCAAGGGGGCGCGGATGGCGGGCGAGTACCTGGCGGCGCGGCTGCAACCGGGGGACAAGGTGGCCATCATCGAAGGCATTCCGGGGGCGTTCAACGGGATTCAGCGGAAGCTGGGCTTCGAGGACGCGGCGAAGACGGCGCAACTGGTGATTGCCGGATCGCAATCCGGACGATGGGAGATGGACAGGGCCGAGCAGGTGGCCGCGGCGATCCTGACCGAGCATCCGGACCTCAAGGCGTTCATGTGCGCCAACGACAGCATGGCGCTGGGGGCCGTCTCGGCACTGGGGACCGCGGGCAAGACGGATACCGTGCTGGTGATCGGCTTCGACAATATCTCCGCGGTGCAGCAGTTGCTCAAGGCCGGGAAGATTCTGTGCACCGTGGATCAGCATGGGGACCAGTTGGCGGTCTTCGGCATCGAGTATGCGCTGGAGATGCTGGAGGGCGGGGCGCCCGTGGACAAGGAGACGCCGGTGGACCTGATAACGGCCGAGACGCTCGGGCCATAGGAGACCATCGCGGAGACGTCACGGCGGCCCCGAACACAGCGAAGGCCAAGGGTCTGGGCGTCGAAGATGAGAGATTCGCTTCGCTCAGAATGACAAATGGCGTTTGGGGCGGTGTTTTGAGACCATGAGTGAGCTGCTGCTTGAAGTCAGAGGATTGAGCAAGGCGTTTCCGGGCGTTCAGGCGCTGTCGGAGGTGGATTTCGACGTGCGGCGCGGGGAGGTTCACGCCCTGGTGGGTGAAAACGGAGCGGGCAAGAGCACGCTGACGCGGATTGTGGCGGGCGTCGATACGGCCGATGCCGGGCGGATGTCGCTGTCCGGCGCGCCGTACGCGCCGTCGAGCAAGGCCCAGGCGGAGTTCCGCGGGGTTCGGATGGTGATGCAGGAATTGAACCTGATCCCGACGCTGACGGTGGCCGAGAACATCTTTCTGCGGGAGCTGCCGAGCCGGTTGGGCTTCATTCGCTACCGTGCGTTGAACCGGGATGCGGCCGAATTGATGCGGCGGCTGGGACTCGATATCGACCCGGCCACGCCCGTGGCGACGCTGGGGACCGGGCAGCAGCAGATGGTCGAGATCGCGGCGGGCCTGTCACAGAAGTGCCGGCTACTGGCCCTCGATGAGCCGACGGCGTCGCTGACCGACCGCGAGATCGAGCGGCTCTTCGAGCAGATCCGGCGGCTGCGGGCCACGGGGGTGGGGATCATCTACATATCGCACCGGCTGGAGGAGATACAGCGAATCGCCGACCGCGTGACGGTGCTGCGGGACGGCAGACGGATCGACACCGGGCCGATCCGCGAGGTCTCGACCGGGGACATCGTGCGGATGATGGTGGGTCGGGACCTGGTGAGCGAGCGGTTGCGGCCGGCGACGGCCGGCGGCGAGCCGGCCCTGCGGGTGGTGAACCTGACGGCGGGGCCGCGGGTGCGAGGGGTGACATTCGAGGCACGCCGCGGGCAGATACTGGGGTTCGCGGGGCTGATGGGATCGGGACGGACCGAGACGATGCGGGCGATCTTCGGAGCGGACCGGCGGACCGCCGGCCGGATATACCTGCGCGGGTCGGACAAGGCCGCGAAGATCCGCCGCCCGGCCGACGCGGTTCGCCTGGGCATCGCGCTGCTGACGGAGGACCGGAAGGAGCAGGGGCTGTTCCTGCCGCTTTCGGTTCGGCATAATGTCTCTGTGACGAATCTGCGGGTGCTGTCGCGTCTGGGATGGATCAGCCGGGCGGCCGAGGACGAGACGGCCGCCAGGTACTGCCGGGCCCTGACCATCCGCTGTGCATCGACGGACCAGCCGGCGGGCAAGCTCAGCGGCGGCAACCAGCAGAAGGTGGTGATCGCCAAGTGGCTTTTCAAGGATCCGGAGGTCCTCATCTTCGACGAGCCGACGCGGGGAATCGACGTCGGGGCCAAGTTCGAGATATACCGTCTGCTGGGCGAGTTGGCCGAAAAGGGCAAGGCCGTGGTCATGGTCTCGTCGGACCTGATTGAGCTGATGGCCGTCTGCGACCGCATCGCGGTGATGTCCGCGGGGCGTCTGGCGGCGACGTTCGACCGGGGGCAGTGGTCGCAGGAGGCGATCATGACGGCCGCATTGAGTGAATATGTCAAGACGGCTGTTTAACAAGCTCTCTCAAGACCGCCACCCTGACGCTAAGCGCAGCGAAGGGAAAGGGTCCGGGCGTCGAAAGCGAGAGATTCTTCGCGTCGCTCAGAATGACATACAACGTTTATGGGGTATAATGCCAGGCGCATGAAGAGATTGATGGCATACATACCGGCTCTGGTGACTGAGTATCTGGCGATGGTGATCGCCCTGGCCGCGCTGGTGGTTTACTTCGGGATGCGGGCCGAGAACTTCCTGACCAGGACGACGTTCTTCACGATTGCCGCGCAGGTGCCGCATATCAGCATTGTCGTGGTGGGCATGACGTTCGCGTTGATCATCGGTGGCATTGACCTGTCGGTTGGCTCGGTGCTGGCGGTTTCGGGGGCGGTGATGAGCGTGTGCATCGTGAAGGGGTCCTGGCCGCTGCCGGCGGCCGTTGCGGCGGCGTTGGGGGTCGGGGCGGGGTGCGGATTGCTCAACGGATGCGTGATCGTCCGGTGGCGGCTGCCGTCGTTTATCGTGACACTCGGGATGCTGGAGATCGCCCGCGGGGCCACGTATCACATCACCGATTCGCGGACCGTCTACATTGGGCCGTCCATTGAGAGAATCGCGGAGGCGTCGGTGCTGGGGTTGCCGCTGCCGTTTGTGGTGGCGTTGGCGACGGTTGTCGTGGGGCAGGTGGTCTTGTCGCGGACGGTGTTCGGGCGGCGTGTGATCGCCATCGGGACCAATGAGGACGCCCTGCGGCTGTCGGGGATCGATCCGAAGCCATATAAGGTGGCGGTTTTCACGCTGTGCGGGCTGTGTTCGGCGCTGGCGGCGGTGATGCACACGGCGCGCTTCACGGCGCTCGATCCCAATACGGGCAGTGGCCTGGAGCTGGCGGCCATCGCGGCCGTGGTCATCGGCGGCACGAGCCTGATGGGCGGACGCGGCTCGGTGGCGGCGAGCTTCTTCGGGGTGCTGATTATCGCCGTGCTCGATGCGGGACTGTCGCAGATCGACGCCCGCGAGCCGACGAAACGCATTATCACCGGCTGTGTTATCGTCGCGGCGGTGATTCTGGACTACTACCGCCAAAAGGCCCGCAAGGACGCCAAATGAAGGGGGTGGCGGCCTTTGCCGTGAGGCAAGGGCCGGACGCAACGGCAAACTCAAACCTCAAAAACCCAAAGCCACGGCCCAAAACCCCAAACCGGTCCCCTTGCGTGGCCAAGCAGTCGATAGTCGTTAGGATTCAGGATTCCGCGCCGCGCCACCTGGCTGAATACCAAATCCTGGCGACTGACGACTGCCGGGTTCTACGTTTGTGACGGTGAAATCGAGGATGCGCAGCGCCGTCGCCTCGTGGGCCTGCGCGGGCGATTGCTGGACCATGACCGAGAGGATGGTCTCAGTGGCCCAGCGGCAGGGATCGGCGAGTATTTCGTTGACGAATGGGCCGGGCTCGGTGTGAACGATTTGCCAGTCGGTCCAGTTGGCGGCGGCGGTGGCGGCGGCGATAGTCAGGTCGCCCCGTCGGTGCAGATGGCCGTCGGGGAGCTTCTCGCCAGGGTCTCTGGTCGCGTAGATGACCCAGGCATTGTCATTCGAATCGATGAACACCTTGGGGCGGTTGCCGACCGGGCCGGGCAACTGCCGGTGGTTCCATCGCCCGTCGGTTTGCCGCCAGTAGTGGTGGTAACGGCGGGCCTCGGGCGGCCCCCAGCGCTGCTCGCCGGGTTTGCTGCCGGCGGCCTCGAGAGATTCCGCCGTGCAATGCCAGACGACGACGTGAACTCGCCCTTTGGAATCTACGGCCTGGCCGTGGGTGTTCATCAGTCCCAGGGTCTGGCTGATGGGCACGACCGCGATGCCGGGCGAGTTGACCTGAGGCGGTCCGGCGAGGACTTGACCGCCGTTGTTGAGCCAAGTCCGGCCCCGGTCTTCACTGGAGACATACACGAGGTCGTGATTGGCCCCCTGGCTGTCTTCCCGCCAGACCCATGTAACGTGCAGCCTCCCGGCAGGGCCGTAAGTGTAGCCGTTCGGATAGGAACAACGGGAGTTGCTCTGGCCCAGCGTATCGGTAAACAGGCCCTGGCCGGAGTCGATCTGCCGCGTGCCGCTCCATCGGCCGCTATCGCCGTCGTAATCGACCAGCATACGGTCGCCGCTGCCGGAGCCTCCGCGACGGTAGCAGAACTGCAGGTTGCCGTCGGGGGTCTGGATGAAGCGGGGGTACGTGATTCGGATGGGTTTGCCGGTCTCGAGTTCGTCGGTGACCGGGCCGAAGAGGGCGGGGCTCCATTCGACGGATTCGGGGTCGGAGGCGACGTGCTTGTGTGAGGCGCGGTAGTGCAGCGGATGGCCGTGGTGGTCGAAGGCCACGTGGATCGTGCCGTCTCTGGGGCAGATGCCGATGGAGATGATGTTGTGAGCATCGTTGCTCTGAAAGTCATAGTCTTCAAAGCGGATCATCCGCCAGTCGCCGCCCGGCAGCTTGCGTCGGGCGATGCAGACCCTGCGATTGCCGTCATAATAGCCGACGTACTGATAGCCGGCGTGGCTGATGACGGCGTCCTGCTGAAAGGACAGTCCGTTGATCGCCTGCCCGAACGCACCATCGATTGTCAACGCCGCCGGATCGACAAGGCTGTCGGCGGTCTTCGTGACGCTCAACTTCGCCTGCCCTACAGCCGGGCAAGCGAGCCACATTGTCGATACTACCGCAAAGACGCTTCCGGCATGTAGTTTCATTGGGGGCTCCGTGTCTTGCTCAGGCTTCGGGATAGACCCACGGCCTGCGGTATTGGCGGCGGAGGAGCTTGTTGGCATCGGGGTCGTTGGGAATGGTCTCGGTTTCGCCGTCCCAGGCGATGCTGCGATTGACCTTGAGCGAGAGCATGCCCAGCAGGCTCATGTTCGTTGAGCGGTGGACCTTTTCGATGTCGCAGACGGGCTCGGCGCCGGTCTCGATGGCGTTGAGCAAGTCGGCCCAGAGTTCCTTGATGTTCTGGTCGTCGGGCTGGTTGAGTCTGGGTTCTTCATGGATGGTCTGGCCGCCGCCGGCGGGATAGAACGTCCAGCCGCCCTTCCAGCCCATGTGGAAGATGCCCTTGGTTCCGTAGAAGTAGCAGCCGACGTTCTCGCCCTTGTCGGTGTTATTGCCGGCGAACTGGCGGTGTTCCCAGACGCAGGTGAAGTCCTCGAACTGCCAGGTGGTGACGAGGTGGTCGGGGGCGTCGGTGGTCTGTAGCTCGTCCGTGAGGATGGGCGGGCCCTTGATGGCCCGGCCGCCGCAGGAATAGATGGTGCTGGGCCATTTCTCCTCCATGACCCAGAGGACCTGGTCGGTCCAGTGTATGCCCCAGTCGCCGAGGGTTCCGTTGGCGTAGTCGAGATACTGGCGAAAGCCCCGCGGGTGAATACCGCCGCCCCAGGGTTCCTCGACGCTGCCGTTGAAGGGTCTCAGCGGCCCCGGCCCGCACCACATATCCCAGTCGAGGCCCTTGGGCGGCTCGATGTTCTTGCGCGGCGTCTCGGGCCCGCCGCCGTAGTGGACGAAGCAGCGGACCATGCCGATCTTGCCGGCGTTGCCGTCGAGGATGAACTTGCGCCCGGAGACGTTGTGCGGACTGACGCGGCGATGGGTGCCGACCTGCACCACCTTGCCGGTGTCGCGGGCGGCCTTGACCATGGCGCGGCCCTCGCCGATGGTGTGGCCGATGGGTTTTTCGACGTAGACATGGGCTCCGGCGCGGACGGCGGCGATGGTGATGAGCGGATGCCAGTGGTCCGGGGTGGCGACGATGGCGATGTCGGGTTTCTCTTTGTCGAGCAACTCACGGAAGTCCTTGTAGCGATTGGGTTTATCGCCGCTGAGCCTCTCGACGTGCTCGGCGGCGGGGTTCAGTTGCCGTTCGTCGACGTCGCAGAGGGCGACCATCTTGCAGCGGCCGCAGGCCATTGCCTCGCGGGCGATATTCATGCCCCACCAGCCGCTGCCAATCAGGGCCGTGCGATAGGTCCGGGTGCGGTTGGCGGCCGAGACGGCGGGTATGCCCAGGGCCAGGGATGAGACGAGCGAGCCTTTGAGGAATGTCCTTCGATCAATCGACATGGTTGTAGCCCCTTTGAGCAGGATGCGCGCTATTATGTGGTTTTCAGTGCTATGGACGGGCTTCGGGCGAGGTTCATTTCACGGTTTGAGGGCATGGAGCATCTCGACGGCCCGTTTGATGACGATTTCGGCGGCGCCAGGGGCGAAACGGCTGGTCTGGATCTCATAACCACCCTCGGGGTATAGGTTCTTTGGGGGCAGGTAGCCGGCGGTTCCGTTGCAGTGGGTGATGATGAGAGTGTGGGCAAAGGGGGAGGCCTCCTTGATGGCCATGCCGATTTCGGTGAGGACCTCGCCTCCCAGGCCCACGACCCCGACGTCGCCGATGCGGGCGACGGTGAGGTTGAGGGGCGTCGGGGGGTGGTCCTGGGCGGCCTCCACGGTCCCGGCGGCCTTGCCGGGCAGCTCCAGGCAGGCAAAGGCCGAGGCGATGGCCACATCATCCGCGGATGGATTGACCCGTTCGGCCACATGGACGACCTCTTCGCCCAGGAACGTCCCCAGCAGTACGGGTTCGGGAATCCAGCCTTCACGTTCGTCGAATTTGGGCAGGACACGGAACCAAGGGTCGATATCGCCCGAGGCGCCGGCGAAGGCGGGGGCCATAAGACCGGCTCCGTAGATCTTCTCCACGAATTGCTCAGCCAACCCTATAACATCACCGCTGATGGTGTAGTTGCCGGGGCCCAGGCAGGTGGCGTGCGTAGCGTAGTTGAAGAGGATGGCCCTGGGCTTGTCGGCGGCGGCGATCTTGAGGACGATGACCTGCTTGTCGGTTGGGCCGTAGGGGTTGCGGCCGAGGCGGATCTGGCTATCGCCCTGGGAGTCTGAAACCCGCTGGCGGCGGTTGGAGCCGATGGGGCAATGGCCCACCCCAACGCCCATCTTCGCCGGGGCCAGGTCCTCCAGGGCCTTGCCGATGGCGTCGATGAGCTTCTCACGGAGTTGCCGGGTGTATCTGACATTGTTCTCGTGGCCTTTGTCGGGGTCCAGGGAGGGCGTGGGGGCAGAGTGTGTATGGGTGGCGCAGAGGAACAACTGTTCACCACGCAGGTTGTACTTTTCGCAGATGGCGCGGCGGAAATCGTCGGCCGTGCCGTCGTAGAAGCCGAGGACGTCCGTGGAGACCAGAACCAGGCGTTCATCGCCGGCCTCAAGGGCAATCACACGGGCCGAAAGCGGATCGTGGATCCCCTGGGAAAGGTCCTTGCGGGAGGCGTAGCCGGACATCCGGACGGGTTCGGCGGGGGTGATATCGACCATCGCCGTTCCCACGCGCAGCGCGGCCGCCCTCAATGGCGTCGAGGCGCCGGCGACGATCGCCATTAAGAGCACGCTCACCATTGTTGCACACCGCGTTGTCTGCTTCATGGAGTACCTCCCGGTCGCTACTTGCCTTGTCTTTGCTCAAGGATGTACTTGCCGATGTTCTCGACGGTATCGAGCCAGACGCCGTTGGCAGGGTCATTGGCGTACCGGCATATCGCTTCAAGGGTCTGACTGGGGACGGTCTGGCGTGCAGCCGGGCCGATTTCATGGCCGAAGAGGATCAGCCATCGTCCCTCGGCGGCGGCCTGCTCAATCATGGCCTTGACCTTCAGGAAATCCAGTTCATCCATCGAGACGCCGGTGGCCTGGGCCAGGTCGCAGTAAAGCGGGTCGTTGCCGATCTCGTTGAATGCGCACCGCCCGACGAGAAAACGCTGCGCCACCACCGGCACATAGCTCTTCGTATCCACCCCGCGGCCCACGAACGTATGCCCGCACGGGTAGGCGAACGTGGTGGGCGTAACACCGAGCAGGGCCTCGATCTGGCGGTCGGCCTCGTCGATCTCAGCGGCAATCTTCGCAAGGTCATAACCCTCGACGGCCTTGTCGCGGGACCATGTGAAATTGGCCGAGCATGGGTGTACGAGGGTATGGTTGGCGATCTCATGGCCCGCGGCAACGGCATCTTTCCAGGCGTCCAGGCGTCTTTCGACGGCGGCGGGGGTCACATAGAACGTTCCCTTGACGCGATATCGGTTCAACAGAGGGATACCCACATCCGGCTGGCTCAGACGGGCGTCGTCGAAGGTCAGGCTGAGGGCGGCCTTCTTGCCTTCGGGCCATGCGAAGGTTGCCGTGTGTGTCGCAGCGGCACCCGCTGCATACGGATCGTACGGTGTCCTGGATGGTTCTTCGCAGCCGATGAGCGTGAAGGTACAAACGATCAGGGCAAGACGATGCAGGATGCCGGGCGTCAGCAGGCCGGTGCGTGGTCGATTGTCTGCCATTGGCACATGCTCCTTGGTGGTAGGCATGATATGGGCGGACGGGCTGTGCCCAGTATACACGGGGTGCGGCCCATATCAAGGACGCTTGCGGCGGGCGGCAAGGGGTTGTTGCGAGGCTTGCGGCGGGCGTATAATCGGGCAAATGCAAACGTGGGTTTCTCATCATGTCTTTCTGGAGGTCTGATTATGAGGCGGTATGTGTATCTGGCTATCGGAATGGCCGTGTTGGCGGCGTGGACGGGGTATGCCCGGGCCGGCGAGAAGAAGGTCTTTCGCCTTGGGATGATCGGGCTGGACACCTCGCATGTCGTGGCGTTTACCCAGATTATCAACGATCCGGCGAAGGAGTACCCGTGCCGGGTGGTGGCGGGCTATCCGGGCGGCTCGCCGGATATCGAGTCGTCGGCCTCGCGGGTGGAAGGCTACACCAGGCAACTGCGGGAGAAGTTCGGCGTCGAGATCTTCGACAGTATCGAGGCGATGCTGCCGAAGGTCGATGGGGTGCTGCTGGAGAGCGTGGACGGCCGGCCGCATCTGACGCAGGCCAGGCCCGTCATCGAGGCGGGGATTCCGCTGTTCATCGACAAGCCCATGGCGGGAAGCCTGGCGGACGTGATGGAGATATTCCGCCTGGCGAAGGAGCGCAAGGTGCCGTGCTGGTCCAGCTCATCCTTGCGATTCGGGCCCACCACGGCAGGTGTTCGGGATAACGACGCCATCGGCGACATACTCGGTTGCATGGTGTACAGTCCGTGCAGCCTTGAGCCGCACCATCCGGACCTGTACTGGTACGGCGTTCATGGGGTGGAGATGCTATATGCCATCATGGGCCAGGGCTGTCAGACGGTCCGCCGGGTGCAGACCGACAGCGCCGAAGTGGTGGTCGGGGTCTGGGCCGATGGGCGGGTTGGGACGTATCGGGGCATCAAGAAGGGCAAGTCGGACTACGGGGCGGTGGTGTTCGGGTCGAAGTCCATTGCTCAGGCGGGCAAGTACGAGGGATACGGGCATCTTGTGGATGAGATTGTCAAGTTCTTCCAGACGGGCAAGCCCCCCATCCCGGCCGAGGAGACGATAGAGCTGTTTGCGTTTATGACGGCGGCGGACATCTCCAAGGCCAACGGCGGGGCGCCGGTGTCGCTGGCGGAACTGATGGCCAAGACCGAGGCGGAACTCAAGCGTTGAGTTCTTCACCGCAGAGACCGCGGAGAAT
>DDXG01000057.1 GCA_002347125.1 Phycisphaerales bacterium UBA2266
TTATGAGTCCCCTGCTCTACCGCTGAGCTACGAGCCCTTTCCTGCGGGCAACGGCATTCTATGCCGTCGAGATTGCGGTGTCAATAGATATTGCGATTCGACTCGGCCGCAGACTACACTGGGAGGCGCTTGGCGGGTGGTTTGCCAACGATGAGCAGGCCGCTACGGAGCCCGTGGCGGCTTTCACGGCAGTATGACAAGGAGGCGCGAATATGAGCAAACGGATGAGTCGCAGGGCGTTTCTGCGGGCCGCGGCCGGTGCGGCGGCCGTACCTTATGGGGTCTCGGCGGCGGCACTGGGAGGCGGGGATGCCCCGGTGGCGAGCGAGCGGATTATCATGGGCGCCATCGGTGTGGGGGGCCAGGGGACGGGCGATATACAGGCGATGATGGGGGATCCGCGGGTACGGTATGTAGCGGTGTGCGACGTGCAGAGGGGGCTACGGGAGCGGGCCAAAGGCCTTGTGGATGGGCACTATAAGGAGTCCGGGGCGGGCTGCGCGGCTTATGTTGACTTTCGGGAGTTACTCGCGAGGCCGGATATTGACGCCGTGAACATCGCCACGCCCGACCACTGGCACGCGATTATCGCCATTGCCGCGGCCCGGGCCGGCAAGGACATGTACGGCCAGAAACCGCTGGCGCTGACCATCGGGCAGGGCCGGGCGATGGTCGAGGCCGTGCGTCGGTACGGCGTGGTGTTTCAGACCGGCACGCAGCAGCGTTCGGAGAAGGACTTTCGGCGGGCGTGCGAACTCGTGCGAAACGGGAGGCTCGGCACGCTCCAGTCCATCGACGTGGAGGTGCCCGGCAGCATGGCAACCGAGACATTCGAATATGGTCCGGCGCCGGCGGAGGTGGATTATGATCTGTGGCTGGGGCCGGCGCCGTGGAGGCCCTATTCACCCCAGGTGATTCATCCGTTCGGGTGGCGGTGGATACTGGATTTCGCGGGCGGCTGCGTGACGGACTGGGGGGCGCATCATATCGACATTGCCCAGTGGGCGATGGGTACGACGGATACGGGGCCGGTGGAGGTCGAGGGTAAGGGGTATTTCCCGGCGGATGGGTTGTTCGATGCGGCCGCATCCTGGCGGTTTGAGGCCCGCTATGCCAATGGCGTAACGGTTACGTGCTTGGCGAAGGCGCCCTTTACGCCGGGCCAATATCCGAATGGGATCACATTCAGAGGATCGACGGGGACCCTGTTTGTCAATCGCGGCAGCATAAGCGCGGAACCGGCGTCCATTCTAAATGAGCAGATCGGGCCTGATGAGGTGCAGCTCTACCGGTCGGATAACCACTATCGCAACTTCGTCGATTGTGTGATCTCCCGCGCTGAGCCGGCGGCCCCTGCCGAAGAGGCGCATCGGTCGCTGAGCGTGTGCCACCTGGGCAATATCGCCATGCAGCTCGGCCGCAAGGTGCGGTGGAACCCCGATGCCGAGACGTTTGTCGGCGATGATGAGGCGTCGCGGATGCTTGGGCGGCCGATGAGGAGTCCGTGGAGGTTGTGAGCAGTGAGCAAGAAGCATTTCACCCTGCCACGCCACCTTGATGGGGTCCGCCGAATGAGTGGATGATCCAATTCGCGGGCCAGATGCTTCGCTTCACTCAGCATGACAGCCACAGGCAGAGACAGTGACACCATGCCACGTTCCTCTCGCGATTGCCGCCTGGCTCAACGGCGCGCGGGTCGAGCGCGGCCTGCCGCCAGGGCCTCGTCGATGATGGGTCGTAACGCGGCGGTCCAGCGTTTGTAGCCTTCGACGTTGAGGTGGAGCTTGTCGGCCAGAAACAGCGATTCATCCGGCTTGCCGTCGGGATTCAGAAGAGCGGAGGCGGCGTCGAAGTAGTAGAGGCGGCCGTTCTGCCGTGAGAAGGCGGCGACCAGGTCGTTGGCCTTGCTCATCCCCGGCCATTTGTCCCAGCGGCTGGAACTGGGCTTGATGCCGATGAAGATGATGCGGGTACGCGGCAGTTGGCGCAGGATGGCCGTGGCCAAGCCCCTGTAGTCCTCGAACGCCTGCTCGGAGGACTTGCCCGCCGCGATGTCGTTGTCACCGGCGTAGAAGACGATCAGACGCGGCTTGTACGGCAGGACGATGCGCGGGGCGAAGTGGTTGACGTCGGCGATCTGGCAGCCGCCGAAGCCGCGGTTGATGACGGGCAGGTCCGGGAAGCTCTCGCGGGTCGGCCACATCCTGATGCTGGAGCTACCGACGAAGAGGACGGGGTTTCGGGGCCAGGCGTTCTGCGCATCGAATTGCTCGAAGCGCCGGATGTCGTTCTCCCACCGGTCAAATGCTGAATCAGCGGCCGGGAGGGATGCGGCAGCTAGCATGACGATCAGCGATGTGAAGATGAGTGCTTTCATCGAATCTCTCTTAACCACGGATGGACATGGATTTCAACGGATTTCTTTGACACGGATTAACACCGAATAACACGGTTGGACTTGTAGGGTCTGAACTGCGCGCCGGCGACCAGGCCGAGGCCCTCCATCCAGCCGTCTTTCCAGCGGAAGGCCCGCTTGCCGCAGGCGGTGGTGCTGTAGCCGACGATTACCTTGCCGTCAGCAGAGATGGCGTTGGCGCAGCTATCCAGTTCGTTACCCAATGGAGTCAGGTAGCCCAGACCCATCATTTGCCCATTTTGCCAGACGAAGGCCTCATTGCCCCTCCCAATGCGGCCTTCCAGATATTCCCCCCTTGAGCTGCAGCGATTGCGCCGGAAGTTACGGCGCTGGCCACCACGAAGAAGATGAAGAGCGTGAACGGGTCGTTTCCTGTCGGATCCGTGAACCTCAGAGGGTTGTTGTACACATAGCTGTAGCGGTTCAGGGCCTGGGAACTGCCGGGGTCGGGGACGATGGTGTCGGGCTGGGTGAATCTGGCCAGTTTGGGGTCGTAGTAGCGGGCGCCGTAGTAGTAGAGGCCCGTGTCTTCATCGAGGACCTGGTTGGTGTAGCGATTGGACACGCTGAAGGCCAGCGTGTTGTCCTTGTAGCGTTCATCGCCGAACGGCCGGTAGCCGTACCGCTGGACCATGAGGCCGTCGCGGTCGGTCATAACCGAGGCCGAGCCCAGGTGGTCGCCGTGGTAATAGTAGAAGACCGGGTCATACGTCGGCGTGGCCATAGCCAGTTCCGGCGTCCCGGCCACGAAGACCGCCGCCATCATGCCCATCAGGATGGCGGGCTTATACGGATGGCGGTAGCAGAAGGCAGCCCGACGGGAATCGCCAACGAGACCATAACGGACCCACAGCCGCCGCCTGCGATAATAGAGGCCATACGCAAACCCGCCCGCAACCGCCAGAATCAGCAGGCTAACCGGCGTCCGGCCGTTGCCAAAGCAGGGCACTCAGCCTTGCGATGGAATCTTCAGTTGTCAAAGAACTGTAACAACGAAACCGGCGTTTTTACATATGCCGACAAGGCTGCCATCACAATGTCACTTCCATCACTCACAACATCGGCACGCATTGCTATTGCTGTGGTCTGAGCGATGCAATATGTTTATCCCAATCGTCTTCTGTGTCGTAGCAATCATCATAATACCAGAGCCCATCGATCAACTGTATGTCCCCATATTCTGAAGGCTCCACCCCGGCATCATCCATGAACGCGATCACACCTGCATTGCCAATGATCCCACCGAGCATCTGTATGCGGAGGTAGTCCTTATAAGGAATGATGCGAGTCGGTTTGAGCTGACTGAGTGCGGGCGGTAACCACTGGCTCATGGCCGCCTCGTTGCCAAGGAAATCATACATGCGCCCTTCTATCCATCTACCTTCTCTAGTGTCAATAATCACCTTGCGGCACGCCTCCAGCAAAGCCTGGTGGTCTGTTTCATAGATGACAAGCCGCCTGCGAGCATCCGCGGACATGGACAGTCGAAACGCCGGAGATAGTACAATCTGAACAATCGCCGCTAACAGCACTAGCACGCCTGATAGTATCCACAATAGAGGAGATCGGAAGATCCGTTGCAGCATGCATTTCATTCTCAGTAACCTCCGGCAACCACTGCCTGGCCTCGGTTAATCCTGGCAACCACAGAGATTCTATTATTGGGTATCATACACTATTGTCCTTTCAGGGTCGATATGCCTTTTTGTAATCGCTCGGCATGATACCCATGATAGCCGGCAATTCCAAACTTGAGATCGTTCGCGGTTGGCCAGTGGCTGTACTGCCAGCGCTTCCAGGCGACGATGACGTTGACAGGTGTGAGGCCAGAGTCGATTGGCACACCTGCGTAGCTGGTGGGGTTGGCAAGCCTGAACAGCCATGAATTGCGATGGTGGGCAATCCCGTATCCTATGTGATAGTAGTTGAGGCTACTGCGGTGGACGACACCGGCTCCTTCAAGAAGAAACCATCTCTGTTTCGCAGTGTGGAATGCCGAGTCCGTGGTACCCAACTCAAGAGCAGCATTCGTGCTGGGCCCCACCCGACCTTTGATCACGTCAAGAGTCGGCTTGATTATTTCAAAGAAGTCCTCAACAAGAAGATATGTGACAGCCTCGGTGCCCCCACGGAATGACTTCAAGAAGGCTGAGGGAAGCTGCACTCCCTCGACATTGCTCCAGGTCAGACCCTCAATCCCCGCACTCTTCACCAGGGCCCCCCCGCTGTCCAAAAGGTGTTCCTTGAGATTCAAAAGGAAGTCCACACCGTCATTGAACATGGCCAGTGCTTCCGACGTCGCAACGCTTGTGGCACCTGCTTTGGTGGCGCCAGGTATCAACACCGAGATCATCCTCACGGCCATCCCTGAGATGCCCGGCATGCCTCCACTGGTGGCCGCGTTCTGTATGGCCGCCTGCTTGACATCGCCAGCTCCGCCTGTACCCCCACTCTCGCCGCCAAAAAGGGCCGAAGATGCGAGAGACATTCCCGCGGCCGTGGCGGCGGATATCAGTGGGTCCCCGCCTGTGATCACAGCACTTAGGGTCCCGCCGGCAGCAGCACACGCGGCAGCCCCTACAAAACCGCTCGCTGCAAAGCCCGCTATTGAGAACGCGCTGAGAACTGCCGCTGCCGCCATAGCCCGACCCACATTCTGTCCGGTTGCCCCTGCGGCGATTGCTGCTCCTCCCATTCCGAGCATCATCCCGATCAACATGGCCTCCATCACTCCAATGTTGCCTGTGGGGTCGGTAAACACCAGCGGGTTGTTGTAGGTGTAGCTGTAGCGGTTCAGGGCCTGGGAACTGCCCGGATCGGGGACGATGGTGTCGGGCTGGGTGAATCTGGCCAGTTTGGGGTCGTAGTAGCGGGCGCCGTAGTAATAGAGGCCCGTGTCTTCATCGAGGACCTGGTTGGTGTAGCGATTGGAGACGCTGAAGGCCAGGGTGTTGTCCTTGTGTAGAAGACCGGGTCCCACGCCCGGGTGCATGTATGAGCTTGTCAAAGAGCTTCGCGACGGCGGCTTGCGTCTGTTTTCGTTCGGGCGGGATGCCCGTGCCACAGAATTGGCTTTGTTTTCACAGAACGGCTGGCAGGGAGCAGCCAGCCGCGAGCAGGATTGGGTTTGTTTTCCCGAATCTGCTCTCTGACGGGGATTCCCATCTTTCGCAGATTGCCCAGATTGACACCGGGTCCGTCGGATGCACCGGTGAGCATACAGACCGACTCTGGCGGGCTGCTCATCCGGACAGCCTCCTGCGACGCCTTCACGTGCGACCTCCTTCTCATATACCTATCGTTGGGGCGTATTATACCGGGTGAGGGCGCGAGTGTCAAGCTCGCATTCCCGGCATTGCTGCGGCCAGACGTTCGCATGACGTGCATGGACGCCGCCTAAGCGGCGCTTTTGGGTCCCGGCTCGGGGGCCGGGATGACATGGGACGGCGCCCGGGTAATACGGGGGCCGGGTGCAATGAATTGAATGGGCGACATGGGTAGGGGTAGGCACGGGCCTGCCCCTACGGCCGCATGCGGGGGGCCGACGCTCAGGGTTCAACGCCCAAGATTCAACGGTCAAGGGGGCAGCGTTCGGCCTACCCCTATGGTTGGGGCGCAGGCTGGGGGCGGCGGGCGAGGATTTGTTCTATCTGGTCCATAGTGCGATTCATGACAGCCATGGTCTTGTCGAAGGGTTCCGGGCCGGTCATGTCGACGCCGGCGGCCTTGAGCAGGTCGATGGGGTAGTCGGAGCCGCCGGCCGAGAGGAATTGTAGGTACTTCTCAACAGCGCCGGGGGTGCTGGCGAGGACCTTCTCGGACAGGGCCGTGGAGGCGGTGAAGCTGGTCGAGTACTGGTAGACGTAGAAGTTGTAGTAGAAGTGCGGGATATAGGCCCACTCGACGGCGTAGAGGTCGTCGATATGGCAGACGCCGCTGTCGTGGCCGTAGTAGCGTTTGAGGATGTCGCCATACAGTTGCGTGAGGCTGTCGCCGGTGAGCGGCTCGCCGGCCTCGGCCTTCTGGTGGATGCGCAGCTCGAACTCGGCGAACTGCGTCTGGCGAAAGACGGTGCCCTTGAGGCCGTCGAGGTAGTTCATCAGCAGCGACAGACGCACGTCGTCGTCCTTGATGTCGGCGAGCATCTTGTCAATGAGCAGGGCCTCGTTGAAGGTGGAGGCCACCTCGGCGACGAACGTGCTGTAGTCGGCCGTGGGATAGGGCTGGTTCTTGTTGGAGTGGTAACTGTGCATGGTATGGCCCAGTTCGTGGGCGAGGGTGCTGACGTCGTCGTACTGGCCGTTGTAATTGAGCAGTATGTAGGGATGCACGTCGTAGGCGCTGCCGTTGGAGTAGGCGCCCATGCGCTTGCCGGGCGTGGGGTAGACGTCAATCCAGCGGTCATCGAAGGCCCGGCGGACGACGTTGGCGTAGTCGCGTCCCAGAGGTTTGAAGGCGTCCAGGATGAGGTCGCGGGCTTGCTCGTAGGTGTAGCTGAGGTCCACGCCGTCGACGACGGGGGCATAGAGATCGCTGTATTCGAGGCGCTCGACGCCGAGCATCCGCTTCTTGAGCCGCAGGTAGCGGTGGAAGCTGCCGAGGTTGCGATTGACGTTGTCGATCAGGGCCATGTAGACACCGATGGGGATGTTGAACTCATCAAGGGCGGCCGCCAGGCAGGAGTCGTACTTGCGGACGCGGGCGGAGAAGATGTGCGTCTTGACCTGGGCGTCGAGCTGCGTGCCGAAGGTCTGCTTGAACTTGTCGAATGTGGCCCAGAAGGCGGCGAAGACGGCTTGGCGGTCGGCCCGGTGGGTCGAGGCGCGGTGGCGGGCGTAGCCGGCCTGGTTGAGCAGGGCCTTTGTGCCATCGCCGAGGGTGATTTCAGGGAACGGCATCTCGGCGTTGCTGAAGACCGAGAAGATGGACGACGGCCCGGCCGCCATCAGGCCCGCCTCGGCGACGATCTTCTCTTCCTTCTCGGAGAGGCGGTGGGCCTTCTTGCGCTGGAGGTCGCGCAGGTACATGGTGTAGGGCTTGAGGGCGGGCTCGGCGGCGATGGACCTCTCGATCTGATCGGGGCTGATGGCGATGATCTCCGGCTCGATGAAGGAGGCCAGGCTGCTGAAGTCGGTGGCGTGTTGCTGCATCTGCTGCTTCATGGCCTGATACTTCGAGACGCGGGTGTCCTCGTCGGATTTCATGTGTGCGTAGCTGAACAGACGGCCGAATTCGCGGGAGACGTCGCTGCCGAGCTTGAGGCAGGCGAGCAGTTGGCCGGGGGAGTCGCCGAGCTTGCCCTTGTACGCCAGTATCTCGTCAAACCGCGCGACCAGGGCGGTCTTGGCGGCCGTCCAGGCGTCGTCCGAGGGGTAAAGGTCCTCCAGTTTCCACTTGGCCTCGGCGGGGATGTCGGAGCGGCTATCATACTGCTTGGATAGGCTAGGCTGGGCCATAGCCAGGACGGCCAGCAGGCCGACTTCAAACGGCAGAACGTGCTTCATAACGACTCCTTGACGGCGGTTGCCCCATGCAAGCGGGTCTCTTCTTGGATCCGATACGCGACAACCCGGAACGGTCAGGGTATCTTAGGCCGGTTCGGGAAGGCTGTCAACCGGGCCGGGGCTGGGTTCCCGGCTGTGTCTGGACAATTCACGGCGAATGCACTTGACGGGGCGGGAATTTGCCGTATTGTGAGGCCTTTGCAATGCTATGACAAGGAGGCCTAGAGTTGCAGACATACACGACGGTGGGCCGGTTCACATTTGAGGCCGGTGAACGCACTCCTGTGGGCAGCGTGCTTCTTGAGGAGCACCTGAAGTTGACGGATCGCTCGCATATGGCGCCCTTCGCCGGCTATCTGATGCCGCTGTGGTATTCATCTATCAGCAATGAGCATCGGGCGGTGCGGGAGTCGGCGGGGCTATTCGATTGCACACACATGGGGGCGCTGGAGGTGACGGGGCCGCAGGCGAGGCCGTTTCTCAATACCGTCAGCACGAACCATGTGGATAAACTGGCCCCCGGGCGGGCCCAGTACGGCCAGGTACTGGACGCGGCCGGGGCCGTGATCGACGACATCATCATCTTCTGCCGCAGCGACGACTGTTTCATGGTCGTCGTCAACGCGGCCAACGACGCCAAGGTTCAGGCGTATTTCAGCGCCCTGACCAGCGGCAAACTCGTGATCGACCCGGACGATGAGCAACGGACCCTGGACCATCGGCCGGCCGTCCGCGATATGCGGAATGTAACCATGCTCGGCGACTGCCGCGTGAATCTGGCCCTTCAGGGTCCGCGGGCGGTCAGCGTGCTCAAGGCCGCCGGGGCCGACGATGCCCTTGCCGAGCAGCTCATGGTGCTGGCGCCTTTCCATTTCGTTGAGGGCGAGATCGGCGGCATCGATTGCCTCATCTCGCGGACCGGCTATACCGGAGCGCAGGTGGGATTTGAGGTTTTCGTTCATCCGGCGCGGGCGGTGGAGATGTGGCGGCGGCTGTTGCACAAGGGCGTGCCCGTGGGGCTGGTGCCGTGTGGGCTGGGTTCGCGCGACAGTCTGCGGGTCGAGGCGGGATTCCCCTTGTACGGCCATGAGCTGGCGGGCAGGCACAATATCTCGCCCATCGAGGCCGGCTATGGCTGGGCGGTGAAGCTCGACAAGCCGTTTTTCGTCGGTAAGACCGTCATGGCGGCCCATGCCGCCGAGTACGATATGCAGGTGATGCGGGGGGAGCTGCCGGGCGACAAAGGCATCCGCCCGGCCAAACCCGACGACGGCGTGCTCGATGCGAACGGGCGGTGCATCGGGTGGGTTACCAGTTGTGCCCACGCGGGGCGCCGGCAGTGTGCGTTGCTTTACGTCGAGCGAGGCGCCCTGCGAGAGGGCGATACGTTCGGCGTCTACTATGCGGCCCGTCGGTCGAGCCAGGCCGCTCAGGGCAGGAAAGAAGCGGTCGGCCGCGACGAGATGCTAACGGCCGACATCAGCGGAACGGTCGTGAGCCGCTTCGCCAAGTTCTAATCGGAGAATAGGCAATGATAGTTGAAGGTCTGTACTACACCAAGGATCACGAGTGGGCGAGGGTCGACGGCCATACGGCAACCGTGGGCATCACGGATTACGCGCAGGAGATGCTTGGGGAGATTACGTTCGTCGAGCTTCCGTCCGTCGGCCGCCAGTGTTCGGCGCACGATGAACTGGCCGTGGTCGAGAGCACCAAGGCCGCCGGGGAGGTGTACGCGCCGCTGGCCGGCCAGGTGGTCGAGGTCAACGAGGAACTCCAGTCAAGGCCTGAGTTGCTCAACCAGTCGTGTTACGAAGACGGCTGGATATGCAAGCTCGCGGTGAGCGACAAGGCCGCGCTGTCGTCGCTGATGAGCGCGGCGCAATACGAGGAGTATCTCAAGCAGGTTTGAGTCACGGTCCGCCCGGAGCGGGCG
>DDXG01000315.1 GCA_002347125.1 Phycisphaerales bacterium UBA2266
GCTAGGTTGCAGTCGGCCGCGGCGGCGATATCCCGCACGGTGGCGTTTTCGTAGCCCTTCTCGGCAAAAAGCATCTCGGCCGCTTCCAGTATCCTCATACGGACAGGCTGTTCCACGGCACAACTGGATGTCTGAGGCGACCGGCTCATCGCAGGCTCCTGAAACGTCGTCATATACGTTTGTTTCATACGATAGTTTAATACAAACGTTTGTCCATGAAAAGTTCTTTTTTGCCCCTCGTGAACAATTCCTGTAAACCCTCTTGGAAAAAGGATTTATGATTGCAGCCTCAGTCCGCGCACGGCGGAACTGTGCCCCTCACTCAGGTACGCAGTCCGAAAGAGATTCGCCTGGTAAGAGCGAGGGCCTTGTGGTGCATCCGACAGGCAGGCGGGGTCAATCGGCTTGTGGGCCAGGGCCCAGGACGGCATCGAAGAATCCCTGTTTGCGGAGGTACTGGTAGGCGTAGGAGACGCCCACGAGGGTCACGCCAGTGGCCAGGAAGGCGGCGATTCGGTACACGATCTTGACGAAGAGCGCGGCGGCGAACACGGTAATGACGCCGGCGATCAGTATCCAACGGGTGCCGATCCTCTCTTCGAGCGTACCGGCCGTCCTGGTCCAGTCGTGTTTGGAGGTCCGGACAATCCCTGCAACCGCCTCGCGGAAGACCTCGTCCCGGTCGGGCCCCGCCGGGCCCGCGTGGCAACCGCGGCCTCAGAGACAGTGGCCGGCTGAGGTGAAGTCCGAATGGGCGCAGCCACGGGAGTAGCCCGAGGTTCAACGGCGGGCGCCGGCACACAATCTCTTTCGCGTAGGGCACGCAGCGGCCGGGACCTACATGGTGCGGCGTTCGCCGCTCGGGTATTGCGTCGGAGCCGGTCAGCGTTAGGATGATGAGCGTCCGTCGGATGACCGCCCTGCCGCAAGTTATTCAGGAGGCTGATTATGCACGCAAGTTGTCTCCTCGGCGTGGTTGTGTCGTGCACCCTTCTGTTCGCCGGCGCGGCGCATGGCGGCGAGGGTGGCATTACACAGATGATCCAGGACGCCGGCAACGTGGACCGGGACGACGTCCGCCTGGGGATCCTCAAGGACCTGCGACAAAGACCCGGCATTAGCGAGGCGCTGGGCAGAGACCTCGATACGATGATCCGGCAGATCGAGCGGTGGCTCGGGGATCCGCGGCTGGACTACTTCGGCGGGCAGGCCCAACGGGATATGGATTTCGATTTCGGGATCGCCGAGGACTCGCCCGTGACGCCGCTGACGTGGTTGTACCGTGGGCGGATGCTGGTGTGGGTGACGCTCGAATCGGGCGGGATATGGAATCAGCAGGACCGGCGCGGTGACTACCTCGACGCGGCGCGGGGACTCCTGCGGAAGTACGCGGCGGCCTTTCCCCAGAACCGGATTGCGAGGATGTACCTGGGCGAGCCGATCGCAGCCTCCAAGAGGTATGGTGCAGTGCCGGGAGCGCCGGACTGGGCGGTTTGGCAGCGGGAGTCCCTTGAGCGACTGGCGGATATTGTCGAGTGGTGGATCGACAACCGGATGCGGGACAACGGCGAGTACGGCGGAGGTTGGGGCGATGATTGCGAGATGTGGCGGTGGTGGGTTCCGGTGCTGATCGGATTCGATAGTCCGAAGATTGCGGCGGCACAAGAGCGGTTCTCCGATGCGCTGATGAGCCAGTCGCACATGAGGCCCGGATACACCACTCGCATGAGCGACGTGGAGCACACGGCCGAGGACTCGGCGGATGTGATTACGCCGATGATGCACCTGCGGCCGGACGATGAGTTGTGGAAGCGGCGGGCCCTGCGGCTGGCTGAGCTGATGCGGGACCGCTGGACCGGCCGCAACGAGCGCGGGCAACTGCAATTCAGGAGCACGTATTTCACGGCCGACAAGGTTGACGACGACGCCCAGCGGGCATGCGACACGGTGTACCATCCACGGGCGGTGCAGCCGGCGCTGTTGTACTGGCAGCGGACGGGCGATCCGAAGCTGACGGAGTTGTTCGGGGCCTGGATGAGCACCTGGGTCGATGCGGCGGCGTGGGCCGAACGGGGCAAGCCCGCGGGCATTATTCCCAGTGCGATTCACTGGCCGGATGGACAGGTCGGCGGCCTGGGCAAGGACTGGTTCGATCCGCGAAACCACGGGGAGTACACGCTGTATCTGTGGCCCAGTGCGATGTCCATGATGACCGATACGCTGCTGCTGACGTGGCGGATGACGGGCGATGAGAAGTACCTGAATCCGATTCGGTCGATGACGGCGGTTCTGCTGGAGACGCTGGAGAATCCGCCGAAGACCGAGCCGAAGCCGGGCTCGGCGGCCTGGTGCGCCCAGCGGATGGGCGGCCTGGCCAATACGCTGGCGAAGTACAGATTCCTGACCGGGCGGGATGAGTTCGACCGGTTGTTGGAGCGGACGATGTCGCCGTATATGCGCTACCGGATGCGGGCCGACCGTGGGCCGATGACGGAGACACTACGGCAGACGGCCGAGGCGATGCGGGTCAACCTCGAGGGCTATACGAGCGAGGTCCGCTACACCGACCGGGTGCTGCGGTTTCCAACACTCTTTGGCAAGGGGATGCTGGCCGAGCCTGCCAAACCGATCCACACGCCCAATACACTGCTGCTATACTGTATGGCCACGGGCGACCCGGGCGATGCGGGGTATTTCCCGCTGAACGCCGTCCGCTGGCTCACTGGGCCACGGGAAATCGCGGTTCTGGTGACCGATTCCGGGCCCAGGACGCTGGAGGCGGATCTGTTCCACTTCGGCCAGGGCCCGCGCGAGATGACGGCCGAACTCTACCTGCTCGAGCCGGGCCGGTACACGTGGCAAATACGGATATCCGACAACCCGGACGCCACCCCATTATCGACCGGCCGATTCACCGTCAACGGCCCCAGAACGCGAATCAGCTTTGAAGTACCCTGCAGGGCCCTCTGCCGTCTCAACATTGCAGCGGTCAGGGAACACTAGCGGCGAGAATCGCCCCTCGAGACACGAATTTCAGTCTTTTTCTTGTTGACAAGTCCTGTCCTGCTTGCTATAGATGGCTTCTAGAAGTTGAGAATCAGGAGTCATTGATGATTGGATAGAGGCAGGAAAATGGCAAAGGCGCTCCACACAAGCGTTCACATTGCGGTCGTTTGGGGATTCCTTGCAGTCATGATGTCCGGGCCCGCCGTCGGCGCCGCGGGGTGGGAGACCCTGGGCGGCGGCATCACCCGGCGGGGTCAAAGCAATCACCGGGGCCCTGTGTCGGCTTGCGTCAAGTGGCGGTTCGAGCTTGCGGCCGCGACGCCGTTCAGTATCGCCACCGACGGCGAACAGCGGACGTATATCGCCTGTGAAGACGGCGTTCTGTATGCGCTGGACCCCAACGGTGCGTTGCTCTGGACGTACGACGCCAATTCGCCGTTCAGCGGCTCTCCCAACGCCGCCACTGATGGGTCGGTCTACATCGGTAACGCGGATGGGCGGCTTCACATTGTTGGCCCCGACGGGACCGGCGCGGGGGCCTATTCGACCGGCGGCGTGATTTCTTCGTCGCCGGCCGTAGCGCGGACCGGCAATGTTTACTTTGGCTCACATGACGGCAATCTCTACGCAATATCCCCGGACGGCGATGAACTGTGGACTTTCGCGACGAGGGGGCCGGGCGTGCTCCCCAATGGCGCGATCACGGCCTCGCCCGCGATCGGTGCGGACGGAACGATCTACGTTGGGGGGTTGTACGACCCGAATCTGTATGCCCTGGATCCGAACGATGGGTCGGTCAAGTGGGTCTGCTGCTTTGAGTATCTGACCAAGCCGTGGGACCCAACCAGCGTTGAAGGGGGATGGCCCTTTGCCTCGCCCGTCGTCGGACCCGATGGGACGATCTATCAAACGTTGTTGTATGATCCGAGTCTGTATGCCATCGACCCCAACAACGGCGACATCCGCTGGGAGATCAACCTGGCCAACCCCTCCAGCGGATGGTTTGATTACGGCTATGCGGATGACTACCCGGGCGCCGATGGGTGGTCCGAGCCGGTGGTAGGTCCGGATGGGACGATTTACGTCAGCTTCGACGACCCGTATCTGCGAGCGGTCAACCCCGACGGTACGATCCATTGGGTCACACGCCTTGGCAAACTGGGGGGGTTCACGCTGACGGTGGATGCGGCAGGGATGATCTATGCCGCGTGCGATGATGGGTATCTCTACGTCGTCGATTCGGCCGGGTGGCAGGTGGCCCGCTTCAAGAGCGACAACTGGCTGAACTACCCGGTCGTTGCGGCCGACGGCACGGTCATCGTATCGGAGGGCCGGGATGGTTCGGTCCTTATAGCTGATGCGAACAACTACGTCTGGGCCTTCTCGATGCAGGATTGCGAAGGTCTGGACCATCCGTTGCACGGCATCGCGGATCTCGACGGCAGCGGCGAGGTGGATTTCGCCGATTTGGCGAGGCTGCTCGCTGACTGGTTCCTCTGCACGGACAAAACGGTATACCCCGGTATGTCGGGGCCGGTCTGCAGCTATGCAGGGAGCCTGTTGTTTCTGGCCGGCGACGTGGATCAGGATGGGTATGTCTTCTTCAGCGACTTGTCTGAGGTCGCCGACGTCTGGCTCGGAGCTGCCCGATCCGACCGGGGTCCACGAGAACCCGGGCCCTTCCTGCCCCCACAGGCATGGCCTTATCGGCCTGATTCCGGAGGTGGAGGTGGAGGTGGCGGAGGCCGCTGACAAAACGGTGACATGAGCATGGTGCGAACTAAGAATGAGGAGCCACTCACGACCAAGCCGCTGATTGGCGGGAAGGACACACTGGCCGCCGGTCTTTGTATGGTGCTGTTGCTTGCACTCTTGGGCGCGGTCGGGACCGGCGGGCGGGAACGCGCCAAACGCATCGTCTGCATGATGAATGTGCGCCACCTGACGGGGGCATGGTTGAATTACGCAAACGACAATGACGACAGACTTGTGAATGCACAAGCCGGCGGGGATTTGCCCGGCCAAAAAGCCTGGGTCGGCAGGTGCTGGGCGGACCCTTATAACATGCCTTGCCCCCCGGCCGTGCGATGGCCCATTTCGCAGCAGATCCAGAGCATCAAGAGCGGAGCATTGTGGGGGCACACGGGTGAAACGAGGCTCTATGCCTGTCCGGACGGCGTGTTCGGAGAAATGGTCACCAGCGCCATCATGGATGGGGTCAACGGAATGCCCCGGGCTGGAACATCCACCACTTGGCCGAACGTCGGACCCGATGGCAGCCTGCTCCAGGTCACGAAATGGACGCAGATAGCACGTCCTGCCGTGAGGCTCGTGTTTATCGATCAGGGATACGCCACGCCAAGCAGCTTTGCGGTATATTGGGATTCATCGAGTCATGGCTGGTGGGATGGCCCGCCGACACGCCACAACGGAGGGACCGTCGTGTCTTTTGCCGACGGACATGTCACCTATCATAAGTGGAAGGGGCGTGTGACGGTCTTGTACGGTAACCAGTACGCCGATTACAGGGGCCCTGGACTTAGGTCGGGGGACGTATTTGGCGCATGGGGCCCGGAGGAGTGGGAGGATCTGCACTTTGTCCACAACGGCTGCTGGGGCCAGACGCATCCGAGTTTTCCGTGGCAACCAGGAGGCAGTCAACCTGATGGAAGATGATGATGAATAGCCGCACTGGCATAGACAAGAAGAACATTGCTGTGGCTGTGCCATGCATTGTCGTGATCCTGGCGACACTGGGCGCGGTCGGGACCGGCGGGCGGCAGCGCGCCAAACGCATCGTCTGCATGATGAACGTCCAGCGGCTGACGGCGGCATGGCTGAACTACGCCAGTGACAATGACGATAAGCTCGTCAACGGCGAGGCAGGCATCAGTTACACTCTACCGCATCATCCAGGGGAGAACGCCTGGGTCGGACGGTGCTGGGGGGAACTTTACAACCAGCCCCGTCCACCCGGGGTGCCGTGGCCGATTGAATCCCAGATCCAGAGCATCAAAGGCGGAGCGTTGTGGGGCCATACGGGCGAAACCCGTATATACGCCTGTCCGGATGGCGAGCCCGGAGAAATGCTCACCTATAATATCATGGATGGGGCGAATGGACGTGCCGTAAGTGGGACGTACAACCCAAAGGTCTATACGCCGAAGGCTGGCCCCGACGGCAGCCTGCTCTGGGTAAAGAAGTGGACCCAGATCGCCCGCCCTGCCTCCAGGCTGGTCTTCATCGATGAAGGGTATGCCACGCCCGACAGCTTTGCGGTGCATTGGGAGAATCAGTATGGCTGGTGGTGGGATGACCCGCCGGCGGGCCACAACGGCGGAACCGTCGTGTCATTCGCCGATGGCCATGTTGCTGACCATAAGTGGAAGGGGCGCATAACTGTGCTGTTTGGCCTAAAGTATGCGGACTACAAGGGACCGAATCTCGGACCCACCAGCCAGTTTGGTCTCTGGAGTTCAGCGGAATGGGAGGACCTGTACTTCGTTCACAACGGCTGCTGGGGGCAGACCCATCCGGATTTTCCGTGGCGACCTGGGGACGATTAGCCTGATGAGAGGTGATTATGGGCAGCTCTGTTTGCATGGATAAGAAGAACGCTGTTGCGGTGGCGCTGTGCCTTATCCTGCTTCTGGCCACACTGGCGGCGGTGGGGCCGGGCGGGCGGCGGCGGGCCAAGGAGAGCATCTGTCGGGCGAACCTGCGGATATGGGGCGAGATCACCGATGCCCACGCGCAGGACAACGACGGCCGCCTGTGGGATACGACGCCGGGGACGCCATGTTACTGGTGGGTCCGATACATGGACGAACCCTACAAGGACTGGAAGACCAATCGCTTCTGGTTCTGTCCGACAGCGACCGTGCCCATAATCGACGAAAACGGGAACACCGGATATCCGTCGACGCTTAGCACCTTCAACGCATGGGGAATATGGCACACCACCGGGGTCGGACCGAACGGCATTTCCGGCAGCTATGCCATCAATGGCTACGTTCTCGACCCGTCCAACCCATCCGCAAAGTACGAAGGAGGCGTGCCGGCGTCCAGTGGATGGCACACACCGTACGTCCAAGGTGCGGACCGCGTGCCGCTGTACGTCGATGCACTGCGATTCGACTTGTGGCCGCTGCCGACCAACGGACCCGCCGTGGATCAGAACGGCGCATGGTCCGGCAATAATATGGCTCGGTGCTGTATCAATCGGCATGATGGGGCGGTGAACATGGTCTTTCTGGACTTCTCGGCGAGAAAGTTGGGGCTCAAGGAGTTGTGGAAGCTCAAGTGGCACCGCGATTTCGACACGGATGGCCCGTGGACGCCGGCCGGAGGTGTCCAGCCGCAGGACTGGCCGCAGTGGATTCGCGAGTTCAAGGACTACTGAGTCCCATCCCAGATCTTCTGCCGTCCTGCGTGCAGGCGAGCGAATCGATGGCTGCGGCGACTTCGTCAGAGGCAATCCCTTCTTGATTCATAGAGCCGGCGGGCGTACCATGCACCGGTTGGCGCGGACGCAGCGGCAGCGCATTGAAAGGTCTGGCAATGAAGTACCGCCGGCTCGGCAGGACGGGCATGAAGGCATCGGTCGTAGGCATCGGCACGTGGCAGTTCGGGGGCGAATGGGGCAAGGACTTCGCGCAGGCGGAGGTCGACGCGATACTCGGACGGGCGGCGGAACTCGGCGTCAACCTGGTCGATACGGCCGAGTGCTACGGCGACCATCTCTCCGAAAAGCTGGTGGGCAGGGCTATCGAGTCGGACCGCGACCGGTGGATCGTCGCCACGAAGTTCGGCCACAGATTCACCGGACTGTTCGCCCGCGAGGACGTCTACGACCCCGACGGCGTGCAAAGGCAGCTTGAAGATTCGTTGCGGGCCCTGCGAACCGACCGGATTGACCTCTACCAGTTCCACAGCGGCAGCGATGACCTGTTCGACACCGAAGGACTGTGGGAGATGCTCAGCGGACAGGTCAAGGCGGGTAAGATACGGCATCTGGGCATCTCCATCACGAGCAAGCCCAGGAGCACGCACCAGATCGACACCGCGACACAGGTCGGCGCCGGAGCCGTGCAGGTGGTCTACAACCGTCTGGCCCGCGGTCCGGAAGAACACGTTTTCAAGGTGTGCATGGAGCAGAACATCGGGGTGCTGGCGCGGGTGCCGCTGGCGTCGGGGTTTCTCAGCGGCAAGTACGACAAGAAGGCCAGTTTCAATGCGAACGACGTACGCGCCACATGGAAGGACCCGGCCGAGCGCGAGGCCTTGATCGACCAAGTCGAGCAGATCCGGCCGGAGGTCCCAGAGGGCGTGCCGATGGCCCAGTGGGCTCTGGCGTGGTGCCTGCGGCATCCAGCCGTAACCTGTGTGATCCCAGGGTGCAAGACAGTCCAGCAGGCCGAATCGAACGTTGCCGCGGCCTTATTGGATATGGTTCGAGACGACCATCCCCAGGCCGTGCGAGTATAGATGCTTACCTAACTGACAAACCCAACGGAGGGTCCATGCTCCAGCACTGGAGAACTCTTAGCAGTCGCGCAATCCATGAGAATCCCTGGTGGACGTATCGCCTGGATGACTTTGAAATCCCGGGCCGGGTAAAGGGCCAGTACCACTACGTACACACCGCCGGATCGAGCATGGTCGTGCCGCTGACGGACGACGGGCGGATTATCATGGTCAACCAGTACCGCTACCTGGGCCGGCGGGAGAGCGTGGAGTTTCCCTGTGGCAGCCTCCAGCATGGACGGACATACCCCGAAACCGCCCATCTGGAATTGAGAGAGGAGACCGGTTACGCCGCAAAGACGCTGGAGCCCGTCGGCCGGTTCAACCCCTACAACGGCGTAACGGATGAGATGTGCGAGGTCTTCGTGGCGACGGGGCTCTCCCCGACACAAGCGCAACCGGACGCCACGGAGGAATTCGAGGTGGTCGCCTGCAGGCCGGCCGAGCTTGAGGCCTTTATCTCGCAGGCGAAGGTGTGGGATGGTATGACGCTGGCGGCCTGGGCCCTGGCGCGGGAGACCGTATTCGGCAGGCTCGGCTGACCGCTCAGCGGCGGTTCGCCAGCCGCCCCAGAATCTCCATCTTGCTCTGCCAGCAGTGGGAATCCAGTTCATCCTCCCAGCGGCAGGCGTTGTCCAGCAGACCCGCAAGATAATCCAGGATGTTTCGCAGCAGCCTCATTTTCGGGCTCCTTTCGGCACTCGGCGTTCCTGGGCCTCCATGACTTCCGGTCTCCACATAGAGAAGGCACCAAGTGGGCACAGAGTAACCGAGAAACGGCCGCCGAATGTGCACGAATCGGTGTTCCACCCCCCTACGGCCTCATGGCTCGCGGGTCGCAGACATCATCGAAACCGACCTCCACCTGCTTGTCGCCGATGATGACCCGGACTGTGGCGTGTCTTCGGCGGATTCGGTCGATGACGCCTTCGGCGCCGAAGGAAAGAACA
>DDXG01000257.1 GCA_002347125.1 Phycisphaerales bacterium UBA2266
GTCGTTGGATTACTTCAGCAAACGCGGCGTCGGCGGGGGCATCGAATCGCAATACGCCAAAGAGAATTACTTCGGGAATCTGCTAGGCTACGTGATCAACGATCAGGGCGAAGACCGCCTCAGCCGGCTGCCCGGACGCAAGAATGTCGAGCCGCCACGGGAGCTTCGCGGGCGGTTCTCCTGGCAGCACCGCCAGTTTCTACCCTACAACTGGCAATTCACCGGCGAGGTCGGCTACCTCAGCGACGAATACTTCTTCGAGCAGTTCTACCGGGGCGAGTACAACGTGGGCAAGGAACAGGAGACCCTGGCCCACATGAAACGCAGCGAGGAGAACTGGGCTCTGTCGTTCCTGGGCAAGGGGCGGATTAACGATTTCTACGAGACGCTGGAGGAGATGCCGACGGGCGAATTCCACTGGACCGGCCAGTCGTTCTGGGACGACCGTCTGACGCTGTATAACGATACCCAGGTCAGCCGCCTGCGGCAGCGGATCGGCAACGATCACCTGATCGCGATGGACGAGAGCAGCTTCACCTTTGTCTCCCACCGGACCGAATTGGATATGCCCCTCGACTGGAACGGCATGAAGATCGTGCCCTACGCAGCGCAGAACTTCGGGATGGACAGCCGCGCCGGGTTTGAGCGTACCGTCGTCAACGGCGTCAACTCGCGGGCGTACGGCGACGAGCGGGTCTGGATCGCCGAGGGCGGGCTCCGGGTCATGCCCCGGCCGCTGTGGAAGGTCGATACGCAGGCCCACAGCCGGCTTTGGGATGTCGATCAGATCCGCCACATCGTCAAGCCCCATTCGACCCTGGTTGTTTATCACGAAAGCGACACGGCCGTCCGCCAGCGCGATACGGTCAACATCGGGGCCGCGCAGTTGTGGCAGACCAAACGCGGGCCTGAAGGCGAGAAACGGACGGTGGACTGGATGCGGTTGGATACAGACCTCGTATTTGTCGACCACTCCGACAGCAGCGCCCCGCTGGCCGGGCCCGACCGCTTCATCTGGAATCGGCCGATGGTGCCGTTTCGTGTGCTGGCCGCACCCCAGATCTTCCACGGAGACCTGGCCCCGGTCGAGAATCGTTTCGAGATGTACGGGCCCAGGCGCGATTACTTCAGTGCCGATTACGTCTGGCGGGTCGGCGAGACCACGGCGATACTCTCGGATGGCTACTACGACCTCCAAAGCGGCGTCGTCCAGCAGTACAACATCGGCATGACGCGCCTGGTATGGCCGGAGTTGAGCTACTACGTGGGCAGCCGCTACCTGCGGAGGACGTTGATTCTGGGCGAGCAGGGTTCCAACGCGTTCGTCGCGGCCATCACGTACGTCCTGGACCCGCGCTACACGGCCGTATTCTCCCAACAGTATGACTTCGATTACGGCAAGAGCGTCCGCAACGAACTGACCCTCATCCGCAAATACCACCGCATGTATATGGGCATTTCGGTCGGGGTGGATTCGTCGATGGACAGCTCCTCGATCATGTTCAGCATGTGGCCGGAGGGCATCTCGGAGATGGCAATGGGATCGCGCCGGTATACGGGGATCAGCAGCCCCGGCGGTCTGTAGGGAGTCGGCCGGCGCCACGCCACGCGACCCCCTCGCCGGCGGCCTGACCCACATATCCGTCGGACGGGAGGCGGCGACCACCGCGAAGACGCCCTTCTGAAGCGTTTTGCCCGGAGTTTTTGGGCCTCCGGGCGAGGATTTTGGTTTGAATCCGCGGGGCGTATGGGTTAGAATCCGGCACTCTCATTTGGGCACATGACTATCAGTAAGGAGAATTGACTTATGGCATTGGTGAATACCCGAAAAATGTTCAAGATGGCCTACGACAACGGCTACGCCGTCGGCGCCTTCAACGTGAACAATATGGAGATCACGCAGGGCATCATCGAGGCGGTCGCCGAGGAGAAGGCCCCGCTGATCCTTCAGGTGTCCAAAGGCGCGCGCAAGTACGCGAAAATGAGCTACCTGCGGGCGATTATCGACGTCGTGGTCAAGGAGAACCCGGACATCCCGGTGGCGATCAACCTGGACCACGGCGACAGCCTCGATACCTGCCGCCAGTTCGTCGAGGCCGGCTTCACATCCATCATGATTGACGGTTCGCATCTGCCGTTTGAGCAGAACATCGCCCTGACCCGGCAGGTAGTAGAAATGGCCCACCCGCATGATGTTTGTGTCGAGGCGGAGCTGGGGCAGTTGGGCGGTATCGAAGAGGATGTCGTGGGCGTGGACGATGTCCATGCCCATCTGGCGGACCCCGAACAGGTCCAGGAGTTCGTCAAGAAGAGCGGATGCGATTCGCTGGCGATCGCCTGCGGCACCAGCCACGGCGCCTACAAGTTCAAGACGGAGCCGAAGATTGCCTTCGACGTGATTGAAGAGGTCGGCCGGCGGCTGCCCGGTTTCCCGCTGGTCATGCACGGCTCCAGCAGCGTGTTGAAGGAATTCGTGGACCTCATCAACAAATACGGCGGCAACATGCCCAACGCAATGGGTGTTCCGGAAGCGGCCGTTACAAAGGCCTCCAAGATGGCGATGTGCAAGGTGAACATCGACACGGACCTTCGGCTGGCGCTGACGGCCAAGATCCGCCAAGTCTTCGCCGAGAAGCCCGCCGAGTTCGACCCTCGCAACTACCTGGGTCCGGGCCGCGAGGCCATCAAGCAGATGGTCAAGCACAAGCTGCACGTTCTGGGCTGCGCGGGCAAGGCCGCCGAGTGCTCCTGACCGCACAGATCGACGACGATCGGCGTGTAGCAGCCGAGCAGAAACAGACGCAACGAGCGAAGACCCGCCCGACGGCGGGTTTTCGTATTGTCCGGCGCGATGCGTCGGCGTGAATCGGTTTAAGGTAAGGAGTCGTCCTTTGTCCCGGCACAGGTTTACAGTCCGCCACGGTGCGGCCCGATATATCCGTTTCGTCTTCTTCGGACTGCTGATTACGATAGGCTTGGCTTCGGCGGCGTGCGCGCTGGCCGGGCGAAGCCGGGTGGCGTCCGGCCCCCTGGAGGCCAGGACGGCCGAAACGGCCGCGAATCTCACCCCTGAGCAGGCGGCCGTCAGGGAGGCCGCGAAGTTGATCAGCCAGGGGCGATTCGACGAGGCCGACAAGGCCATTGTGGAGGCCAAAAACGCCAGTTTTGCCGGATCCCAGCCGGTCGGACAGCTCGCCGCGCTGGTGGCCGAGTATGAGCAGATTGCTGAACGCCGCAAGGCGGGACAGGCCGAGGCCTACGAACAGCAATTGACCGCCCTTAAGAAGGCGCAGGGCGCCGTCGACGTCAACGACCCCAATGAGATTGCGGATATTAACGATGTCAATGATGTCGTCGAGGTGCTCTCGATTATCACCCGGGCCGCCGAATACGCCGCGAACGCCCAGCGGCAGGAGCTGCTGGGCATGGAGTTCGTCCAGACGGTCTTTCAGAAGGCCATCGACAAGGCCGCCGAGTACGAGCTCCAGGGCAAGTGGATCGAGTCTTATTCCAATTGCTACTACTGGCTCAGTGCTATAGACCCCAACAACGAGGCCTACAAGGACTACGCCGAGCAACTGATAGAGAAGTCGCAGATCGTCGCGGCGTTTCAGGACAGCCCCTGCGAGACCAGCCGCGAGCGGTTCGACGGGATCAGACCGGTGATGTTTGTAAAGGCCGTTGCCGCGCTGAACCTCTATTACGTAAACATCATCGACTACGGCGCAATGGCCTCCAAGGGCATCGAACGCTGCATACTGCTGACCGAGGTCGTCGAGCGGTCCAAACAGTTTGAGTCCTACATGAGCGACCCCAACGCCGCCGGCGATGTCAACGATGCCAACGGCGTGCCGGACCCCAACGGCCGCAGGAACAAGTTCGTCAAGCCCGAACCCGAGGCCCTGGCGGCTTGGAGGGGTACTCTGGCGGCGCTGAGAGGCGACGTCAAGGAGTCTCCCAGTGGTTTCGGACGCGACGAGTTCCTCGCAACCTTCGAGAAAGTCTTGATCCTGAACGAGGCGACGGCAAAACTGCCCGACACGATTGTGGTCGCGCAGTTCTCCGAGGCCGCGCTGGAGGCCCTCGACCCCTACACCGTGATGGTCTGGCCGCGGCAGGTGGATGATTTCGAGAAGATGATGACCAACGAGTTCACCGGCATCGGAATCGAAATCTCCAGGCGGGACGGCCTCCTGACGGTGGGCAGTCTCCTGCCGGACACCCCGGCATACCGCTCCGGCCTGGACGCCGGCGATGTGATCGAGGCCGTCGACGGCCTCGAAACCAAGGACATGACGCTCACCTGCGCCGTCAAGAAAATCACGGGCCCCAAGGGCACGAAGGTCAAACTGACGGTGCGGCGGCAGAATCTCGACAGCACCCAGGACATCGAGATCACACGGGACCGCATCACCGTGCCGACGATTCGCGGCTGGCAGCGGGCCGAAGACGGCCATTGGCGCTACATGCTCGACGAGAAGGAGAAAATCGGCTACGTGCGTCTGATGAGCTTCTCGGCCGAGACGGCCGAAGATTTTGACAAGGCCCTCAGGGGACTGGAGGCCGAGGGGATGCGGGCGTTGGTTCTGGACCTGCGATTCAACAGCGGCGGGTTGCTCGACAGCGCCGTGGCCGTGGCCGACAAGTTCATTGAAGAGGGGCTGATCGTCAAGACGCAGCCCGGGTTCGGCCGCGTCCCCGACTACCGAACCGCCAAACGGGCCGGCACCCATCCCAACTATCCGCTGGTTGTGCTGATCAACTCCAGCAGCGCCAGCGCCTCCGAGATCGTCGCCGGCGC
>DDXG01000105.1 GCA_002347125.1 Phycisphaerales bacterium UBA2266
GGACGAGGGACGAGGGACGAGGGATGCCCCGTTCGTCCATCGCCCATCGCTCGTCTCCGTGTACTCGGGCAGGGTGTCGACGGCGAAGGCCACACGGTTGGATACGAGTCCCGCTTTGGACAACGAAATGGGCAGTATGCACGGTTCATCCGCACTGACGGTCAGTTGCTTGCGGGGCAGGTTCCAGCCGGCCAGTTGGACGGTCGTTTCAGCTCCGGCGGGCCCGCCAAGAGGGAAGATGTCGGTGATGAAGGGCAGCTCGCCGATGGTGATTCGATAGACGAAGTCCTCGCGGCCGCGGTAGACGGCGTCCTTGATCTCCAGGGTGTATGGCCCGTCGGCTGGGACGTCGAAGCACAGGACGGGGTCGGGATCGAAACGAAAGTCGTCGGCATAGGCGACTTCGACGCCATTGGCGTCATAGAGCGCCAGAGTGGCCTGGAACCAACCTGGAACGGCATCGGCCAGATAGGGAATCAGGTCGCGGGCGGCGGCGGCCATGACGATTTTCCGGCCCTTCTGGAGCGTCAGGGTGAATCGGTCCACGTCGCCGGGCATGATCCGGCCGTTGATGACGACCGGCAGCTTGACGTTTAACGTTGCTCGTCCCTCGTCCCTCGTCCCTCGTCCTTCGTCTTCCAGGTATTCGGGTAGTTGGCCGATGTAGAAGACCACCGGGTTCGACAGGCCGCCGGTGGTCTTGAGGCGCAGTTCGCGGCGTCCGGGTTCGGCGTCCGGAGCGAGCGTGACTTGGAGGACGACGTCTTCGCTGAGCTGTGGATTCTCGCGGTTTCGATTCTTGGGGTTGTCGAGCTTCCGGCGGGTCTCGGCGATTTCCTTTTGCACGGCGTCGCGGTCGATGGGGGCGGCGGCGTTCGCGTCGTTGTCGGCGGCCTGCTGTGGTTGTTTGGGCGGGGCTATTTGCGCCTGCAACTCCTTGAGCCGGTCCCGCAGGAGCTGGATATCCCGGCCGCTGAGCGGCTTGATATGCTCGACGACCTCCGCGACGGCCCCGCCGCCGGAGAGGACCACGCCGCTGACGCCGTCGAGGTAGCGTCCGGCGAGCTTCATCTCGAAGGTTGTTCCCTGTTGACCGCCGGCGGGATAGGTGTAGCCGATCTGGGGGCCGCGGGCCGCACGAGAGGCGGCGGCGGAACAAAGACAGGGGCACAAGAGCATAAGGGCACAAGAGCATAGGAGCACAGGCCGCGAGGGACGAGGGACGAGGGACGAAGGACGAAATACGAGATGCGGTCTGCGTCGTGCCATGGCGGCCTCCGATGGTTACATGATTTCCTTGAGGCGTCCGCCCATGGGCATTTCGTCGGCTGAGGCGGTGGCTCGGACGTTTTGTGAGGGGCCCTGCGGATGCGGCAGGGGGGCGTCGGGGTCGATGCCGAGCAATTCGTACATGGAGGCGATGAGGTCCACCGGATAGACGGGTCGATCCTTGACCTGCTCACCGGTGGCGTCGGATGCCCCGACCACGCGGCCGCCCTTGAAGCCTCCGCCGGCGACGACGGTCGAGAACACCTTGCCGAAGTGGTTGCGTCCGCCGTTCCAGGGGGCCTCCCACTGGACCTTGGGCGTGCGGCCGAACTCGCCGCCCCACCAGACGATGGTGCTGTCGAGCAGGCCGCGCTCCGAGAGGTCCTGCAGGAGGGTTGCGAATCCCTTGTCCATCTCGGGCAGTTTTCGCCGCATGGCCTGGAAATGTTCCTTGTGGGTATCCCAGCCGCTGTAGTTGATGGTTACGTAAGGCACGCCGCGCTCGACCAGCCGGCGGGCGACCAGGCAGGACTGGCCGAAGGTGGTGCGGCCGTAGCGGTCCTTGAGTTCGTCCTTCTCTTGCGAGACGTCGAAGACCTTGCCCGCATCGCCGAGTATCAGGTCGTAGGCCTGTTTCTCGCCCTGGTTCAGTGCGGCAATCTGGGGATCGTCGGGCACGGCCTGACCGAGGGTGTTGAGCCGGTGCATCAGATCACGGCGGTCTTTCTGGCGTTGTTCGGTGATGCCCTGGGCGACGACGCCCTCGACGACGAACGGCGTTCTGGCGGGATCGCCGCCGGTGGCGAAGGGCTTGTAGCGGGAGCCGAGGAATCCGGCTTCGGAGAACCGGCCCTGCGGCCGGGTCAGGACGATATAGGGCGGTATCAGGCCGGTGTAGCCGGCTTCGTAGCCCTTGAACAGGGCGACGACGGCGCCGACGGCGGGATAGACCTGGCCGTCGCCGGATTTGCGGCCGGTCTGGACCATATAGGAGGCGGTTTCGTGGCCGTTGTTGCCGTGGGTCATGCTGCGGATGATCGAGTACTTGTCCGCCTGCTGGGCGAGCAGGGGCAGCAGTTCGCCGATGACGATACCGTCGACATTCGTGGGGATGGGCTTGTTGAGCGGGCCGCAGTAGTCGTTGCCGGCCTCGGGCTTGGGGTCGAAGGTGTCCAGGTGCGCCGGGCCGCCCCACATCCATATCTGGATAACGGACTTGGCCTTCGGGGTCGGCGCGGCCTTGGCCGGTGGACACAACCGATCGGCCAGCAACAGACCCGCCGTGCCACAGAGTCCACGCACCAGCGTCTGACGGCGGGTGAGGCGACGATGGGCGATGGACGCCAGGTTCGCGTTTAACGTTGAACGTTCAACGTTCAATGTTGCTCGTCTCTCCTGTCTTGGTCCTCGGATTGCTGGGTTCATGCTCATCGCGGCACCTGTTTAGGTAGTGGCTGGTGGTTAGTGGCTGGCGGCTTGTGCTCTTGTGCCTTATGCTCTTTCTAGTGGCGGCAGAGGAATTCGGGGCTGTTGATCAACGACCAGATAAGGTCAATGGCCACAGTGCGGTTATTGTTCTTTTGAAGCCGGGTGTACTCGTTTACGGCCTCCAGTTCATCTTCGGTTGGGAAACGGGACAGGATTGTCAGATAGATTCCGTTGATTGCCTGTTGAGGGTTGTTTCTGGCCTTGGCCAATGCCTGCAGGGCGGGGCTGCGTTCGATCTTACGCTGGATATGCGAGGAATTGAGCATGTGAAGCCGCTGAGAGGCGGTGGGGCGGCCGGTGCGCTCGGATTCGAGGCCGGTGTCGCGGGATGGGCGTCCGAACATCTCCAGGAAGGAACTGGTGATGCTGCCGTCGGCCAGGTCGGTGGCACGCTGGGATTCGGGGATGAAGGTGTAGGGTTCGGGGATCTCGCTGGAGTATTTCTCGGTGGTGCCGGTGATCTGATTGAGGGCGTCGATGAGGACCTCGGCCTCGAGTTGCCGCATGGGGTAAAGGGCGAAATGGGCGGCGGCCTCGGGCTTGTCGCTTCGCGGGACGCAGGAGAGTTGGTAAGTGGTCGAGTTGAGGATCAGGCGGTAGAGGCTCTTGAGGTCGTAGTCGGCGGCGATCAGCTCCTTCTCCAGCAGGGCCAGCAGTTCGGGATTGGCCGGGGGGTTGTCGGGGCGTATGTCGTCGGGCTCGTGGATGATGCCGCGGCCGAGCAGCCATGACCACAGCCGGTTGGCGATATTGCGCGTAAACCAGGGATTGTCCGGCGTGATGAGCCAGCGGGCAAAGGCCTCGCGGGGGTCGGCGCCCGGCGGGATATCGGCGGCTGCGCCGTCGGGGAAGACGGGCTTGACCGGCGGGCCGTTGGGATCGGCGGTCATGGGCCTGTCGGGGTCAAAGACGACGATCTCCTCCTTCCATTCGCCGGTGGCGCGAAAGTCGATCTGGCTGAAAAAGGCGGCCATGCCGGCAAGCCGGGCCTGGTCCCAGTTGTCGGCGCGCTGCCCCATGAAGGTCAACGCGACGGCCTGGGCGAGGCCGCGGGGGGTCTTGCTCTGGACGGCGCGGTAGAAATTGACCTGGGGCACGCGGAAGTTGCTGCCGTTGGCGGTGAGCAATTCGCGGGCGAACCGGTCGTAGGGCATGTTCCGCCGGAGGGCGTCGCGGATCCAGTGGTGGTAGGCCTGGACGGCGTTGGGCCAGAGGTTGATGGGAAACTCGGCCTTGACGCGGAGCACGTCGCACCACTTCATGGCCCAGTAATCGGCGAATTCCGGGCGGGCGAGCAGATCGTCGATCAGCAGGGCCCGCTTGTCCGGGTTCTTGTCCTGGAGGAAGGTCCGGGCTTGCTGGGCGGTGGGCAGGGCGCCGATGACGTCAAGATAGGCCCGGCGGAGGAAGACCGCGTCGGCGCAGAGGCGGGCGGGTTGAATCTCCAGTGTTTCGAGTTGGGCGAAGACAAGCTTGTCGATCTCGGTGCGGGGCTGGGCGTCGCCGGGGCGCTCAAATGGGTTGGCGGCCGCGATGCCCACGAAGGCAAGGACAATGGCTGTAAGGGTCCGCAACGCTCTTGCCATAGCCACTACTCCGAGAGTCTCGACACACAAGTGATGGCCGCACGAACGGCCGCTTCTATATAAGACGGCCGATGCGGCGGCAAAATTGCCCAAATTGCCCATCTTGCGGGTTTTGTGCAGCGTCCGACCGCTTGGACGGCCGCCCTCAAGGGCCCGTACCCGCGGTCGGCACCGGCAGGTTCATTATACCCGGTCAGGCAGGACAATCCAACCAGGGACGCCGGTCGGACCTGGCATTGATGTTGGGATCAGTCTCCCTGAATCAGTCCGACGACCTCCCCGGCGCTGCGTGCGTTGACCAGGGCGTTGCAGAAGGCCTGTGAGCGGGCGAGTTTGGCGATCTCGGCGAGGGCCTCGACGTGGGGTCCGGAGCGATCCGGCGAGGCGATCAACAGGAAGAAGAGCTTGGTGGGCAGGCCGTCCATCGAGTCGAAATCGATGC
The DNA here is from genome assembly GCA_002347125.1 of Phycisphaerales bacterium UBA2266. Taxonomy (GTDB): domain Bacteria; phylum Planctomycetota; class Phycisphaerae; order Sedimentisphaerales; family Anaerobacaceae; genus UBA2266. The sequence continues at coordinate 4,786 of DDXG01000105.1, forward strand.
CCTGTGGGGCGATACCGAGGGCGAGTTTGAGGCTGGAGACGGCGGATGTCTTGGCGTGGGGCACGGCAATGCCCGCCTGCAGTCCGGTGCTGAGCTTGTCTTCGCGGTCCTGCACAGCCCTGAGCACCGTGTCGTAATCTCCTATCTCGCCGGCGTCCTTGAGTATCTGCACCAGTTCCCGCAGGACGTCGGGTTTGTCCTTTGACTGCAGGGGTATCTTAACGACTTTTTCCGAAACCAGGTCAATCAGTGACATAACAACATCTCCATGTAAGGCTTCAGGCTACAGGCCGCAGGCTACAGGGTCCTCACGCCCGACGGCTGAAGTCGGTAGCCTATAGTGCTTCGTACATTTCCCAGACCCTGTCGGCGTCCTTGACGATGAGTACGGAACAGGCGGCGCTGCGCATGGCCCGCTCGGCCTCGTCGTAGAATTCATCCCGGCGGCTGCGGATATGAGAGACCTCGCCAATGACGAGCAGGTCCGCCTCGTTGGCGTTGATGGCATCGATGATCTCCTTGTGGACGCTGCCCTTGCTTTGAATCTTTGTGACGGGGACGCCTTTCTTGAGTCCCAACTCGTTGACGTAGTTGAGGTACCGTTCGGCGTCGGCTTCCATGTCGTGCTCGTATTCCAGTTGCTCATCGGCCAGGAAGATGCGGGCCTTGAGCAGGTCCTCGACGGCGCGGGTGTTGACGACGTAGCAGGCGAACAGGTCGGCGCCGGTGCCCGCGGCCAGGCATATCGCGTATTGCGCCGCGGTGACCGACTGTTCGGTCCCGTCCACGTAGACCATGATTTTTCGAATCAGGTTACTCATGACGCTTCTCCATCGCTGCGGTTCGTTTGGCGTCCAGGTTCTCCTTGACGATCTTCATGAGCATCAGCATGTCCCGTTCGCCCTGTTCGAGGCGGCTCTCGATGCTCTTGAGGCCCTCGGTCAGGTCGGGAATGGCGATCTTTTCCAGTGCGTTGACCTTGCGGATGGTCTTCTTGACCTCATTGGCCAGCCGCAGGATGGAAATCTTGAGTTCTGACAGCTTGCCGAGAAGTTCGATGGCCTGTTTGAACGAATCCAAGGCGCTGTCGATCCAGAAGCTCGTTCCCATAGGGCTGAAATAGGGGGGACGATCCCGATATTCAGTATCTACGACGGGCAGGTTAACGCCCATGACTTTGCGGTAGCGGACATCGATCTTCGTGGAGATATTAACGGCGCCGATGAGATACTGGACTTTCAGGCGGCCCATGTCAAAAACAGCCTCTTCGAGGGCCCGATAGGCTTTGGCCAGGGCGGACTCGACGCGCTCCTGGTAGTCGGCGGCCTGGTCGACGAGCGACAGCAATTCGATGATCAGGATGTTGCGTTTCTGGTCGAGCAGTTCATAGCCCTGCTGGGCGAACTTGAGATCGTTTCTCAGCCGCAGGAGGTTGGTCTTCGTGGGTGCGTAGTTTGTCGTCGGCATGGCTTATATCGTATATCGTCGTTCGCGCGTCGCATGTCCCTTAGCCACAGATTTCACAGACTATTGAACTGTGGCTCGTGGCTTATGCTCTTATGCTCTTATGCT
>DDXG01000169.1 GCA_002347125.1 Phycisphaerales bacterium UBA2266
CGACCTCAAAGTAGTTGCGCAGGGCATCGCGACTGTCGCTTCGTCCGTAGCCGTCCGTCCCCAGGGCAGTCAGCGGCCCCGGCAGCCACTTGGCAACCGAGCACGGCAGCGCCCTGAGATAGTCGGACGCGGCCACGAAGATGCCCGTATCGCCCGCGAAGCACCGCCGCAGATAGCACTGCCTGGGTTCGTCGGTCGGGTGCAGCATGTTCCAGCGGTCGGTCTCCAGGGCATCCGTGTAGAGTTCCTTGTAACTGGTCACGCTCCAGACATCGGCAGCGACGTCGTACCGCGACTGGAGAATCTCGGCCGCCTTCACGGCCTCGTTGAGGATCGCCCCGCTGCCCAGCAGGTTTGCCCTGGCCTTCGGTTGCTTGACCGGGCATTCCCTGAATCTGTAGAGGCCCTTGAGGATACCCTCTTCGACGCCGCCGGGCATGGGCGGCATGGGGTAGAACTCGTTCATCATGGTGATGTAGTAGATGAGGTCTTCCCCGCGGTCGTACATTCGGTGCAGCCCGTCCCGCACGATGACCGCCAACTCGTAGGCGAAAGCCGGGTCGTAGGCCTTGAGGCTCGGCACGGCCAGGGCGAAATGATGGCTGTGCCCGTCCTGGTGCTGGAGTCCCTCGCCCGCCAGGGTCGTGCGTCCGGCGATACCGCCGATGAGGAAACCCCTGGCGCGGGCGTCACAGGCCGCCCATATCAGGTCGAACATACGCTGAAAGCCGAAGATGGAATAGAACAGAAAGAAGGGGATCGTGGAGATGCCGTGCGTGGAGTAGGCGGTGCCCGCGGCGATGAATGACGCCATTGAACCGGCCTCGGTGATGCCCTCTTCCAGGATGACGCCGTCTTTGCGTTCGTTGTAGTACAGCAGGCTGTTCTTGTCCACGGGCTCGTACAACTGGCCGACAGAAGAGTAGATGCCTACCTGCCGGAACAGGGACTCCATCCCGAATGTCCGGGCCTCATCCGGCACGATCGGGACGATCAGACGGCCAATTTTCTCATCCTTGAGCAACTTCGACAGCAACCGCACGAGCGCCATGGTCGTCGCCACCGGGTGGCCGTCGCTGCCGGCGTAGAACTCCTCGAACAGTTCGTCGGAGGGCATGGGGACGGGCCGGGCATCCACGGCCCGGTTTGGCAGGTAGCCGCCGAGCCGCTTCCTGCACTCCTGGACGTATTGCATCTCCTTGCTGTCGGGCGACGGCCGATAGAACGGGGCCTCCTGCGTCTCGCCGTCGGAGATGGGTATCCCGAAGCGGGTCCGAAAAACCAGTAGTTCCTCTTCGTTGAGCTTCTTCTGCTGGTGTGTTACGTTGCGCCCCTCGCCCGCCTCGCCCAGACCGTAGCCCTTGATTGTCTGCGCCAGGATCACGGTGGGCGAGCCCTGATGCTCGACGGCCGCTCTGTAGGCGGTGTAGACCTTGATGGGGTCGTGGCCGCCGCGCTGCAGCTTCTCCAACTGCTCGTCCGAGTAGTTCTTCACCCTATCGAGCAGCCGCGGATCCGCCCCGAAGAAGTGCCGGCGGATATAGTCGCCGCTCGATACGGCGTACTTCTGGAATTGCCCGTCCGGCAGTTCCTGCATACGCCGCGCCAGCAGGCCGTCGGCGTCGTTGTCCAGCAGGCTATCCCAGTCCGAGCCCCAGACGACCTTGATGACGTTCCAGCCGGCCCCCGCGAAGAGGGCCTCCAATTCCTGGATGATCTTGCCGTTGCCNNCCATCCAGACGCTGCAGGTTGCAGTTGACCACGAAGACCAGGTTGTCCAGTGTATCCCTTGCCGCCAGGCTGATCGCGCCGAGGCTCTCCGGTTCATCCATCTCGCCGTCGCCGAGAAACACCCATATCTTCTGGTCGCTCGGCTTGTTGAGTCCGCGGTGCTCCATGTACCGGTTGAACCTGGCCTGATAGACGGCCATGATCGGCGATAGGCCCATTGAGACAGTGGGAAACTGCCAGAAACCGGGCATAAGCCGCGGGTGGGGATACGAGGGCAGGCCACCCTGCGGAGAAAGCTCCCGGCGGAAGTTCTCAAGCTCGAAGCCCGACAGTCTGCCTTCGATGAAGGCGCGGGCGTAGACGCCCGGCGAGGCGTGGCCCTGAAAGTAGACGATGTCGCCCGGGTGTGTGTCGGTGCGGGCCCTGAAGAAGTGGTTGAATCCCACCTCAAAGAGCGTCGCGGCCGAGGCATAGGTCGAGATATGGCCGCCTATGCCGGCGGACATCCGGTTGGCCCGCACGACCATGGACATGGCGTTCCACCGGATGTAGCTCTTTATCCGGCGCTCCAGCTCCCGGCGGCCGGGATAGGGAGGCTGCTTATCCGGCCCGATAGTGTTTAGATAAGCAGTGGTTCGGACGGACCGGGGGTGAACACCGTACCGGGATGCGCGGCTCGTGAGCTGTTGGAGCAATGTCGCGACGGCTTGCCGGCCCAGGCGACGGGCGACGTCGTCGAGCGAGTCGAGCCACTCCTGGACTTCGATATCGGGGACTCTGGAGTCTGTTTCAGCCATGATGTCTCAATGCGTTGTCTCTTGGAGCGCCTGCAGGAACACACGACGGCAGGCGCATTGTGCCCGCTCTGGACCCGTGCCGCCGGCGGAGGACCGAATATGGACGCCGACGCCTCGGCCACAGCCCCGGAGACCGAACCGATTCCGCGTGCTATTGTGGCACGGAACCTCAGGCCCGTTCCATAGGGGAAATCCCCTATGCGGGCGGCGAAATACCCTATCGTCAGCCGGTCTTTTCAGAGTGGGGTGTCGCCGCCGGGGCGGCCGAGTGTCGAAGCGTGCTTTGGAGCCTGCGTTCCTGGAGCCAGCAGTAGAGGACGGGGACGATGAGCATGGTGAGTATCTCGATGCTCATTCCGCCAAAGGATGGGATGGCCATAGGAATCATGATGTCTGCGCCTCGGCCGGTGGAGGTGAAGATGGGGATCAGGGCCAGGATGGTGGTAGCGGTGGTCATCAGGGCGGCACGGACACGACGATTGCCCGCCTTGACGGTCGCCGTGCGAACATCCTGAATCGTCCGCGGCCTGTCGCGTTCGAAGGTCTGCTGGAGGTAGGTTCCCATGACCACTCCGTCGTCGTCGGCGATTCCGAACAGGGCGAGAAATCCGACCCAGACGGCGACGCTCAGATTGATGGGATGGACCTGGAACAACCGGCGCAGGTTCGTACCGAAGATGCTGAAATCGAGGAACCAGTCGCGGCCGTACAGCCACACCATCAGGAAGGCCCCCGACCACGCGACCATCACGCCGACGAACACAAGCAATGTCAGGCTGACGCTTCGGAACTGCATGTAGATAACGAGGAATATGGTGAACAGGGCCAGCGGAACGAGTATCCGCAGGGTCTTTGCGGCCTGGAGTTGATTTTCATAAGTACCGGCGAAAGAGATCGAGACACCGTGGGGCCGGATGAACTCGCCGTTGGCCTCCTTGAGGCGGATGAGCCGATCGGCGGCTTCAACGGCGTCAACCTCCGCGGCCGCGGCCACCTTGTCAAACAGGACGTAGCCCACCAGGGATGTGTCCTCGCTCTTGATGGCCTCCGGGCCGCGGACGTAACGGATCTGGGCCAGTTGTGCCAAGGGTATCTGGGCGCCGTCGGGGGTCGGCACGAGGATCCGTTGCAGGGCCTCGACGCTGTCTCGCAACTCCCGCTGGTAGCGGACCCGAACAGGGAACCTCCGGCGGCCTTCGACCGTTGTCGTCACCTTGATGCCGCCGACGGCCACCTCTACGGTGTCCGCAAACTCGTTGACGGGGACGCCGTAGCGGGCAAGCGCGCCGCGATCCGGCACAATCTCGATATAGGGCTTGCCCACGATCCGGTCGGCGATGACCGTGGCCGGGTCGATGAGCGGGACCTGCTTGAGGATTTGCTCGATCTCCAGGCCGGTCTGTTCGATGGTCGCCAGGTCAGGACCTTTGATCTTGACGCCCATGGCGGCCCGCATTCCGCTTTGCAGCATGACGATGCGGGCGGCGATGGGCTGGAGTTTGGGCGCCGACGTCGTGCCGGGGATATCGGCGGCGGCGGTGATCTCCTTCCATATATCATCGGGGGATTTGATATGGCTGCGCCACTGCCTGAAGGGCCTTCCTCCGGCGTCGGGAATAAGCCCTCCGTTCGGGTCCCTGACAAACTCGCCGGCGCCGCGGTTGTAACGGAAGTTCACCCGGCGTCCGTCCTTGTCGGTGATGTACTCGCTACGGTAGTTTATCACGGTCTCGATCATGCCGACCGGGGCCGGGTCGAGCGCCGATTCCACGCGGCCGATCTTGCCGACGACGGACTCGACCTCCGGGATCGAACTGATCATGGTATCCTGCTTCTGGAGGACATCGAGGGCCTCGCCGATGGATGCGTGTGCGGCGGTGGTCGGCATGTACAGGAACGACCCCTCATCGAGCGACGGCATGAATTCCTTGCCCAGGCCCGGGAAAGTATGGACCGCCGCCGACCACAGGGAATTGCCGCGAAGGCTCCCTGGGATAAAGGTGAAGACCCGCTCGAACCCCAGCCAGATCACGGCGCCCAGCAACAACAACATCGCCGGCACCGACAGGAAGGCGACCTTATGGTCCAGACACCAACGGAGGATACGGGGGTAGAGCCGCTCAAATAACAGCACCAGGGCCATGAGCCCGCCGATCAGCCCGCCGACGAAGAGGAGGTTGCGGATCAGCCCCTTCTGGGGGCCGAGCGGTTCCCAGTGCATCGTCAGCAGAAGGCCGACTGCCAGCAGGACGGCGACGTTGGCTGCGTAAGGCGCCAGGGCGTTCATGCGCGGGGGGATCAGCCCTTTGAACAGTTGGTACAGGGCGAATCCAGCGATGACAACCGCCACGAGCCAACTGAACGTCAGACCGAGCAGCAGGGCGGCCGCTACCAGGCAGCCATAGAAGACCGTCCGCAGATACCGACTGTTGATCCTGCGTGGAAAGAACATGAGATGGGCCGCCGGCGGGATGATCGTTAGGGCCACCACGATGGAGGCCAGCAGCGCGAATGTCTTGGTGAAGGCCAGCGGCTTGAAGAGCTTGCCCTCCGGTCCGGTCATGAAGAACACCGGAATGAAGCTGATGATGGTTGAAGCAACGGCCGAAAGGATGGCGCCGCCGACTTCGGCCGCGGCGCGGTGGATCACTTCGGCCCGGGGCATGTCGAGAGGGTCTTCGTCGAGGTGCTTGAGGATGTTCTCACAGATGACGATTCCCATATCGACAATGGTCCCGATGGCGATGGCTATGCCCGCCAGCGATACGACGTTGGCGTCGATGTTGAAAGCCTTCATCGCGATAAAGCAGCCGAGCACCGCGAGAGGCATGACGGAACTGATCAGGACACTGCTGCGCAGGTGCATTACCATAATGATGATGACAATGACGGTGACCAGGATTTCTTCGTAGAGCGCATCATTGAGCGTGCCGAGCGTCTCGTAGATCAGCCCCGTCCGATCATAGAACGGAACGATGGCGACCCGGCTGCGGGTCAGCCATGCCGGCCATGAGGATTCCGGCGCCTGTCGCAGGTATTGCAGCCAGGCGGGTTGATTCAGGCCCGGGCCGTCATAAGCCTCAAAGCCGCGCTCCCGGGCGAATTGACGGACGGCATCCGGCGCCACAAGCGGGTCCGTGAGGATCGCCTTGGCGGGCAGCGCCGGCTCAAGTTCGGCGATTGCCCTCTTGACCTCCTTGATGACGGCCAGGGGGTTCGCCCCATAGCGCGCCACCACCACTCCGCCGACGACCTCGGCGCCTTGTTTGTCGAGGGCCCCGCGCCTGGGCTCGGGTCCCAGCACCACCTTGGCCACATGCCTGACCAGGATAGGGACACTCTCGTTGGTCTTGATGACGCTGTCGGCGATATCCTCGGCGTGCTTGACGAACCCGATCCCTCGGATCAGGTACTCCACACGGTTCAGTTCGATGGTCTGGGCTCCGACGTCGATATTGGAGCGTCTGACGGCTTCATACACCTCGTCGATGCCCACGCCGTATGCCCGCATGGCGTCGGGGTCCACATCGATCTGGTACTCGCGGACGAATCCTCCCACCGAGGCCGCCTCGCTGACGCCGGACGCCGAGCGCAGCGCGAGTCTGACCTGCCAGTCCTGAATGGTCCGCAACTGCTCAAGGTCCCAGCCGCCCGTGGGTCTCCCCTGCGGGTCGCGGCCCTCCAGGGTGTACCAGAATATCTGGCCCAGGGCCGTCGCGTCGGGTCCGAGGGTTGGCTCGACGCCGGACGGCAGCGTTCCGGCAGACAGACTGCTGAGCTTCTCCAGCACCCGGCTGCGGGTCCAATAGAAGTCCTTTCCCTGAACCAGCTTCTCATAGAACGAGAAATCCTTGAAGATGATATAGATGGATGAGAAGCCGAACATGGACGTGCTGCGGATCGTCTTGATGTCCGGGATGCCGAGCAGCGCCGTGGTCAGGGGATAGGTGATCTGGTCCTCGACGTCGCCGGGCGAGCGGCCCGGCCACTCCGTAAACACAATCTGCTGGTTCTCGCCGATGTCGGGAATCGCGTCGACCGCAACGGGATTGCGGGGAAACCACGCGAAGTCCCAGTCGAACGGGGCGACGTAGACACCCGCCGCCACGATGAGCAGCGTCACCAATCCCACAACGAGCTTGTTGTAGATGCAGAAGCCGAGAATTCTTCCGACGAGCGTGCTCTGCTCTGGAATCGGTTCGTATTGACGCTGGCCTGTGTTTGGGGACGCCATTGACGCTCACCGCCGTCGGAAAGAGACATTCTGCTCAGTTCGTGAACTGCGGCAGCTTGGCCAGATACGCCTGCGGATCGGCCTTGAACTGCTCCGGGCAACCGGGGCAGCAGAAATACACCTTCTTGCCCTCGTACTCGACGAAGATAGCCTTGTTGATCGGGTAGTTCATCACCGGGCACAGCTTCTGCTCGGTCTCGGGTGTCGCCGCGGGGTCGGACGCACCGGCCGCTTCGCTCGTCGAAGCCATTGGTCGGGCATGTTCGCTGTGGTCATGGCCGCTGTGGTCGTCGGCCGATGCCCCGGCATTCCTGTCGCCGCGGCAACCGCCAAGGAACAATCCGATCGACACCGCCAGCAGCAAGGCCGGTAGTACTCTCAACAGTAAATGGGTCTTTGTCTTGTTCATTCCTGATTCTCCTTGAATCCCCCGCAGGGGAACTCATCATGCGCAGCCGCTCTATGGAGCAACCTCTTGCCCGCCGCTGAATGGCGGCAGTTTGTCCAGATACTTTTGCGGATCTTTGTGGAATTCCGCGATACAACCGGGGCAACAGAAGTACACCTTCCTGCCCTCATACTCCGTGAAGACGGTCTTATCGATCTTGCCGCCCATCACCGGGCAGATCGTCTGTTCGGCTCCGTCAGCCGCGTCGGGTTCGCCCCACATTTCAGCGCTCATCATGCTGGGAGCGGCGCGCAACTGCAGGGCCGAGTCGATCTTGAAGTTGCCGTTGGTTACGACTCGCTCACCCTCGGCCAGACCCTCATTGACGATGTAGTAGTCGCCCGCCCGCGGGCCGAGCAGCACCTCGCGTCCCTCGAAGGTCGGCTCGTTGACGTCGGGAATCCGAACGTAGACCACGGCGCGTTTACCCGTAATCAGAGGCGCCGAGGCCGGTATCACCAGCGGCGGCTCATTCGGCCCGGCGGGGCCGGCCAGTTTCAGCGACTCGGCCGTCACCAGGTCCATGCCGCAGATATCGCACGGGGCCGGTCCGTCTTTGACTATGTCCGGATGCATCGGGCATATCCACTTGCCCGCAAGGTTGGGGTCCATCACCCGGCCGGCGGCGGCGACC
>DDXG01000353.1 GCA_002347125.1 Phycisphaerales bacterium UBA2266
GGTCGAGGTTCTTCGGGACCGTCGTATCGAGGCGGTGATGCACTTCGCGGCGTTTATCGAGGTCGGCGAGTCGGTGGCCCAGCCGCTGGATTACTACCGCAACAACTTCTCCAACACGCAGAATCTGCTCTCGGCCATGGAGTCCGCGGGCGTCGAGCGGTTCGTCTTCAGCAGCACCGCCGCGGTCTATGGGATTCCGGTCAGGACCCCCATCGCGGAGGATTCGCCCAAGGCCCCGATCAACCCCTACGGGCAATCCAAGCTGGATGTGGAGCGGATGTGCCACTACCAGAGCCAAACAGGGCGGCTACGGTATGCCGCGCTTCGCTATTTCAACGCCTGTGGGGCCGGTGGCGACGGCACGCTGGGCGAGGACCACCGCCCGGAATCGCATCTGATACCGCTGATCGTCCAAGCGGCGATGGGCCGACGCAAGGACATCAAGGTGTTCGGCACGGACTATCCGACGCCCGATGGCACCTGCATCCGCGACTACATCCACGTCGAAGACCTGTGCCGGGCCCACCTGCTGGCCCTGGAGAGGCTCGACGACAGCCAGGAATTGGTCTACAACCTGGGCAATGGGGCCGGCTACTCGGTTCGGCAGGTGATTGAGACCGTCCGCAGGGTAACCGGCAGGGATTTCAGTGTGACGGAGACGGACAGGCGGCCCGGAGACCCGCCCGTCCTGACCTCCGATGCCGCAAGGGCAAGGACCGAGCTGGGCTGGACCCCGCGGATGCCCGAATTGGAGCGAATTGTCGAGACGGCCTGGACGTGGCACCGAGGCCATCCCGACGGCTACGGCCACTGAGACGCCTATGAGCAAGCGGACCATCACCATCGCGGGGGCGTGGGCGATTATCGCGGCCACGGCCGTGTTTCACTTGGCGACCCTGCGAAGCGGGCACGACTGGGGCGGGGATTTCGCCCTGTACATTCACCATGCCGAGAACATCGTTCAGGGCAAACCCTACGCCGACACCGGCTTCATCTTCAATCCGTACTACCCGCACCTGTCGCCCTCGGCCTACCCACCCGTGTTCCCGTTGATGCTGGTGCCTATATATAAGGTATGGGGGTTGGACCTGATGGCCATGAAGGGGGTGGTCGTCATCTCGTTCGCCGCAGCGCTGGCGGGCGTCTGGGGCGTGTTTCGGAGGGAATTGCCGGGTGGATACACCGTTGCGTTGCTGGGGATTCTGGCGTTCAACCCGTGGTTCTGGGATTTCAAGGACCAGGTACTGTCCGATATCCCGTTCCTGTTCTTCATGTATGCGGCCCTGTTCTGGCTCGGCCGCGCCTATAGCCGCCATGAAGCCGGCGCCAAACCGTGGGTCGATGCGCTGGTGGCGGGGTTGTTCGTATGTCTGGCCTACGGGACGCGCAGTCTCGGTGCTGTCCTGGTGCTCGCGGCCATCGGATATGACCTGATCCGATACCGCAGGCCGACACCGGTCCTCGCCGTCGTGGTCGGCATGTTTGGCGTGTACGCCGTCGTACAGGGGGCCCTTATCGGCGGTCAGAGCAGTTACCTATCGCTGTTCGCGTGGGACCCGGGCGGGATGCTGGCAAAGCTGCTGTTCCTGCCCCTGCCGGGGCTCTGGCATAACGGCTATGTTCAGAACCTGACGTATACGCTCTGGTGCATCATTACCGTGCTGGCCGTGGCCGGGTATATCATCCGGCTGCGGCGCGGCGTTACCGTCCTGGAGCTAATCGGGCCGCTATATGTCTTGCCCTTGTTCCTGCTCCAGGCCTTCCAGGGAATGCGGTACGTCGTGCCGTTGATTCCGCTGTATGTGTTCTACGTGTTCGTGGCGTTGAACGAGTGGAGGCCACTGCAACGGCCGGACGTGAAGAAGACGCTGGCCGCGGGGCTGTGTGTGGTGATCTTCGGCTCCTACGCGGCACGCTACACAACGGTCGACTTCGGACCGATTGCCTATGGTCCGGAGAAACCCCAGAGCCAGGAACTATTCCAGTTTGTCCGTGAGAATACCGAGCCGAATGATGTGCTCATCTTCCGCAAGCCCCGTGTCTTGTCGCTGTATACCGGCCGGCCGTCGTCGATCTACCCCGTGGTAACCCCTGAGAATGCGGGCCCCTTCTGGGACCATGTGAAGAATACGGGCGCCCGCTACATCATCGCCGGAGAACCCTTCATCGAAGACCGAGCGGTCCTCTCGCACCTGCTGCGCGAATCCGGCAACCGCCTCGAACAGGTCTTCGTCAGTCCCGACTTCCGAGTCTACCGGATCAAGAACTGACCTCGCGGCCCTCCAAGCTGAGCGTGTCGTGAGATTAGGCTGCCTGGTGGATTGCGCCGCGGCGTGTCAATTGGGGCTTGAGGGAGTGGCATTGGACTGTATAATCGGGGGCGGATCGCCTGGACTGTCGGGGCGATGTTGGATGCTCCTCTTATTGTGGGCCGGCGGCTATGGGTAAGGTGTACATCGGAATCGACCTGGGCGGGACCAATATCAAGATCGGGCTCTTTGACGGCGATCTCCATATCCTCAAGAAGACGTCGGTGCCGACGAAGGCGGACATGGGGCCCGACGTCGTCATCGGGAACATGGCCGAGGCGTCGCTGGGGCTTGTCGCCGACGCCGGGCTCAAGAAATCGGACATCCAGGCCGTCGGCATCGGCACACCGGGTCCGGCCGCCTACAGCAAGGGCATCATCATCAAATCGACCAACATGCCCACGTTCAAGAACGTGCCCATCGTCCAGATGCTCAAAGACAGACTCGGGGCCCCCATCGCCTTCGACAACGACGCCAACGTAGCCTGCTGGGGCGAGTACATCGCCGGGGCCGGCAAGGGTGTCAGGGACGTCGTGTTTTTCACGCTGGGAACGGGCATCGGCGGCGGCGTGGTCTGCAACGGGGAACTGGTCCACGGCTGCGCCGAAAACGGGGCGGAGCTGGGCCACATGATCATCTATCCGGATGGGCGTCGGTGCAACTGCGGGCAGCGGGGCTGCGTGGAGGCCTATGCGTCGGCGGATTCCACAGCCAGGCGGGCCCAGGAGGCCGTCGAACAGGGGCGGCAATCCAGCCTCAAGAAAGTCCTCGATAAGAAGGGAAAGATCACGGCCAAGGATGTTTACGAGCAGGTGGCCGCCGGCGATGAACTGGCCATTGAGATCGCCGAAGGCACCGCCAAGGCCCTGGCGATCACCTGCGTGAACATGCTGCACACAACCGAGCCCAGGCGGATACTGTTCTCCGGCGGTATGATAGCCGCCGGCGACATACTGCTGGAGGCGATCAACCGGCATTTCCAGCAGCAGGTCTGGACGCTCAAGAAGGAGGACGTGGAGATCCGCTTCGCCACCCTGGGCGAGGATACGGGGATTGTCGGCGCTGCGGCGCTGGCCCGGCACAATTACGGCCCATCGAAGTAATACACATTTCACCGCAGAGACCGCGGAGAACGCGGAGGACAACTTGATCAGCAGTCCTTCGCAGCCGCGTCGCACTTTGCGGCGGAAAGACACTTGGGGATACACATGGAATTGAAAGACGAAGGTATTGAGTTTGTCAGGCTGGTCGGCACGGAGCGGCGGACCGGCTCCACATTGGCCGAGGTCTCGAAGCACTGGCAGGGCGGCAAGGAGCGGTTCCTATTCGTCAGTCCGCACGATGACGACGCCGTCCTCGGGTGCGGCCTGCTGATGCAACTGGCGCAGCGGGAGAAAGTGCCCGTGTACATCGCCGTCGTCACCGACGGTTCACAGGGATACTGCACCGAGGAAGAGAAGAACACCATCGCCGAGACGCGACGCCAGGAGACCTTCGAGTGCTATGAGAGCCTCGGTGTCCCCCGGCAGAACATCATCTGGATGGCCTTCCCGGATTGCCGGCTGGGCAGCCTGCGGGGACGCCGCAGGTCCACGCCGCAGGACCTTGTCGAGATGCGCGGCTTCTCGGGCCTGCAGAACAGCTTCACGTTCTACCTGCGGAAGATCCGCCCGACGCAGTGCTTCCTGCCGACGTCGAACGACCTGCACCCGGACCATCGCATCGTCTATGAGGAGTTCCTGATCAGCCTGTTCCACGCCGCCGGGGATATCTGGCCCGAGTTGGGCGATCCGTTGGCGGGCGTGCCGCATGTCAATACCTATGCGGTCTACTGCGACTTCTGGGGGCCGCCGACGCTGCGGATGCGAACGCCGATGTCGTATCTGGAGAAGAAGCTGGAGGCCATCGGCAAGTTCGAATCACAGAAGCAGATCGCCTCATTGGTGGCTAACGTCCGCGATGCCGGAGCCGAGGAGTACATCCGGTCGATAGAGTTCACGCTCTATCATCCGGCCAGGTACCGCATCCTCTTCGACGAGGCCCGCGGGCTGGATCGCATGCACTGACAAGCCAGGGTTCTGGTCGTGCAGAGGTTTCCGCCACGGCATCCCTTCGCACAGCGAAGGGATGGCACAACACATCCGGGCCATGCCGTTGAGGCGCGCGGGCCGCACTCGCACCATCGGTTGCCCGCGGCAGAAGATGCCACCCCAGGGCATGGGCAAGTGCGCCGGGATATTCCCGTCCGGCTCAGACGTCGCACAAGGCGACCGCCTCGGCCAGACCCTTGAGCGGGTCCCGGGTGGGGATGAACTCGTGGCCGGTGTAGCCCGTGTAGCCGGCCTTGACCAGGGCCCGCATGATGGGCGGATAGTTGATTTCCTGCGTATCATCCAGCTCGTTTCGTCCGGGGCAGCCGGCTGTATGCACATGGCCGATATACTCGGCGTACTGGCCGATTCGCCGGATGATGTCGCCGTCCATGATTTGCACGTGATAGATATCGAACAACACCTTCATCCGCGGCGAGCCGACCGCCTTGACGATCTCGATGCAGTAATCCATGTGGTCGCCCTGATAGCCCGGATGGCCCTTCATCTCGACGGCGTCGCGGCTGTTGAGCATCTCCAGACACAGGTTGACCTTCTTCTGCTCCGCATATCCGACGACCTTTTTGAGCCCCTCGATGCAGTTCTTCTGACCGGCGTCGGCGGGGATATCCTCGCTCATCCCGGTGAAGGTGATCACGTTGGGGAACCCGTATTCGGCGCAGATGTCCACCGACTCCTTGATCTTCGCGATGCACATGTCGTGGTACGCCGGATTGTTCATCCCCTGCACAAACCCGTGACTGCCGTGAATCGCGCAGACCAATCCGTGCTTCTTCAGCGTCGGCCAATGCTCCGGCTCAATCAACTCCACGCTCTTGAGACCCAGGCTCTTGGCCACCTCGCACATCTGCTCGGTCGTCCAGTACTTCTCAAAGCACCACCATACCATCGAATGGTTGATATGGCCCTTCAGGGCCGCCCCGCCGCCAACCTTCTGCGCCTCCTCGCACCCGGCTATCCCCAAGGCCATTGCGCCAAGCCCGGCGCCCGCGGCCGAGCGGAGCATCCCGCGCCGATTCATCCGACCGCCAAATCCCGTTGCTGTACTCATGTCCAGACTCCTTTTTCCAGTTCGTATCCAAACGGCGCCGGCGCCTCACTGTTCCGCGGACGACGGCACGGCCCATTGTAGGGCCTGCCCCCTGTCCGTCCAGGGAAAAAGCCCACCACCCGCACCCTCACCGAATCGGCGCCGCCCTTGCCGCCGATAGCAGGTCCCGATACACTGCTTGCCGTATGGATACCCCACACCAACAGCCATCCGATGACGCCCAGCCCACGCTCCGCCGCGCCCGCAGTGCCGACGGCAAGGCGGTGCGAGACCTGGTGTTCTCGATTCTCGACGAGTACGGCCTGCCGACCGATCCCGACGGTATCGACGCGGATCTCTGGGACATCGAGGCCAACTATGACGCCGTCGGCGGGGTCTTCTTCGTCGTGCAGGCGGCCGACGGCCGGATCGTCGGCTCCGTGGCGATCGCCCCCATGCCCGACGGCGGCTGCGAACTGCGGAAGATGTACCTCGAGCGGTCCCATCGCGGGTGCGGATTGGGCAAGCTCCTGCTGGAGACCGCCATTACAGAAGCCCGCCGCATGAACGCCACCCGAATCACTCTCGAGACCGCCGCCGTCCTCCAAGAAGCCATCGGACTCTACCGAAGCTACGGATTCAAGCCCTTCGACGCCCCGCACCTGTGCTTCCGCTGCGACCAGGCTTATGCCCTTGCGCTGATCAGAAGGCAAACCGGTCCTTGAACACGCTCTGAAAGTCAAAGACATCGTCGAAATGCTCGATCGTGTCGGACGGCTGGGCGCTCATCCACTGGTGCTCAATCAGCAGGTACACGATCTCCCCGAAGTCCCGCGTCCGGCGGACACCCCACTGGTCCAGCACCATCATCGCCAGGCGCCCCCATTTCTCAACGGCCAGTTGCCGCAGGCCGTCGCAGAGCGTCTGGCCGCTGACATGCCGCGGCTCATCGGCGACCTTCCTGGCCGTGTAGCTGAGCCCCTCGTACACAAACCGCAGGGCCCCGACGTTGAATCGGGCGTCCCTGGCCGCAATGTCCTCCAGGCTCATCGTGCTCATCTACTTCACCTGCTGGCCCGGCGTGGCCCCGTCGTCGACCGAGAGCATGAAGATGTCCTTGTCGCCGGGTCCCGAAGCCAGAACCATGCCCTCACTGACGCCGAAACGCATCTTCCGCGGCTTGAGGTTCGCCAGGCATACGACGAGCCGGCCGACCAGCGACTGCGGCTCGTAGGCCTTGGCGATTCCGGCGAACACCGTCTTCTTCGCTACCCCCACGTCCAATTCCAACTTGAGTAGCTTGTCGGCCCCTTCGACCCGCTCGGCGCTGAGGACCCTGGCAATGCGAAGGTCCACCTTCATGAAGTCCTCAATGGTGCATTCCTCGCGGATCGGTTCGCCGCTCGGCGGCTGCTGTGCCGGCGCGGCGGCGGCCGGTTGGCCCTGCTTGCTTTCTTCTATCATGGCGTCCACCTGTGCAACGTCAATCCTCTCGAACAGCCTCTCAAAGGCCGCGATTTCATGGTCTTCCAGCGTCTTGTCCACATCGGCGAATGTCAGCGGCGGGACCTTGAGCATCCGCTCGATCTTCCCAGCGTAGACCGGCAGTACGGGCTTGAGGTAAATCGTCAGAATCCGCACTGCGTTGAGCACGGCCGTCAGGGTCGTTCGCGTCAATTCGGGATCGGTCTTGATCGTCGTCCACGGCTGCTTCTGTTCGACGTAGCGATTGGCCTCATCCGCCAGCGCGCTGATCGTGCGAATCGCCGCGGCATAGCGGAGGGCCTCGTAATCGTCGGCAACGGACTCGCGGGCGGCCGCCAGCCGTCGGACCAGCTCCCGGCCCGGCTCATCCAACCGGCCCAGGCGTCCGCCGAGCTTCTTCGTCAGCATCGGGACCGACCGCGAGGCCAGGTTGGCGTACTTACCCACAAGGTCCGCGTTCATCCGGTTGACAAAGTCGTCGATGCTCAGGTCGATATCGTCGATGGTGTCCGTCAGCTTCCCGGCGTAGTAGTAGCGCAGGAACTCCGGGTCCAGGTGATTCGCGTAGGTCGCGGCGTTGATGAATGTGCCGCGGCTCTTGCTCATCTTCTGTCCGTTGACCGTCAGAAAGCCGTGCACGAACAGCCGCCGGGCCGTCTTGAAGCCCGCCCCAATGAGCATCGCGGGCCAGAACAGCGCGTGGAAGTANNGTCCTTGCCGATGAAGTGGTAGAGTTCCCATTCATCGTTCTCGCCGGGACGCGATTTGTCGCCGGGCCAGACCCGCTCGAAATCCAGCCCGTGCGCGTCGCAGTAGTTCTTGCACGAGGCCATGTAGCCGATGGGCGCGTCAAGCCAGACGTAGAAGTACTTGTTCGGCTCGCCCGGAATCTGAAAACCGAAATAGGGTCCGTCCCGCGAGATGTCCCAGTCGCGCAGCCCCGCCGTAAACCACTCCTCCAGCTTGTTGGCCACGGATTGCTGCGTATAGCCGGCCGCCATGAGGTCCCTCAGCGGCCCCTGGTAATCGGCGAGCTTGAAGAAGTAATGCCTGGACGTCTGCGACACGGGCGTCGCCCCGCAGGTTGCGCACCGAGGATGGATCAGGTCGGTCGTGCGGTATGTGGCGCTGCAGACCTCGCATGAGTCGCCGTACTGGTCCTCGGCCTTGCATCGCGGACAGGTGCCCCGAACGTAGCGGTCGGGCAGGGGCATCGCGCATTCCTCGCAGTACGTCTGCTCGACATCCCGCGTCACAATCGACCCGGCCTCGCTGAGCCGCTTGAAGATCAGTTCGCTGAAATAGCGGTTCTCCGGCGAGTGCGTGGAGTAGTAGTTGTCGAATTCCACCGCGAACCGGTCGAAGTCCGCCTTGTGCCGGGCGTACATCCGCTCGATCATAACCTCCGGTTCGATGGCGGCCGCCCTCGCGCTCAACATGATGGGCGTACCGTGCGTATCGTCGGCGCAGAAGTACAGGCACTCGTTGCCGCGGAGCTTCTGAAAGCGCACCCAGATGTCCGTCTGGACATACTCGACCAGATGCCCGATGTGGATGGGCCCGTTGGCGTAGGGCAGGGCCGATGTCACGACAATCCGGCGGTTCATGAAGCCCCCCCCGAACCACCGGGCGGATTCTGCCGGCCGCCGGCGCTGCCCTGGCTGGGCCCCCCGGGCCGGCGATTGTCGCGCCGGCCTCGCCTGCGACCCCGTCCGGACCTGCCCCGGCGGCCGCCCCCGTCGCTACGTCTTCCGCCGTCCCGCCGGTCGCCCTCGCCCTCGCGACGGTCGCCGCTGCTCCGGTGATCATCCGCTGTCTCTCGCCGGTCCGCGTCGTCGCCGCCACGCTCACTGTCGCCGCCGTCGGCGTCCTGCATCTGCGAGGCATCCGGGGCCGCGTCTTCATCCTCAACGGTATCGTCCCACGCATCACCTTCATCACACGGGCTGTCGCCGGCGGCGTCGAAACCGCCTTCGTCCTGGTCGAAAGCGTCATCCAGGTCTCGCCGGCGGTCCCCGCCCCGCCGATCCGTGGGAGCATCCTTGGCCCGGCGGTCATCATCCTTTGATCGCTCCCGGCCGCGAAACTCGCCGCCCGGGCCCAGGATGTCCAGTTCTTCAAGCGGCACGGCCTCGCGGTCGCCGCCTTCATACTCCACCATGATCAGTTGCGTCAGTATCTGCCCGCTGACGACCCGCCCCTGTCCCCGATCCGTCCGGACCGTCGTATTTTTGCGTGGCAGTCGCTTCTTGAGCTCCAGATACGTCTGATCCTCATATCGCAGGCAGCACTTGAGCCGTCCGCAGTAGCCCGAAATCTTCGCCGGGTCCAGCGTCGCCTTCTGCATCTTCGCCATGCGCATATTCACCGGCTTGAGCGCCTTGAGAAACCGCTGACAGCAGCATTCTTGCCCGCAGCTCTCGACATCCCCCAGAAGCTTGGCCTCATCGCGCGCCCCGATCTGCCGCATCTCGACGCGCGTCTGGTATTCCTGAGCCACCTTCTTGACCAGCTCCCGAAAATCCACGCGTCCGTCGGCCATGAAATAGAACACGACCCGTTCCCCGCCGAAGATGTGCTCCGCCTCGACGATCTTCATGGGCAGGTTGAGCTCCCTTGCCAACCGCCGGCACGCCTCCAATTCATCGCCCGCCAGCTTCCGCAGGTGCCGCTCCTCGCCGAGGTCCTCCGCCGTGGCGAACCTGACGAACTTCCCCGCGAACTCCCGCGGATACTCGCACTCGCTCCGGTCAAAATACTCCTGGATCTGCTCCGGCGTGTACTTACACTGCCCGGCCCGATAACACGTCTCGGCGCCCACGACGCAGCCCATTTCCAGCCCCTTGCCCGTTTTGACAACCACCCGGACGGGCGTGGCGGGGATCTTGCTCTCGGAGTGCTCGAACAGCCCCAGGTTGTTCATACGGCCGTACCGCACAAGCATGTACTTGCGAGGTCGCGACGGCTTGCCGCGATTATCCTGACTCTTCTGCTGCATGTGTTGCCTTGAAAAAAGGCCGGTTCCCGGCCCCCAAAACGCCTTCTCTGTGCCACGCCATTGGCCCTTGAGCCCGGGCGAACGCCTCCGCCCCTCAACCGGCTGCACGGCTAGCCATTATAGTCGGCTCGGCCAGTTTCAGCAACAGATGTTCGAAAATCAGCTTCTCATTGACCGACGATTCCACCCATCGCATGGCCTCATAACCCATGGCCACGCCCTCGCCGCAGGCCTCGGCGCCCATCCATCCGGCCAGTTGCTGGATCGCGCCGCGCTGGTCGGCGTGGACGATGTCGTCGGCCGCGCCCAGGGCCAGCTTCATGGCGTCGTTGATGGCCGTAACGGCCATCTCCAACAGCAGACCCTGGCAGCGACGGTTGATATCGCTCTTGCTGATACCCTCGTCAGCCTTCTCCCAGACGGCGGCGATCTGCTTGCCCATCGCAATCCAGCGCTCGGCCGCGTCCAGGCATCCACCGTAGCGCAGTTGGGCCAGCGATTGGACAATAGCGTTCTTTGCTTCGTAGATGCCCGCCCCGTCCAGTTCCAGCCGCCCCCACCGGCACGCACGCCCGATGCTTCCGGCGGCGAACCGCCCGAAGAACTCCACGGCCGGGCCCGCCAGGGCCATCTCCTGCAACTTCTGCGTGATCCGCTCGACGGCCACGGGGCCGAACCGCACGATCTGGCAGCGCGACTTCGTGGTCGGCAGCAGCCGCTCCAGCCGGGTGCACAGCAGGATGATATGGCAGAAATCCGGCGGCTCCTCCAAGGACTTGAGCAGGCAGTTCTGCGAGGCATTGTTCAGCTTCTCACCTTCGCTGACCACAAACACCCGCCGTGGCGACAACGCCGGCCGGGCCGTGATCTTGTCCACCAGGAACTCTCGGATGACGTCGATGGGCATCTCCACCGGAGCCGCCTTGCCCTTGCCGTCCTTCGTATACTCCCTCAACTCTTTGTAGACATGGGCGAAATCCGGATGCGCCCCGCCCTCGAAGATACGGCAGCTCTCACAAACGCCGCAACTGTCGGCGAAACCGCCCGCGACCACGGGCTTGTGGCACAGCAGCAGCCTGGCCCACTGCAGGGCCGTGGTGAACCTGCCCACGCCGTCTGCCCCGGCAAAGATATACGCATGAGGCACCCGCCCACAGGCGTAAGCCTTCTGCAGCATGTCGATGGCCCGCTCCTGACAGAACACATCCCGCAACCCCATCATCCGAACGCCCTCCGAACCGCTTCGACCACCCGCCCGTGCACCGTGTCGGCATGGGCCGTCGCGTCGACGACCACAAACCCGTCTCGCCCGGCCGCCAGTTGCAGAAACCCCTCCCGCACTTTCTGATGATAGCCGCCGCCCTTGCGTTCCATCCGGTCCAGTTCACGATTGAGCCGCCCGGCCGCCGTCTCCAGGTCCACATCCAGAACAATCGTCAGGTCCGGCCACACCCGCTCCAGGCAATCCGCCGCGATCCGAAGCACCTTCTCGACGCCAAAGCCGCCCGCATGACCCTGATACGCACACGTACTGGACAGCCACCGGTCGAGCACCACGCACCGCCCGGCCGCCAGCGCCGGCGCCAGCCTCTCGTGCCACAACTGGGCGCGAGCGGCCATGTAGAGCATGACCTCGGTCCGCGTGGCCATCGCCTCGTGCTCCACGCTCAGGAGTATCTGCCGAATCTTATCTCCGATAACGGTATCGCCGGGATCCCGAAACCGCACCGCCTCCACACCCTGCCCGCCGATCCATTCCATCAGCCGGCGCGCCTGCGTACTCTTGCCGCAGCCGTCCGGGCCATCCAGCACAATGAACTTGCCCGCCAATCGCTCGTTCATGACGCCTTGCCTCCGCCGTCCTGCGCGGACTTCGTCTCTCTTAGCAGCCGCTCCAATTCATCGCGCACGCCCAGCTCCGCGGCCCATTGCGAAAGGTACTGTCTGTCGAGACGGTCGTACTGCTCGACGGCAATACCCAAGGCATCCTCGTACTGCCTTTGCGACTGCGACGCTTGTGCCCACTCGAGCTTGCTGAGGATCGCATCCTCCGCCGAAACCAGGGGCACATCTACACCGTCGATGCGCGCCTTTTGCCGCCGGTCGAACTCCATCCGACTGAAGGATCGATCCTTGCGGACAATCAGGTCGGCTTTCCAACCCTGCCCGCTATCGATCACATTGAACATGGTCCGCTGCTCCAGAGCCTCCAGTGCTGTCTGGATGTTGGCATAGCAGCCCTCCCAGAGGCTCTCAACGAAGGCAATGACCTGATTCGGCTCGGCGTCAATCACAATATCGATATCGAAGGTCGCCCGGCCCCGCCCGTGATATGCACTACCTACCGACCCGGTTATCATGTACGCGATCCCGGCCGCCGCCAACGCATCCGTCAGTTTCCTCAGAAACTCCGCCCGGCCCATCACGCCTCGCCTCCCTTCTGCCCGTAAACCTCCCTGAAGAGCTTATCCCCGATGGTCAACCGTATCATATCGAGCTTGACCCGCCGCTCGTCCCAGTCCGGATGGCGGTGGCGCACCCCCGCGCAGATCGTCTCCCGCAGGCTGTCGCTCAACTCGAAAGCCATCTTGACCCTGCCCTCGGGCCCCAGCCGGTGCAACACCTCACGGTGCACCGCCTCGGCCTCCGGCGTCGTATCACGCGAAAAAACCGTCATAACAGACCTAAGTGAATTACCATCTATATGACGCCAACCGCCGACTGTCATGTTGAGCGTAGCGAAACATCTGGGCCTCGTGCGGTGCACGACCAGCGTCACCTTGTTGGCGGTACGATCGGATCATGTAGTTCCTGAGTTATGCGCCCAGGGTAGTCCAAACGCCTGCGGGACGCAAGCAGGCAGCCGGTGGCCGGCGCTACCTGCCCACGTGAAAATTCTCCTTGCCCACCAATTGGGTCATCCGGCGGCAGAACTCATCGGAGGGGCTGACGGCGTACTTGCGGTCGGCCCCGGCCACGACCCGGCCGCGATGCGTGTGGACCGTCACGAAGATGGGGCAGCGGCCGCGGTGCGTCTGGCAGAGGCTCTTGAGGGTCGCCACCTTCTCGGCCGTGACCTGCTCGGCGTCCAGGTCGATCCGCACCCGCCCGGCCAGCTTCTCTCGCACCTGTTCAAGCGGAATGACCTCATCGGCGATGATGTTCGGCCGTTCACGCCGGTAGTCCAGCCTGCCGCGGACGAACACGACCGTATCCTGCACGACCGCCTCGCCGCTGGCCTCCAGCACCCGCGAGAACAGCACCACCTCGGTCTGGCCCTGCAGGTCCTCCAGCGTCAGGACCGCCATCTTGGCCCCGGCGTTGCGCCCCTGCTTGGTCAGGTGGGTGCGGATCTTCGCAATCATGCCGCCGATAGTGATTTCCTCATCCTGCCGCCCGCCTTCCAGTTGCGAGGTGTTCCTCGTTGAGTAGATGCTGATGGTCTCGGCGTGGTGGCTCAGCGGATTGCTCGTCACGTAGAATCCGAGCACATCCTTCTCGTATTTGAGCATCATCGCCTCCGGCCAGGGCGGCACATTGGGCAGCCGCTTGATGTCGTCGGCGTACTCGGTATCGGCGGCCGCGGCGCCAAAGAGGCTCATCTGCCCGCTGCTCTTGTCCGACTGGGCGCTCGTACCCACCTGCATCGCCGGCTCCAGGCCCGCCATCATCTGCGCGCGGTTACCGCCGAGGCGGTCGAACGCCCCGGCCTTGATGAGCGCCTCAAGCACCTGCTTGTTCACGGCCCGCATGTCCACATTCTCGCAGAAATGGAACAGGCTCTGGAACCGTCCGACCTTCTCGCGGGCCGCGATGATCTGCTCGACCGCCCGCTCGCCGACCCCCTTGACCGCCGCCAGACCGAAGCGAATCACCGACTGCTCCTGGTCCCCGTGCCGACGGTTCAGCGGCGTGAAGTGCACGCCGCTCTCGTTGATGTCCGGGGCCAGCACCTTGATGCCCATCTCCGTGCATTCGTTGATGTACTCCACCAGCTTGTCGGTGTCGGCCATTTCAAACGTCAGCAGCGCCGCCATGTACTCGACCGGCCAGTGCGCCTTCATGTACGCCGTCTGATACGCGACGAACGAATACCGCGTCGAGTGGCTCTTGTTGAAGCCGTACCCGGCGAAGCGTTCGATCAGCTCGAAGATATCCTGGGCCTGCTGCTTCTTGAGACCCTTGTCGACACATCCGGCGATGAATTTCTCGCGTTCCTTGGCGATGGTGTCGGCCTTCTTCTTGCTGATGGCCTTGATGAGCTTGTAGGCGTCGCGCAGACCGATATCGCCCAGGCGGTTGCAGATCTGCATGACCTGCTCCTGATAGACCATGATCCCGTAGGTCTCCCGCAGGATCTCCTCCATGATGGTGTGCGGGACGGACCACTTGCCTCCGTGCTTGCGGTCGATGTAGTCCGGTATGAGCGTCATCGGCCCGGGGCGATACAGAGCGTTGGCCGCGATCAGGTCCTCCAGACGATCCGGCCGCATCTTCATCAGCATCCCCTGCATCCCGCCGGATTCGAACTGGAAGATGCCCTTGGTCCGCCCGGCGGCGAACAGATCGAACACCTTCTTATCGTGCAGGCCGAGGGCGTCCAGGTCAATCTCTACGCCGTGGCGGTCCTTGACCAGCCGACAGGCCTGATCGAGCACGCTGAGGGTCTTAAGGCCCAGGAAGTCCATCTTCAGCAACCCGACCTTCTCGACCGTCGGGCCTTCGTACTGCGTAACCAGGTCCTCCGAACCCGGGGCCTTGTAGAGCGGGATGAAGTTCGTCAGCGGTTCATCGGCCACCACGACGCCGGCCGCGTGTACGGACGCATGGCGAGCCAGTCCCTCCAGCCGCCTCCCGATATCGATGACCTTGGCCGTCAGCGGATTTTGCTCATATTCCTGGCGCAACTGGGGCTCGGTCTCCAGCGCTTCATCGAGCGTCATATTCAGGGCCGCCGGAACGAGCTTGGCGAGCCGGTCGGCATCCGACAGCGGTACGCCCATCACACGGCAGATATCGCGAATCACGGCCCGCGCCTTCATCGTCCCGAAGGTGATAATCTGCGCCACATGCCCGTACTTGCGGCGCACGTAATCAATCACCTCCGGGCGGTGCGTCTGGCAGATGTCGATGTCGATATCGGGCATCTCGTTGCGCTGCGGGTCCATGAACCGCTCGAACAGCAGGTTGTAGCGGATCGGATCGACGTTGCACAGGCCCAGACAGTAGCCGACCAGCGTGCCCACGCCACTGCCCCTGGCTCCCAGGGCGATGCCGCGGTCGCGGGCGTACTTGCAGAAATCCCATACGATCAGGAAGTAACTGGCGAAGCCCTTGGACTCGATCACCTCCAGCTCCCGATCGAGCCTGGCCTTGATCTCGTCGCTCACCGCACCGTAGAGACGCTCGGCCCCCTCGTAGCAGAGTCTCGTCAGGTAGTCCTCGGCGGTGACGTCGTCCGGCGGACGAAACACCGGGGCGTGGCGGGTCTTGAGGTCGATCTCGACGTTGCACCGACGCGCGATGGCCAGCGTGTTGTCGGCGGCCTCCTCGCACTGTGGAAACAGTTCTCGCATCTCCTGGGGGCTCTTGAGGTAGACATCCGACGGGTAGATGAGCCGATCCGGATCGTTGGCCAGTTTGCCCGTGCTGATGGCGCAGAGGCAGTTGTGGGCCTCGTGGTCGTCCTCGGTCAGAAAGTGCGCGTCGTTTGTGACGACCAGACCCAGGCCCATCTTGCGCGACAGGTCGATGAGCCCCTGCGAGACGGCCGGATCGTCGCCCTCGTGCTTCTGTATCTCTATAAAGAACCGGTCGGGCCCGAACATCTTCACATACTGCCCGGCCGCGGCGTAGGCCGCAGGCTCATCCCCCCGCGCAAAGGCCGTGGCCAACTCGCCCTTGATGCACGCACTGGTCGCGATGATGCCCTCATTCAGTTCGGCCAGAATCTCCTTGTCGATCCGCGGCCGATAGTAGAACCCCTCGGTGAAACCGGTGGTCGCCAGTTTCAGCAGGTTCTGGTAGCCGGTCTGGTTCTCCGCCAGCAGAATCAGGTGATATGCCGCATCGCTGATGGAGCACTTGCTCTTGTCGTGCCGGCTGCCGGGCGCTACGTAGGCCTCGATTCCGATGATCGGCTTGATCTCGGCCGCCAGCGCCTTGGTGTAAAACTCGATCAGCCCGAACAGATTACCGTGATCCGTCACCGCCACGCAGTCCATGCCCAGTTCCGAGCACCGCTTCAGGAGCCGGGGAAAGGTGATCGCCCCATCGAGCAGCGAGTACTGACTGTGAAGGTGAAGATGCGTAAATCCTTTATTTACCATAACTTAACCCATCCGTCCTTGGAGATTTGCCCCTATCATACCCCCCGAACCACGCCGCCGTCAATTGCCCACACCCGAGATTCGGCATACTGCAACTCCGCAGCCCGCGGCCGCCTCTCCATCCCGCAAGACATGCGTATTATCCGCCCCGGCGGGTGCGGATTTTGCCACTCCTTGGGTAAGCGAACAGCCCGCATGTCAAGGCGTATGTAAGACTAAGAAAGGCCTATATAGGGTTTTCTCTGGGGCCCTTAATCGTGAAAAGGAGGCTAACAATGACACGTGCTACGAAAGAGAGATCTTTGAAGAGTATCGACGTCATAGCATACGCCCTCCTATTGATAGGGGCGTTGAACTGGGGCCTGGTTGGGTTCTTCGGATTCAACTTGGTAGCCTACCTGTTCGGTGAGATGTCGGCGCTCAGCCGAGTGGTCTACGCACTGGTGGGCCTGGCGGCGCTCTACGACATTGTGTCAGTCAAGTCCATCTGGCACCGTTGGCACATTCGTTACCACGAGCCCGTAACCGCGTAATGCAGTGACATACGGGACCGCGGACAAGGATGTCCAGCCCACTTATGATGTGAACCCGCGGGCACACGAGGATCCCGGGGGAGGGAAGGCCCGCATCTGCGGGACATCGAGGGGTCGACGCGCTATTGTGAGCGAGGCCCGGGATCCCCAGGTTGTGCGGGCGGCGTTTCATCGTAGACGCGGACGTAATCGACCAGGAAGTGGTCCGGGAGGTCGGCCTTGGTGATATCGCCACCCCATTGGCCGATCTCCTCGGTCAGCTTGGCGTATACCGGCACCTGGCAGACGCCCCCGGCCGAAGAGCGCCACGTCTCCTTGCCATCGACGTAGAAAACGTACTCATCCGGCCGCCAGAGCAGTGCGAACGTGTGCCAGCCCTTGCTCACCCCCGGAAACTCAAACGTCTTGCCGGCGTGTTTGTGCGCCTGCCCGTAGCCGTCCCAGTGAAGATTCTGAGTAATCTTATCCTCCCGCCACGGCTTCTCCATGACGTCGATCTCCGTCCCGTCGCGCCCCTCATCCCCGACCTTGCCCACGCCCGGCGTAAACATCCAGAACGCCGGCCAATGCCCCTCCTGCGTCGGGAACTTGCAGCGGCAGACCCAGTAGCCGTACCTGTGCTCGAATTTGTCCTTCGTTCGCACGGCCCCGCAGGTGTAGCGATCACCATCCTTCTTCGTCCGCAGGACCAGGTTGCCCTGGCCGTCCAGATATGAATCCTCCTTCACCCAGTAGCCATCCCGACGCTTCCAGTCGCCCATGACCTCCCACTTGTTCGGGTCGATCTTATCGCCCTCGAACTCGTCGGCCCAGACCAGCTTCCAGGCCTTGCCCTCAACAGGCGCCGGCATGAACTGCCCCCCCACGGGCTTATCCTGTGCCGACTCGACATCCGTCGCCCGCACCACGCCACAGACCGCCGCCAGACCGCACAGAAGACCTGCCTGCCATAGCCGAAAAGCACGATTTCTCATAGCTACCCCCTTTGCAGATGGGTCTGCCGCAACGACGGTCGCATCGACGCCATCTATTCACACAGCACTGCTAATGACTATGGTCCCGAAAGACAACGATCTTCACCAGCCACAATACGGCCGGCAATAGTGTCGATGCAAACTGCAATACGGTTCGGACGTCGAACGGCCAGCTCGGAATCGACTCAAGAGACCTGTAAAGCGCTCGTAGCCTGGCCTCTTCATCATATTCGTTTCGCACCGCGACGAGGCGCCCCGTCGCGGCGTCTGGTCCTGCTGCAATCTTGTCCACGAGAGCGTCGCTCACGCGTTTGTATTGCGTCGAAATACTCAGCAGAATCGATTCCCTTTCCGATTTCATTGCCCTATGCACCGGCAACAGCGGCAGGAAGAAGACGCCGGGAAGCAACGCCACCTGCAACGACACACCGCAAAGCAGCGGAGTAGTGAAGCCGTGGCTATAGTACAGCGCCACCGAGATTCCCATCGTCAGAAATGCTGCAACATTGAAGTTCCATGCCATTGCCCCCAGCTGCCCCAACCCCGCGGCCTTGTCCGGGTGCATCGGCTGTAAGTCCAGCGAATCTGTAGAAGCCACGAATCGAAAGACCCTGCGAAGTACAATGCAGATGACAAGGAGGCGATAGGCACATACCGGCAGAATGTATCCCCACCAAATGTAATAGAAGACCCGCTGCCCGACGTAGCCCCAGGTGAAGTGGATTGAGTCATAGACATCGTGGCCCCAAACCGCTTCCGGCCTCACAGCCCACGCGGCATTGGCCGTGGCAAAGGCCATGCCCACTGCGATAAACAAGAACTTCACCCCACGAGCCGGGTCCCTTATCCAGTTGCATTCCAATAAGCTCTTCAACCCGGTCGAGTCCTGAAGGACCTCCCGTTTCAGGTTGGTCCGCACATTCGCGATGAACTGATCGAATCTATATATACCCCGCACGACAAAGAACAGGGCCAACGGGCACAGAACTGTGAAGCTCACATTCCCATAGTGTTCCAGCAGTCCCAAGGCCTCGCCGGGTAAGAAAAAACTCCCATCAAAGGCCGCGCACAAGTACGGCAATGCACAAACCAGCAGCACAAAAGCACCCAGACGCCACACAGGGCCTTCTCCGTCTCCCATAAGCGCGCCAAACAAGTACTCCTTCCTCAAGGAATGGTGCCGCCTCGTTCTCACGCTGGAGCCGGTCGGCCTCCTATCGGGGCGCGAAGTCGCCCGTATCCATCTCATCTGGTACGTCAACCCGGACACCACTGTCGCCGCGACCATTGCGATCAACGTCACGGATGTAAACCAATACCCCCACACCGCGGTCTGCACATGTGCCATCTTGACCATGATCGTGCCAATGGCGAATATCTGCAGAAACATCTTCAGCTTCCCTGACAGGACGGCGCTGAAATCGACGCCACGAGCCTCCGCAATGTGCCGAAGCACAGTCACATAAGCATCCCTACCGATGACAATGCCGACCACCGACCAGTGAATGACCCGCTGCGTCGTGTCGCCCCAATCGAACAGACGCGGCTGGCCAATCAGAGCGAACGATATAAACGCCCCGCAGACCAGTATCTTGTCCACCAGCGGGTCCAGCATCCGGCCGAAACGGCTGGTTACGTTGTACTTTCGCGCGATCTTGCCGTCGATGATGTCGGTCAGGCTCGAAACCACAAAGAGCACAAAGGCCGCGTCGAGCCACTTCCAGCGGACCTCCTCGGCGATCCGCGGACTGTACAACACCATCGCCAGGAGGCCGACCGTCCCGACGAGTCGGCCGAGCGTCAAGATATTCGGCACCATCCGTATCATGCGAGGCAGTCTATCGCCCCCAAACAGGCCATTCAACAGCTAAGTAGCCCTCGCCAGCAAGTCGTATCCGCGAGACCCCGTAACCTCAACCGCAGCAAACTCACCCGGCCGAGCCAAACAGCCTTCAATAATACAGATACTGTCGATTTCTGGGGCCTGACCATAGTGCCGACCGATCCGAGTGCCGTCCTGCTGGACCTGGTCCACCAGGCACATAAGCCTTTGGCCCATCCGCGCGGCGTTCCTGCCAAACGCGATCTCCTGCTGGGCCAGCATGAGCCTCTCGACCCGCTCGGCCTTGACGTGCTCGGGAATCTGGCCGGGCAGCGCCGCCGCCGCCGTGCCTTGCTCCCGACAGTACGCAAAACACCCCAGCGCATCGAAACGGGCCCAGCGCACAAAACCGAGCAGGCGTTCAAATTGTGCATCCGTCTCGCCTGGAAAGCCCACTATCACAGTGGTACGCAGTATAATATCGGGCATTGCCGTTCGCAGCCGCCCAATCAGAGCCCGCAGACGCGACGCATTGTCCGGTCGCCGCATGGCCTTGAGGATGGTGTCGTCGGCGTGCTGAATCGGGATATCGAGATAGTGAACGCACTTCGCGCTGCCCCCGATGGCGTCGACCAGCGCGCTGCTGATCCCCACGGGCCACAGATACATAAGCCGCACCCACGCAAGGCCCTCAACTTGCTCAAAGCCTCTGACAATACTGGCAAGGCCGTCTTTCAGACCGATATCGGACCCGTACTGTGTCGTGTCCTGGGCAATCAGATTGACTTCGACGATGCCCGATCCGGCCAATTCCCTCGCCTCACGCAGCACCTGCTCAGGCCGCTTGCTGCGGAACGGCCCGCGGATGAACGGAATCGTGCAGTATGAGCACTTGTGGCTGCATCCCTCGCTGATTCGCAGATACGTCCAATGCCCGCTGGTTGTCAGGACACGCCCCGTGTCATCGGCACAATCTTCCGGGCATGATCCCAGATAAGTTCTTTTGCAACAACCATTTAAGACATCAAGAGCGATGCGGCCTATCCGGTCTCGGTGAGCCAATCCCACCACGGCGTCGATGCCCTCGACCTGCTCAAAGAAGCGCTCGCCCAGCCGTTGTGCCAGGCACCCGGCGACGATAATCCGCTGCACAGGCCCCGTCCTCTTGTAGCCGACAACCTCGCGGATTGTCTCGATCGCCTCTTGCCTGGCCGGCTCGATGAATCCGCAGGTATTGACAATGACCACGTCCGCCTCGGCCGGGTCCGCGCCTATGGCAAAACCGGCCTGGGCCAGCTCCGCCAGCATTCGCTCGCTGTCCACGGTGTTCTTCGCACAACCCAGCGATATCAGCCCTGCCGTGGGCATTTTCTGTCGTTTGGCCATGGTCCGACAATATCACGGGTTCACCCTTTCGTCCATCACCGCTGGTCCGATAGAATGAACCCGGCGTTTGAATTGTGCATATTTTTGGGGGTCCGGACGATAAACGGAAATGTGCAATACTCCGCAATCACGTTTCGTCATGCCGTGTGTCGCATGTAACGGGCTCGGGGTCCGTGCGTACACAGTGCTGTAGCAACGAACGGAATCAATGACAGTCGGCGACATCTACTCCAGGTGCACCAGATGGCTTCTGGTGTTGGCGATGGGGGCCGTTATGGTCTGGCATGGGGGCTGCGCTGACTATGTGCCGGAGAAGGCCACCGAACTGCAGGCCCGGAGCATCCTCAACAATCTCAGCCGCATCCAGCCCGTCCCTGATCCGAACGTCCCCATCCCCGAGGTCTACAAGGCGCCCCCGAAGATCGTCGAGCAGAATGTCGGCGGCGCGACCGAGTTCAAGCTGTTCTACTTCTGCAAGTACCATCGCGCCGATCAGCTCCAGGGTATAGTTCAGGCCCAGTTCGCATCGACGTTGTTCGGCAAGATCGGCCAGGAGACCTCGCACAAGGACTATACGGTCACGGCGAATCCCGCGACGAACCAACTCATCATCCGGTGCCCGACCCGCGATGATGTCACGGCCGTGCTGGAGTTGCTCCAGAGCGCTGATGTGCCTCCGATCCAGGTCAAGATCGACTGTTTGATTTCGGAACTGTACGCCGACCTGACGATGGACAAGGAGATCACCCTGCAAATCGAGAACTTCCTCGGCGAGCATATTGCACTGGGCGGGAAGGTCGAAGGGGGAGAACTGCTCCCGGCTTTTCCGGGCGCGGCCCTTCGCGAGCCCGCACGCGCGAAGTTCGGCCTCAAGGTGGGGTTCGGCCACCAGATCGGCATCGCCGGGCATGAGTTCCGGGCCCTGGTCGACCTGTTGATTTCCCGCGGCTACCTGAAGATTCTGATGAATCCCACACTGGAGGTGGTCAACGGCCAGCAGGCCCGTATTGAGACGAAGGAGCATGTCCCGTTGCAGCAGATATCGATCCGTGGGGCCCTCGACAGTTTCCTCGAGACACGGACCGAGTATTACGACGTGATCGACTCGCTTCAGATCACTCCACACGTCTTCGCCGACGGGTACATCGGCCTCGAAACCAACGCCAAGATCAGCGCCAAGCTGACCCCTGAAGGCATCGTTCAGATTCCGATTGTCACCGAACGCACCATCTCCAACAAGGAGAACCGCATCCGCCACGGGGAGAGCCTGATTATCGGCGGCATCCGCAAGAGCGAGAAGCGAGACGTGATCCGCGGCGTGCCGGTGTTCAAGGATATCCCCGTGATCGGCGGACTGTTCAGCGGCCGCGACTTTGAGGAGCGTGCCAAGGAGATCATCTTCATACTCACGCCGACGATCTCCACGGGCGGCATGCCCAACAAAGAGTTGGTCGAGCAGATCCGCCAGAAGCACGAGCCGCCCATCCCATATGAGGAGTTGCACCGAGCGATCCTGGATCCCTTTGGTTTCGACGCGCATGACCGGGAGCGTCAGCGTCAACTGCTGGAAGCCGAGGAGGCCCGCATGCAGGCCGAGGCCGAGAAGTCCAGGGCCCGCATGGAGGTTCGCCGGGCCACCGAGCAGGCGGACGCGGCCCGGCGTCGCGCTGTAGAGGCCCAGGCCGAACTCGAACGGCTGAGGCTGGAAGCCGAGCGGGCTCGCCTCGAGGCCGAGAAGATCAAGGCCGAGGCCGACAAGATCGCCGCGGAAGCCGCCAAGGCCCAAGCCTACAGGGCCGCCGCCGATGCCAATGGGGCGCCACCCCGAAAACAGGACGATTCAGTGCCCGACGACCCTGCGGACACGCCCGAACCGCCCGCGAACGGCGGCGAATCGTCCCGACCGCCGGAGAAACCGTTTGCGGCTGCCGAACCGGTCGAGGCGCCTGCTGAGCCCGCCGGGATTGGGCCGGAGGCCCCAGATGGTGCTGAGGAACCCGGGCAGTACGATGAGGAATCGGGAACAGCCCCCGCCGCGGTCAATACTCCCACTGCGGCGCCACCGTCCGCCATGGCGCAGCCCGCCCCCGATGTCAATTCCGGTCCGCCAGGCGTCCTGGCTGCGGTACCCAAGCCATTTGACACATCCGGTGTGCCCGCGGCCATGCCCGGTCCAACACCTTTCGTACTGGCCCAAGGTGGTGTTATGTGGTATGATTGGCTGTTCAGTCGGGCCGATACAGCCCTTGCGGCCGGATTGCCGGCCTATGGTCCTCGGCGAACCGACCCGCCCGCGGACGCAAACAGAACACAGAAACGACAGGAGCCTTTGCGATCGCTTGAACCAGTGATTCAGGGATTCACGGACCTGTAACCGCTCGCACCGCGGCCTACACCTCTGAAGAACGCTCCGCTTGACGCGGCCGTTGCACACGAGCAAGAACTCCATAAGGAGGGCCGAGAAAGGTGGACCAGGACAATATCAACAAAGCCCCGCATCGTGCCGCAAACCCGCCGCACCCGCTTCCGGTCGATCCTGAAGCTCCGATTCCCTTTGATCTGGACGAGCCTGCCGCACCGCCGTCTCCTGCGAAGCCCGCGGCCGTCTCGCATGCGCCGCTGACTATGGGCCCTGTGCCGGCAGCCAAGCCCGCGCCACCGGGCACAGCGCCCCCGGCCAGACCGGCTCCCCCGGCCGCCGCCCCAGGACCCGTGGCCGCCAAGCCTGCGCCCCCCAAGATCGTCGTCAATCAGCCTGTTGCCCGGCCTGTGCCCAGGATCGCCCCGTCAGCCGACCGGATTACGGGGGTCAAAACCTTCTTCACAAAGCTCCATCCCGGGGCCTTGGACTTTCAGGACGAGCAGATTATCGACTGGCTCAAGGCCCATCCGAACATCCGCATCAAGATGACGAACACCTGCGTCGGCGAGGTCCAGGCCAAGAAAACCGAACCGAACATCATCATTACCCTCTGGTACTGACGCTCCGGTGCGGTTGACCGTGGGCGACCGCCGGCGCCCAAGATCAAGCCGATGGCCGCCAGGATGCCGAAAACGGCCGCCGGCAACCACCTTGGGATTGTCCAATGCACTCTGTGCATGGTCGTATCCTCCAAATTGGAAGCCCCACAGTCAGCCCTGAAAACGCATTTCCGGCGCTGTGATGTGAGGTCTTACGGGGGAATCTCCGACAAAACAGCCCGCGGTCGGATGCGGGCCGCTGACCGCCATCTCTGCATGGCATCACCTGCCCTGTCATGCACGGCAGGAAGAAAAGGGTGTATCAACCACCGATGAAAGTCGAGGTGCTCACTCAAGACCCAATTGTCAGGTACGACGCCTATCACACGCCCGGCAATCCTGGACGCAAGCATATTATCGGCACTTTGGCTCCGTCGGCTGGAAACGCCATTTTTCCCAAAAAATCTTGACACAAAATGGCTTTCCCATTAAGGTTTACGG
>DDXG01000128.1 GCA_002347125.1 Phycisphaerales bacterium UBA2266
CGGCATCCACGCCGGCGGGCTGCGTCAGGATGAACGCATCTACAACATCTTCGACACGACGAAACTGCTGAACCGCCCGGCCCGCGTGAGCATCACCGACAAGAGCGGCGCCGACGGGGTCGCCCACTGGGTCAATGAGTTCTTCGGCCTCAAGGGCAACGACCGCATCAGCAAGATCAAGGTCCACAAGCTGGCCCGGTGGGTCATCGACCAGTACGAAGTCGACGGGCGATTGACCTCCATCAGCGATCAGGAACTCGAGGAGAAGACCCGCGAACTGATGCCCGACTACTGGGCCAAATACAAGCCCGGTCGATGAAACGCGGTCCGCCGCCGGCTCCAACAGAGCGGCCGTGACCGCCGTGAGGGGTTATCACGACCAGTGGGTGTATGTGCACAAGAACAAAGGGGGCGGCGGCTCCGGGCCACCGCCCCCTGAGTATTGCCAAAGGGGTTATCCCGACTGTCTTTGGCCGCCGGGCGTGAAAATGAGGCGCATTTCGCGGAGGTTCTCCAGGCACTTCTGGATGCTCTCCAGCGGCGTGGTGGCGTAGCTCTCCTGCTCAACGATGTACCAGTCCGTGTTGCCCACGGCCCGGCACAGGGCGAAGACCGCCCGCCACGGCACATCGCCCTCTCCGACCACGGCCTTATCGTTGGTCTTGCTGAATTCCTTGAGGTGGATGGTCACAGTGCGACCCGGATACCGGTAGATGTACGGGATCGGATCGACGCCCTGGCCGCCGTGTATGGCGTTGCCAATGTCGAGCTGCATAATCACATCCTGGCCGCTGTTGTCCAGGAAGACCTCCCAGGGCAGCTTGCCGTCCATCTTCTGGAACTCGGCGCTGTGATTGTGATAGCCCACGCGCATGTCCTGGGCCTTGGTCTTCTCGGCCAGCTCGGCGAAGAGCTTGCCCGTCTTGGTCCAGGCGTCGATGGAGTTGGTGTACTGGCCGGGCAGGCCCGGCACAATGAGGTATCTGTTGCCGAGCGTTTTGTTGAAATCGATGGTCTTCTGCAGGTTGTCGCCGAGCAGCGTATCGAGGCCCGTGTGCGTGCCGCAGCAGACGATGCCGTTGTCGTCGAGCATCTGGCGCAGTTCGGCGGCGCTGCGCCCGTAGTAGCCGGCGAATTCCACGCCCTGGTACCCCATCTGGGCCACCTTCGCAATGGTGCCGGGCAGGTCCTTGGCACAGTCGTCCCGGACCGAGTAGAGCTGCACGCCGACCTGCGTGCGAAAGCCGAAACCCCGCGCAGCCCCGCCGCCGCCCTGGCGGCTGCGCTGCTCGGCCCGGGCGGTTGCGCCGGCCAGGACCGCCACGGCCGCACCCTGGGCCAGTAATCCGCGTCTTGAGACCAGAGACTCATGCTGTGATGACATGTGATCCTCCTTTGCTTGCGATACGATCATCCTGTTCCTGTTCGTGGGCCGATCCGACATCGCACCGTCGGATCGGCCGGTGCATTATAACCTATGCGCCCGACCCCTGCAGGGAATCTTTCGCCCACCGACGCCCGATTGTTTGCAGAATCACATTCCTGCGCCATACTTTGTTTGAAGGCCAATACCCAATAGCAGCGCTTTCGTGGAGATGACAGCCCCGCAGCCGCGGGTTCTGTCTCTTTTCGTCGGCGGCACGTCCGATAGTCGGCTGCGGGGCAACCGTTTTCTCGTCCCCGGTCGGCGGTGTCGATGGGCCGCCGGGGGGGGGTGAGGCGAGCCGGTTGGTCACCGGTTCGCGGCCGTTATCTTCCGTCTGTTCAACCGGTCCTGGGTCGCAATTCACTACCGGCAGTTCGTCCCCGGCGTCGTTTCGCCGACGCCCAAGGGCCGTCCGCGGCTCCAGGTTTGAGATGCGCCGTCCACAGTCCGACTATCAGGAGCCACGCATGAGCACAAGCCACACGATTCTGGTCATCGAAGACGAACAGCACATCGCACGCGTCGTCAAGTACAACCTCGAACGCGAGAACTACACCGTCTATCTCGCCCGCGACGGCGTCTGCGGACTCAAGCTCGCCCGCGAATTGCTCCCGGATATGGTCTTGCTCGACTGGATGCTCCCGGAGGCCGACGGCCTGGAGGTCCTTACCGAACTGATGAACGACGAACGCACCCGCCATATACCCGTGGTGATGATGACCGCCCGCGGCGCCGATGCCGACGCCGACCGCGCCACCCAGCTCGGCGCATCGGCTTACATCACCAAACCCTTCGACAACCACACGCTGTTCGAAGCCGTTCGCGGGAGTCTCTCGCACCCCGCAAGCACGCCTCGATCGTAGGACCCCATCCGGCAAATCGCGCGCGGCGAACCGTGTTGTATGCCTTCTGAGGCATTGCTTGCGATGCAATACAACAAGACACCGACTGAGGCGGCCGCCGGACGGAAGGTCCGTATCCTGGTGGTGGAAGACGACGGAATCTGGCAGCGTCTGGCGGGCCACGCCCTTAAACACGCCCGCTCCGCGGTGACCTTCGACGTGAAGAACACCCGGACCCTCCGCCAAGCCTGTGCCTATCTGACGACCGGCCGTTTCGACATGGTCCTGCTCGACCTCGGCCTGCCCGATAGCCAGGGGCTCGACACGTATCACGCCATCCACAAGACCGCACCCGACACGCCCATCATCATGCTCACCGGCACCGACGATGAACAGGTCGGCATCGAGGCCATACGATGCGGCGCAGGCGACTTCCTCTTCAAAGGCGAGAACTCCTTCAACGACGTCCTTGTGCGCACCGTCCTGCACGTACTCGAACGCTCGCAGCAGGACGATATTCTGCGCCAGAACGAGCGCAATCTCCGAAGCATCATAAACGCCGACCTTGACGGCGTCATCGTAACCGACCGGCAATCGACGATCCTCTTCGCCAATCCCGCCGCCGAACGCATCTTCGGACAGACCGCCGAGCAACTGCTTGGCGCCCGCTTCCAGCACGAGCTCGTCCCCGGCGTCACCAGCGAAATCCCCCTCAGTGCTTCCGGCGGCAAATCCGTTGTTGTCGAGATGCGCGTCACCGCCATCGAATGGCAGGGGCACCCCGCCCTTCTGGCATCCTTGCACGACGTTACGGAAATCCGAAGGACCCGACGAAAACTCCACAAGTATCGGGAGAACCTGCGGACCCTCGTCGCCGAACGACTCCAGAAGGTCGATACCGAGAAGGAGCTCCTTTCAGTAACCTTCTCGAGCATGGCCGAAGGGGTCATCGTGGTGGACCCGGACAAGCGGATTGTACTGTTCAATCGCCTGGCCGAGACCCTGGCGGGCTGGGAGTTCGAACCGGTGCAGGACCGTCCGCTGGATGAGCTTTTTCACGTCGTCGACGGCCGCACGGGCGACGTTCAGGACGACATCGTCGAGAATGTCCTACGAACCGGGCGCACGCAGGTCGGCGGAGAGCATGACGTGCTGGTGGGTCTGGACGGCCGGGACCGCCCGATCTCCACGGTCGCGGCCCCTGTCCGCCAGGACGAAGACCGTGTCATCGGCGTCGTCATCGTCTTCCGCGACATATCGAAGGAGCGCCAGCTTGAACGCATGAAGGAGGACTTCATCGCCTCCATCTCCCACGAGCTTCGCACCCCGCTCACATCTATCAAGGCCTACACCGAGACCATCATTGAGGACACCCGCATGGACGATGAAACACGCGGCGAGTTTCTCCACATCATCAATCAGGAATCGGATCGTCTGGCCCAGCTCATCGAGGGTCTGCTGGAGATATCGCGACTGGAATCGGGTCGGGCCATGCTCGTGCGGGGCCGCGTTGACCTCGGCCGACTGGTCGAAAAGACGGCCGTGGCGCTGCGCCCCGTGGCCGAGCGCAAGGATGTCCGGATCGAGACCCTGGTCGATCCGCGGCTGCCCGCCATCGAGGCCGACGCCTCCAAGATCGAGTCGGTCGTAACCAACCTGGCCAACAACGGCGTGAAGTTCACCGAACCCGGCGGCGTCGTTCGGATATCGGCCGGCCAACACGGGGAACTGGCCGCCATTCACGTCAGCGACACGGGTATGGGCATCCCGCCGGACGATCTGCCCCACATCTTCGAGCGGTTCTATCGCGTCGGGGCCACCGCCCTGAAGGTCCCAGGAACGGGCCTGGGGCTGGCTATCGTCAAGAAGATCGTCGATATGCATGGCGGCTCCATTAAGGTCCACAGCAAGCTCGGCAAAGGCACGACCTTCACGGTCCTGCTGCCCATCGCCCCAGCGGCTTTACCCGTCGCCAAAGAAGACCTAAGTCCTGTTCTGGCCGCCGTTTAGGAACATCTCCGGCGTCCACGCCGCCCGCCACCGCCAGACTCCCGCCGAACCTCTGGTGAAGAAACCTCCCACCCGATCCGACCCGGTGCAATAAAGTCCCCCGGGCGGCCGTCTTTTCGGTATTATGCAGTCGGAGGACAGGCTGCTTCTGCGCCGTGGCCCTGCCGCAGGGCGAACGCGTGTTTCGACCGCGTAGCGGACCCGGCCAACCATTTTAAGGAGGAAATCGAATGGTCCCTAGAGCGCTGTTTCTTGCGGCCGTGGTCCTGGCGGCGACCTTTGCCTTGCCGGTGATTGCCGCCGAGCCGCCATGCAATGTTATTCTCTTTGGCTGGGACGGGGCCCAACGGGAGCACGTCCGCCAGTGTCTTGACCGCGGTGAGCTGCCCACTCTCAAGGGCCTCATCGACGCGGGCGCCATGGTCGATATCGACATCGAGGGCCGAACCGACACCAAGGCGGGCTGGTCGCAGATCCTGACGGGCTACTACCCCGACAAGACGGGCGTCTACAGCAACAGCCGATTCCAACCGGTCCCGGCCGGTTACAGTATCTTCGAGCGGCTCGAAGGCCTCTACGGTCCCGACAGCTTCGTGACCGTTGCCGTCATCGGCAAAAAGGCCCATTGTGGCGCCATCGACCCGCCGCAAAAGATCCGGCTCGATGAGCAGGGTAATCCTGCTGCGAAACCGAAGAAGGCGGCGCAGAACAAGTCAGCCACCGGCAAGGCCGACCCCGGAGCAGGCAAGCCACAGGGCATCGTGGTTGAGGAAGACGGCGTCAAGTATCGGATCGTCCCCGGCCAGCCCTACCACAACATGTACAAAACGATGGAAGTCTGGGAGTACGGTCTGGCCGAGGATGCGAAGGTCGGCGCACGGGCGATGGAACTGCTGGAGCAGTACAAAGACAAGCCGTTCCTGTTCTTCGTGCATTTCGCCGAGGTCGATCACAGCGGCCACCAGCACGGCGAGAACTCCACCGAGTACAACAACGCCTTGATCTCCAACGACCTTTGGACCGGCCGCATCATGCAGAAGGTCAGGGACCTCGGCCTGGCCGACAAGACCCAGTTCTACGTCACCTCCGATCATGGCTTCAACGAGAACGCCAAAGGCCACAGTTGGGCGCCGTATGTCTTCCTTGCGACGAGCAACAAGCAGGTCAGCCGCAACGGCCGTCGCCAGGACGTCGCCCCGACGATTCTGGAGGCCTTGGGAGTCGACCCGGCCGCGTGCGAGCCGCCGCTGGACGGCATCAGCCTGACCCGGCCCGATACCCGCGCGCCACTCAAGCTCACGCCCCCGAAGAAGGCAGTCGCCGCCCAGAAGACCGAGACGCCCGCGAAGACCACACCGGATGTGGTCTATGTCCCGACACCGCAGGAAGTCGTCGACAGGATGCTGGAGCTGGTCCAGCCCAAGAAAGAGGAGCTGCTCTATGACCTCGGCTGCGGCGATGGGCGCATCGTCGTGACCGCCGCCGTCAGGTACGGATGCAGGGCCGTCGGCTATGACATCGACCCCCGCCGCATCGCCGACTCCAACAAGAACGTCGCCGACCACAACGTGGGCCACCTTGTCACGATCGAACAGAAGGATATCTTCACGCTGGACCTCAGCAAGGCGGATGTTGTCACACTGTACCTGCTGCCGCAACTGAACGTCAAACTCATCCCCCAACTGCAGAAGCTCAAGCCGGGCTCGCGGATCATCTCGCACGACTTCGACATGCGCGGGGTTAAGCCCGACAAGGTCGAGCGGTTTACGTCGTCCGACGGTGAGGAGCATACCCTTTACTTCTGGACGGCCCCGATTCGAAGAGACCCCGCCGAGACGGGCAATAACGGCGATTGACAGGCCAACGGCCGGGCCGGTTTCGGACGGCGCATTTGCTGCAATTTCCTCGGCCGGGCGTGCTCCTGCAAAGGGGCCGCCCGGCTGCGTTTTGCCGACGGCTTTTTTTGAGTTGAACGGGCCCACACCCCGGGCTACCATGGTATCTACAGCGGCATCACCGGCGTCAACAGAAGCCTCATGGAAAGGACAACAGGCCATGAACAGACGAGAATTCCTGCGAGGTACGGTAGCCGCCGGCGGCGGTCTGACCCTTCTGGGGCCGGGTGCAATTCGAACCTACGCGGCCAATGAACGGGTCAACGTCGGCCTCATCGGCGTTTCCGGGCGGGGAACCTGGTTCGTCGATTGTATGCCCGGCATGAGCAACATCGTGGCCATGTGCGACGTCAACGACTATCGGGCGAAGAAGGCCTACGAGGAGCATCCGAAGGCCCGCAAGTTCCGGGATTTTCGCAAGATGCTTGATGAGATGGGCGACGGCCTCGATGCCGTCACCGTCGCCGTGCCCGACAGCACACATGCCGTCGCCACGGCCGCGGCCATGCGGGCCGGCAAGGGCGTCCTCTGCGAGAAACCCCTGACCCACGATGTGTACGAGGCCCGGCAGATGCGCCTGATCGGCCGTCAGACCGGGGTCGCCACGCAGATGGGCAACCA
>DDXG01000222.1 GCA_002347125.1 Phycisphaerales bacterium UBA2266
AACCGGTACGCATGGATGTCATAGAGCACCGTCTGGTACAGCACATCGTCCTGCGTGTCGGCGATCTCTGCGCCGGGGAACGTGGCCACCCGGCCGCCGGCCCGTCCCGGCTGCGGTTGCGGCGGCTCGGCCGGTTGGCGAGGGGAGCCGAAATCCGGATTCCAGCCGCACTGGTGCCACGCCGCGTGCGCCAGCGCCGAGACGTTCGGCCCGAGAATCCGCGTCCGCCAGTGAATGCCCAGCAATCCCGTGCATCCGTATTCCAGGGCGTCGGCGGCATCGCGGCGCATCCGGCCGACCCATAACTGCGGTATCACCATACCGGGGTCGTCCTCCAGCCATGGGATCGCCCACTTCGGCCGGTCCTTCGCGTCGGCGAACCCCGGCTCCACCGGCTCGAAGCCCACGTTGCGGTTGATGCAACTGATGGGCATCTCCTTTGGCAGGAACTCATCGAACAGGGCCCTGTTGCTCGGCGGCCCCAGCACCCATCCGCACGTTGCCAGGGTAAAGGGCGCATCGACCGCCTCGGCGGCCGCGATGGCCGCCTTCAGGTCCGCCAGCGTGGCGTCGATCTCCTCCTGCTTGACGTTGCTCCACGTCCAGTTCTCCGGCGTCCAGAACCAGTAATAGTCCAGCGGATACGCCCTCGTGATCCGGCGGAACATGCCTTCATAGACCTTCTGCACGGCCGCGGGGTCAGCGGGGTCGAGCCCCCTTTCCCGCATCCGATCCTTGACGACGTTCGGGATAATCAGCGGCGTCTCCGTTCCCACGCAGGTCTTGATCCCGAGCCCGCGGGCAAAGGTGAACGCCTCGCCGAGCATGTCCGCGGCCCGGTTGAATACCTCATTGCACTGCTGCGGTGTCTGTGGCCACGGCATCATCCCGTGCATCACGGCCGGGCCGTAGTCATCCCGCTCGAAGAACCGGTCGGCCCCAAATGTGTAATCGCCTGTCTTCATCGCGGCGTAACCCCAGTTGCCCCGCAGGGTATTGCTCCAGCTTGACCGCGAACTGAAGCTGACCCGGCCGTCCTCGCCCATGTCGTCGGCCGGCCCGATCCACACCGTCGGCTCGGGCCCGACGCCGCCTTCCGGGTATGTATGCAGACCGAGGAAGTTCATCCGCAGCTTGGGCAACTGCGCGAGGATCGCCTTGTAGTCGTCCAGCTCCCACCAGTCGGGCCCCTCCGGGAAGTCGTGAAACGGCTGAATCCCCCGGATGCTAAACAGTGGCGAGCCCTTCTCGTCGATCTGCGGCATTGCGAAGGCGACCTGCTCATCCGGCACGGTATCGCCATGCAGGTAGAACCTGGCCCCGATGTGCTCGGCAAACCGGTACGCCGCGTACAACGTCGCGACCCGGTCCACGCCGCA
The DNA here is from genome assembly GCA_002347125.1 of Phycisphaerales bacterium UBA2266. Lineage (GTDB taxonomy): Bacteria > Planctomycetota > Phycisphaerae > Sedimentisphaerales > Anaerobacaceae > UBA2266. The sequence continues at coordinate 1,380 of DDXG01000222.1, forward strand.
TACGAGCACGCATCGCCGGCCCTTGTGCTCGACGGTCTTGACCAGATACTCCTGCGCCCCCAGGTTGTTGACGGCAAAGGCTACATCCGGCAGGTCTTTTTTCCACGCTGCAAGCATCACCCGGCTGCTGTCACTGACGATAATCGCCTCGCGGCCGGGCGGGACCGTGCGAACCTCCTCAATGGCCGCCAGAGAGCCCGTCCGCAGGTATATGTAGCGGCGAATCTCTCTGGCCGCCAGCTTCTCCAGCTTCGATGCCCCGACGGTCACCACAATCACTGGCGGCGAACCCCCTTGCCAACAACCGCCGCCGCCGTCTTCCTCGCATCCGAGCGCCCCCGCCAGAATCGCCGCGGTAACCGCAATGAAAAGGCCCTGCTTCGCAGTCATAAGAGTCCTCCATGAAAGAACATGTTGTCCGGCAGCCCATCTTAATCGCTCGGTGGCTCACCGGCAATGGTCCGTTTCTCATGGCGGTAGGCGAGCTAAAGGGGGCCGGGCGACGTGTTGTCATGCTGAACGCAGTGAAGCATCTGGGCATTGAACGCCAGAGGTGATATGCTTACTGTCGGCCCGCGGACGAGATGCTTCGCTCCGCTCAGCACGACAAGGAGACACAACATGAACGGTAATCGACGCAGGTTTTTGAAATCCACGCTGGGCCTGACAATGGCCGCATCCTTGGTCGATGCGGGCCCAGCCCAAACCCGGACGGTGGACATCGAGACCCTCGATGCCGCGGCCGGCGCCCGTGTCCTGAAACTCGACGCCTTCAAGACACCGGTCCGGATTGCCTCTATCGAGCTTCTGCGAAGCGGCCGGTTCCACTTTGTCCGCACCCGCAGCGCCGACGGGGCCGAAGGTATCTCCATCACCAACAGCCGCGTCGAGTACCTCTACCCCATCTTCCACCGGCTCGTCGCCCCATATTTCATCGGCAAGGACGCCCGCGATTTGGAATCGCTCATCGACGGTGTCTACGTCCACGCCAGCAACTACAAGCTCAGTTCTCCGGCCCTGTGGTGCCCTGTTGCCTGGATCGAGTTCAGCGTGCTCGACATGCTCGGGCGCATCGCGGGCCGCCACGTCGGCGAACTCTTCGGCCCGCGCCTGCGCGACAGCGTCTCGATGTACTACGCCAGCGGCAACCGCAACACGACCCCACAGCAGGAGGTCGAGGTCCTCCGCGGCCTCATCGAGAAGGCCGGCACCCGGGCGGTCAAGTTCAAGGTCGGCGGCCGCATGAGCAACAACGCCGACTCCATCGGCGGCCGCAGCGAGGGCCTTATCCGCATCGTCCGCAAGGCCCTTGGCGACGACGTGGCCATCTTCGCCGACTCCAACGGCTCCTACGACGCCGCCCACGCCATCGAGCTGGGCAAACTCATGCAGGACCACCGCATCGACATGTTCGAGGAACCCTGCCCGTTCGACCACCTCGAAGAGACCAAACGCGTCGCCGACGCCCTCGACATTCCCATCGCCGGCGGCGAGCAGGAATCGAGCCAGCGGCGTTTCCGCTGGATGATCCACAATGCCGCTCTCCAGATCGTCCAGCCGGACCTGCACTACTACGGCGGCTACATCCGCGCGACCCGCGTCGCCCGGATGGCCGCGGCCGCCGGGTTGACCGTCGTGCCCCACATGTCCGGCGACGGTGTCGGCTATGTCGATGTCCTGAACTTCTGCTCCTTCACCCCCAACATCGGCCCCTTCCACGAATACAAAGGCGGCATCGAAGAAACCGGGCCCTGGTGCGACCCGCCCCTGCAATTCAAAGACGGCGCCATCAACATCCCCCAGGGCCCAGGCGCCGGCATTACGCCAGACCCGCAACTCCTCGCCAAGGCCCAACCCCTCGAATAGCCCCGCCCACGGCCAATGCAGCCAGCCTGAAGCGCCCCGCTGCTTCCTGCCGACCGAATCCTGAACGCTCACTTCGCTCGGGCAAAGGGTTAAAGGGACAGAAGCCGGAGTGTAGAGTCGGGATGTGGCGGGGTGGCGGTCGCCCACTCCGTTTCCACATTCGGCTCATCAAACCGGACGTGCGGTTCTCCCGCATCCGGCTTTCGGACAAGGTCGCACGCTTGCTTTCTCAGCGACACCGGCCTTCCCTGCATTGTCGCCAGGTCGGCTCCTGCAAACTTCCTGTTTCAGGGCCTGCTCAGCGTTCACTCGCGCTGCGGCCTGCATGCTCGCCACGTCACCCAAGGTGACCCTCTACATCGGAGTGCTTGAAGCCACTTCGTTACCTCCATGACCGCTCCGATTGCTACCGGCTGGAGCAACTCGGTTGCCGGGCGGGAATTGCACCCGCTGACGATCGGCACCTTTTCACGGCGCACGTCAAAAGTCCACGGCAACACGGAAGCCGACGTCGTAGCAGAGATCGTCGGGCCAACTGTAGCCACGGCTCGCCGCGCGGCAGATGTACGCGCTGCGGCCCCAACCGCCGCCGCGGGCAATACGGACGTCGCCACTGGGTGGGCCCGCTGGGTTATTGGAGGGACTGGAACCATAATACGAAAATGAATACCAGTCGTTGCACCACTCGTAGACGTTGCCCGCCATGTCATGCAGGCCGTAGTTGTTGACGGCAAAGCTGCCCGCCGGCGATGTATAGGGGTATCCTCCCTTGTTCCACGTCGGGTGATAGCCACGAGTCGGGCTGGTGTCATACGAATAACTCGAAATGCTGTAGTAATTGGCCTGGCTGTGGGTGATCGCATCGCCCCAGGGGAATCGCCTGCCTGGCAGCCCGCCTCGTGCGGCATACTCCCACTCGGCCTCTGTCGGCAGATGTACACCGTTACGCAATGGGTAGATCGGCAGCAGGGTCGTCGTATCGTAGCAGAGTTGCCTGCCCAACTGTTGGCTCCTCCAGTTGCACCAGGCCACGGCCCCGTACCAGGTTACAGATACCATAGGGTCATTGACCATACTGCGCTCGTTCTTGGTCCGCACGCTGAATGAGCCACCGTTGTAGACAATCTGACTGCGAGCCCACTCGTCTGCAATTTCGGTCGTCCACGTCCCGCAATACAGATACGCCGTCCCGGAACCGGCCTTATAGACCACGCCGCTGGTGACCGTGATCAGGCCCTGGCTCATGGCCGAATTGAGGAAGTCGCAATACTGCTGGTTTGTGATCTCGTGCTTGCCCATGTAGAACGAGTCCACCGTCACGGTATGAACAGGCAGTTCATCCCACCGGCCCTCACCGAAGCTGTCGCCCATCTCGAACGTGCCGCCGGGGATGAAGGCGAATTCGCAGGGGTCGGGGGCCTGCCAGAGCCAGTTGTCGCAGATGGCGGCGATATCGTGCATATCCACGACGCCGTCGCCGGTAACGTCCGCCGGATTGGATGCCCATGCCGGCCTCGCCCATACAGCCAGAACCATGAACCCGATGATGGCCGGCTTTCCCATTGTCCTGTCCTCCAGATCAATCAGATCGGCCGCGTGGGCAAAGACGGCATTTGCCCACCCTGCCGGCTGCCTCGATTACATTCCTGCGACGAACTCCGACGCGCAGACCATATTATACCGGCAAACACCCGCACTGTCAAGGCTCGATTTCGCAAGAGATCATCTTCACCATCACTTCCGGTTCAGCCAAGTTGCCGCGGCGGGCTGTTCAAACCGCGGTTTCAGCGGGTATACTCTGATTCGCTCGAAGGCCGCGGCCTGCCACTATGCCGGGGGGCAAATGGAGGGCCCGGTACGTTCTCTGTGTGAAGGGGCACTCAATGGCACGCTTTGACACCGTACGCAACCGTCGAAAATCAACCCATGCCGTCGCCGCCGTGTTTGTCCGGCTATCGGCGGTGGCGATGCTGTGCCTTGCAGGTGTGAGCCACGCGGCTGATATGCCCGATGGGGCGGTGGTCAAGAAGATACTCAAGTCCGCGGATGCCGGTGAGAACCTGCTCAAGGGCGATGGCTGGGTCGGTTGGCAGCAGGGATTCGTGCGGCAGGGGGATGTCTTCCTCTGCGATAACGGCGATGATTCACGGGTGCAGCGGGGCGCTTCGCAGACTATCACGCTGAACCAGACGCGGCCGGAACCCATCTTCGCCTCGGCCTGGAGCAAGGCCGAGGGCGTGGGCGGGTCGCGGAACAACGACTACGCACTGTACATCGACCTTGTACACACCGACGGCACGCCGCTGTGGGGGCGGACGGATGTGTTCAATGTGGGCACGCATGACTGGCAGCGGGCCGAGGTCGTCATCTTCCCCGATAAGCCCGTCCGTTCCGTTTCTTTTCACATGCTCCTGCGCTCCCATAGCGGCAAGGCGTGGTTCCGTGATCCGCAGTTGCGTCTGGCCCGTCCGCCGGCCGGAGCTGCCCTGTTCGACACCGTCCCTGTAAGCATCGCCGCCGGGCCTCGTTCGGGCTTTCAACTGCGAGACGTCGCGGCCGACGGGGATTTCGTACGGCTCGTGAACGAGGCCTTGGGCATTGGCCTGTCCTGTGCTGAATCGGTTCGCGACGGGACGACGTTTTTCGATGCGACCCTGACGGACACGACCGGCCGCGACCGTGCGATCAGTCTTATCTACGCCGTCAAGTTCCCCGCCGCCGGTGCTACCTGGCTGCACGACGGGCTGCGCAGCGAGCCCGTTGAACCGGCCCGGCAGTACCTCAATGCCGCCCCTACGGCCGCCGGGGCCGCGGGACTGCTGAGCCGTTACCCCTTCGCCGCCGTGGCCGGTCCCGACAAGGGCCTGGCCCTGGGCATTGACATGGCTCGACCGGCCGTCTTCCGTGTCGGCTACAACGCCGGCACCGAGGAACTCTTCCTCATCTATGACATCGGCCTGACGCCGGAGAGGCCCTCCGCGACCGTGCGGTTCTGTCAATTCGATTTCGACCCGGCCTGGGGCTTTCGGGCGGCTCTGGCGCGATATTATGAGACCTATCCGGAGGCGTTCCACTGCCGCATACCGCAGCAGGGCCTCTGGATGCCCTTCGCGAAGATCAGCGAGGTCGCGGGCTGGCAGGACTTCGGCTTCCGCTTCAAAGAGGGCAACAACGAGACGGCCTGGGACGATGAGCATGGCGTCCTGACGTTCCGCTACACGGAGCCCATGACCTGGTGGATGTCGATGCCCAAGGGGATGCCCCGCACCCTCGATGCGGCCCTGGCCGAGGCCCGCCGCCTGGGCGACGAGAAGAACGATCGCAGCGCCAAGGCCCTTTTCGCCAGTGGCTTCCACGACGAGGCCGGCCGTTTCGTTGCGCAACTGCAGGATACACCCTGGTGCGACGGGGCCGTCTGGAGCATGAATTCCATGCCGGCCGTCAAGGGCGACCCGACGGACTTCTCGAACAAATGGAATGCGGACCTGCGGCAGCGGCTCTACGGGCCCGGCGCCTCGGCCCGGCTCGACGGCGAGTACATCGACTCCAGCGAAGGCTATGTCACGGCCGAGTTGGACTTCCGCCGCGACCACTTCGCCGCCGCCGATACGCCTCTGACGTTCTCCCGCAATACCAGGCAGCCGGCGGTCTTGCGAGGACTGATCGCCTTCGAGTACGTCCGCGCGATTGCCCGCGACGTGACCGACTCCGGCGGCTATATGATGGCCAACAGCACCCCGTCGCGGCTCTGCTGGCTCGCTCCCTTGCTCGATGTCCTTGGCACCGAGACTGACTGGAACCCCGGCGGCCGGTGGCAGCCCATGTCCCACGCGGACCTGCTCTACCGCCGCAGCCTGTGCGGGGCCAAGCCCTATTGCTTCCTGATGAACACGCAGTTCGAGCGTTTCGACCATGAGCGCGTCGAGAAGTACATGAAACGATCTCTGGCCTATGGCATGTTCCCCGGCTTCTTCAGCCACAATGCCTCGCAGGGCCATTATTTCACGCGGCCGGAACTCTACAACCGCGACCGCGACCTGTTCAAGAAGTACGTCCCTCTGTGCAGGATCGTGGCGGAGGCCGGGTGGCGGGCGGTTCCGGGGGCCCGCTGCGACAACCCCGCCGTCCGTATCGAGCGTTTCGGTGACAGACACCTGACGGTGTTCAACGACGGCGATGCCCCCGTTGCGGCCGTTATCCAACTCGACGACGCCCGAACCGTAAGGGCCCATGAACTGGTCGCCTCGAAGGACGTTCAATTCACCGACGGCCGGGCGACGATACACCTGGACGGCGAGGATGTGGCGGTTGTGATGCTGCCATAGTGAGAACATTGAACGTTAAACGTCGTGCGCGCCGGGCACAGGGCCGTCGCGGCCGCCCCCGCGGATGAGAAGCTCAACGCACGTTCGGGCGGTGCGCCATTCGGTTCCTTTGCGAGACACACACGCGCCTCTACCCTTGGGCGGAACATGCGCGTTTGTGACGAGTTTTCCCGCCGCCGGCGCCAGCCGCGTCGCCGTAAGTCCTTGTCCGGACGGGAGTAATAATTTTTTCACAATTCCGCCGATTGGCGCGCCTCTACCCTCGCGTTTGTGACGTTACCTTGCCCGGCTTACCGCGTGTTCCCCATCCCTTCGCTGCGCGAAGGAATGCCACCCGTCTGCGCCTCTGTCCTCGCGTTTGTGACGTTACCCTGCCCGGCTTGCTGAGTGTTTGCCATCCCTTCGCTGCGCGAATTAAAGGGGTCCGGTACATTTTTGGGGGTCTGTGTGGCGAGGGCGTGGGGAGCGGGGGGAGGTACAGCGGGTGTTCGCAAAAAATGCACCGGACCGCGACGGCGCGCGGGACCGCCGGGTGAAGCGGCCTGCGGCCGCTGATCCGCCTCTGGCGGGATTTGGCTTGACGGACGGGAGGCGGCGTGGTAGGAGAGGAACGGCTCTTTGAGAAGTCCGAGTTGTTGTAATCGCTGGGCTTGTCGCTTTGGGCCAGAGACATGGTCGCGGGCGGCGTATTGGGTGTTAGGTTTGAAGGATGGCGACGGATAATCAGGAAAAGAGGTGTACATTATATAATAACAGGTGGCTGTCCCTAATATCATATCGGTAAAGTCGTCGCTGTTGTCTATTGTCACCAGAAGGTGTGACGGCGTTCATGTTGCGATTGGTGCCTCCATCGCCCGCTACAAGCCGGGGCGATTGCAGGTCGAACAGAACGAAGACCTGTTTCGTAACACCCCGCCATCATATGCATCGGTCAAACTGACGACAACCGGACGGTCGAATGTTGAGGCATTGCATAGATCGGACAGTACTCTGAGCCTACTCTTGGGATGTTGGAATCACGCTCTAACGTACGGTCGGGTTAGGTTCTCTATGGTCGGTCGCCCAAGTCCAGGAGCTTGCCCCATCCGTAGTTG
>DDXG01000356.1 GCA_002347125.1 Phycisphaerales bacterium UBA2266
CACGGGCGGGGCGCCCGTGCTACGTGGGGCGCCCTCGCCGCTGGTTGAGGCGGTGCGTGACATTACGGATGGCAGGGGGGTGCACATGGCGTTTGAGGTGGTGGGATTGCCGGAGACGTTTGCGGCGGCTGTCGCGGCGACGCGGACGGGCGGGACGATTGTGGCGGTGGGTAATATCCAGCCGCGGGCCGAGTTCGACCTGCAACAGTTCATTGCGTCGGAGTTGACGGTGACGGGTTCCTATGCATCGAGCGGGGAGTTCGAGCAGTGTATCGGCCTGGTGGCTTCCGGGCGGATCGATGTGGAGCCTCTGATCAGCGAGGTGCGGCCGCTGAAGGATGGGGCCGAGGCGTTTGAGCGGCTGCTTGCGGGCAAGGAGAGGCTGTTGAAGGTGGTGCTGGAACCGTAGGAATATCAACTATCAAACAGCAAATACCAAGACGACACAGCGAAGATCAAAGAGCACAAGAGCACAAGAGCATAAGGCTTTCAGACGCCGGGCTTTAGACTGTGGGGTGGGGCTTGCTGCACCCTACGACTGGAACTAGAAAGTCAAAGTTGAAAAGCCCAAACCACAGGCCCAAACCCAAAACCCCGCCGGGACGCGGCATGTGCCGGGTTTTGGGTTTTGGATGAGGTTGCGTGGTACTGAGGCCAACTGCCCGACGGGCGTCAAACCAATCCGAGGCCCAGATGCTTCGCTTCGCTCAGCATGACAAGGAGCGGCCGGCGACATAGGGATGCAACTTTGTTCAGGTTTTGCGTTTTAGGTTTTGGTTTTGCGTTTTGTGTTTTGTGTTTTTCGTTTGTTCAGGTGGAGCATTGTCATGCAGAGGTTATTTGATCTTACGGGTAAGGTGGCTATCGTTACCGGGGCGAGCCGGGGGCTGGGGCAGTACTTCGGGCGGGCGCTGGCGAGGGCGGGGGCGGACCTGGTGATTACCAGCCGCGATGTGGGGCGATTGGGACCATTCAAGGCGGAGATCGAGGCCCTGGGGCGAAAGGCGCTGCCGCTGAGGCTGGATGTGACGGCCAAGGACGATATTCCGGCGATGGTGGAGGCGGCGGTGGCCGAGTATGGCAAGATCGATATCCTGGTCAACAACGCGGGGCTGAATATTCGCGCGCCGGGGACGGAGTTCACGTGGGAGGACTGGGATACGGTGCTGGATACGAACCTCAAGGGGGCGTTTTTCGTTGCGCAGGCGACGGCCCGGCACATGATTGGGCGCGGGTACGGGCGGATCATCAACATTGGCTCATGCACGTGCGTGTTCGGGATGGAGGGAATCGTGCCGTACACGGCCAGCCGCGGCGGGGTGTTGCAGATGACGCGGTCGCTGGCGGCCGAGTGGGGGCGGCACGGGATTACGGTCAACTGCCTGGCGCCCGGGTGGTTCAAGACGGCGCAGAACGCGGCACTGTACGAGAACCGGCCGTGGGTGGAGTACATCTGCGGGCGGATTCCGCTGGGTCGGCCGGGCCGGCCCAACGACCTGGATGGGACGGTGGTCTTCCTGGCCTCCGATGCGTCGGAGTATATCACGGGGCAGATCATCCTGGTCGATGGCGGATTCACGACCGGGGCGACGCGGGCCATTGTGCCCGGGAAATGACCGCGGCACCGATGGCAACGGACAAACCTATCGACGTTTTCTTCTGCACCGGTGAGAAGTCGGGGGATGTCCTGGCGGCGGCAGTTCATGGAGAACTGCTGAAGCTGCGGGCGGATGGGGTGCGGGCGGCCGGTCTGGCGGGGGTGCATTGCACGCAGGTTGGGGTGGAGAACATCTTTGATCGGCCGGACTTGGCGACGGTGGAGTTCAGCGTGGCCACGTATGATGACTGGGATGCGATCTACCGCTACCTGCTGCGGGACCTCAATGAGCGGCCGGCGCGGGTGTTTGTGGGGGTGACGCACCACATGTTCAATCTGGCGCTGGCGCCGGAGTTGCCGGAGCAGACCTACAAGATGCTGGTCGGGCCGCCGGAGATATGGGGCTGGCGGCTCAATTGGTTGGGTGTGGGGCTGGCGAATGTGTTTCGGCCGCTGACGTGGGTAAGGTGGTTCAAGGACAGCGTGCGCCCGGCCATGCGCCGGGTGTACGTCGTGGCGACGAGCATGTGCACTGTGGCCGACCGGGGGAAGCTGCCTCTGAAGCACTTCGACAAGGTTGTGTGCCTGACGCCGCTGAATTACGACACGTACGGCCGGGCGAGCGAACGGATGGGGCGGGGCATTGTCAGGCGTCAGGCTTCAGAGTCGAGGCTTCAGGATTCAGATGGCGGGGCCACGCGCGGGGCCGATGGGCGCGCCACGAGGATCGAACCATCCCTTCGCTGCGCGAAGGGATGTCACACCGGTGGGCAAGGGGCCCGTGCCGCGGGGGCGGAGGTGGTCTTTGCCGGGCACTCGGCGGCGCTGCTGAGGCGGGACGGATATATGCCGCGGGTGGAGGCGTTTCGACGGCGGCACGGCATTGCGGATGGGGCGCATATTCTGACGATCCTGCCGGGCAGCCGGCCGGGCAGTGTTCGGCGGGTGCTGCCGACGATCATGGAGGCGGTGGTTGAGATTCTGAACCGTTATCCGGGGCTGCATTGTCTGGTCAGCGCCGCCGACGAGACGGTGCAGCCCTATATCGAGTCGCAACTGGCGGCCGGTCGTGAGCGGATCACGCGGCCGCAGCGGCTGGGTGTGTGCGGCGAGGATACGCGGCTGCTGCTGTGTGCGGGGTCTCATGCGATCATGTCGTCGGGGACGGTGACGCTGGAGGCGGCGTGTCTGGGGGCGCGGGGGACCGTGGTCTATGACCTGGGGCGGCTGACCAAGGTGTTGTTTGCACTGTTTTGTCGGCGGATGCGGTTCGGGCCGGAGAAACACTTGGCGCCGTTTGCGCTGCCGAACGCGCTGTATGCGTGGCTGGAGCGGCCGAAAGAGCAGTGGCCTTACGATGAGTTCACGCTGAAGAAGCGGTATTTCAACGCGGCCAATGTCGTCCGGTCCGTTGCCGGGAGCCTCGACGCGATACCGGCCGAATACGACATCGAGGCCCCTCCGACGCTGGCCGGCGACATGATCGAGACCATCCGCGAGGCGTTTACCCCGCCGGGGGGTGATTGTCACCGGTTCATTGCAGAGCACATCGCCGCGGCCATCGACGGTATTATGTCACCAGATACACCCAGTTGACAGGCGGAAGCCAGGTGCTACTCCAGGAAGTCGAGGCGATCGCGCACCGCAGCATCGATTCTGTCATATATCTTCATCGGCCATTCTCCGAGTCGATATCTCATCGCCGACAGGGAGACCTCGTAGTCCTCCGCGAGCTTTCCAGAGAGGTGCTTCTTGATCACATCCGGGCTTCCGTAACCAACCAGAGTGACCAACTTTGAGTACCAACCACGGGCATCCTGCAGGACGTGCTGCGCGGGCATGAGCAGGGCCGCTGCCAGCCTCTTGGCGTTTCTGTCGTGACGGTCCCAGTCAATGTGTTTCTGAAATTCCAGGAAATCATCGACAGTCTTGACTTTCCGGATCGCGTTGCCATGCAGAATCGCATGGGCCAATTCCTCGGCTACGGTCATCCTGTAGAGCTTGTGAAGATGGTCCTGGTCGATCAACTGGTCATCCACGAGGATCAGCATCTTGTCTGATTCCAATAGCCGGCCCACAACTCCCCAGACGTGATGGCGTTCCTTGAGACCCCGGTGTACATCAATCTCGATACCGTGGAATTGTTCCACAATCATTTCAATGTCAACAGGGATGGAGAGATCCCCCCGCTCTTTCAGTCTGCGGATCTGCTCGGCAGCTATTTGCTCCAGTTCCTTGGCGGTGTATGTTCTCAAGGCTTCATGTGCACTCATTGTCTTGCGGCGTCCCTCCTTGGATATCGTGAATCAAGGCTCTGATCTGATTGTCGGACAACTGCACGTTGTCTATGGTACGCAGCAGCGCCGGGATGAAAGGTCGTTGGATGACCTTTCTCAGGTCAGCGGGAACCTCATCGTCCTTGCGGGCCGATTCGAAGAACTGTTCCCATTCAGCCGTCCCGCGTTCCAGGCCGAGAGCCTCGGCGGCCGGTTCCAGATACTCTTGGGGCATGGGGCGACGTCCGTGCTCAACGTCGCAAAGATTGGATGCCTTCATTTCGATGAGATTGGCGAATCGCCGAAGGCCATAGCCGTTTTCCAAGCGTATTCGTTTGAGCCGATTGCCGAACGGTTCGTTGTTGCGTTCTGCCATGATTATCCTCCTTTACACACCACCAGTTCTATGTTATCATATATGATAACATATCGGCCGTGTGCGTGTTCGCAAATCTGGCAAAATGTGAGAAAAGTCGTGCCCAGACACACCGAAACGGCGTTTTCCGCGTTTTTCGGCTGATATGGGCGGTCAGGTGTCAGACTTGGGGCGCAGTCTCGGGAGAAATGCTCCCGAAGAGGGTCAAGGGGCTGGTTCGGGTGATTCGGATGTCGGCGAATTGGCCCGCCAGCGAGGCGGGGGCGTTGAAGACGACGATCCAGTCGCCTTCGGTGCGGCCGGTCAGTTGGAGATGGCCGGTTGTTCCCAGGCCTTCGGTGGGCTTTTTGCTGGGGCCTTCGACCAGGACGCGGACGGTCTTATCCTGGAATTCGGCGGCGAGCTGCCGGCTGATCTGCTCCTGGACGGCGAGTAGTTCGACGTTGCGCTGCTGTTTGATTTCGGCGGAGACGGTGTCCTGGAGGCCTTTTTCGGCGCGGGTGCCGGGGCGGGGGGAGTACTGGAAGACGTAGCAATTGTGGTAACCGGCGGCGCGGACCAGTTGGACGGTCCGGGCGAAGTCGGCGTCGGTCTCGCCGGGAAAGCCCACGATGAAATCGCCCGCCAGCGAGATTCCGGGGACGATGTCGCGGGCCTCGGCGAGCATGTCGAGGTATTCGGCGGCGGTGTAGCGGCGGTTCATGGCGGCCAGGATGCGGTCGGAGCCGCTCTGGGCGGGCATGTGTATGCAGCGGCAGACCTTGTCGAGGTCGGCCATGGCCTGGAGGATTTCGCGGTAGCACTTGCGCTGCGGGTAGCTGGTTACGAAGCGGATCCAGTCGATGCCGTTGACCTCGGCGACCATTGCCAGCAGGTCCGCCAGACAGTACGTTCGTTCGCCGGCCTTGTACTTGTAGGAATTGACGGTCTGGCCCAGGAGCGTGATCTGCCGGACGCCGGAGTCGGCGAGGCGGCGGACCTGCTCGAGGATGGCCTGCGGGGGGCGGGATTGCTCGCGGCCGCGGACGTAGGGGACGATGCAGTAGGAGCAGAACTTGTCGCAGCCGCGCATGGCGCGGACGAAGGCCTGGCCGGGGACCGGGTCGGCGGCGATGCCGTAGGCGGTCTCGAATTGCTCCAGGGCCTGGTCGGTTGCGGCTCGTATCTCGTCGTTCGTACGTTGCGTCGGGGTGGCGGCCTTTGCCGAAGGCAAGGGCCGGACCGAACCAGCCCTTCGCTGCGCGAAAGGCTGCCACCCCACCGGATGCTCGATACTGGATGCTGGATACTCGACGCTCGATGGCTCATCGTTCGTGTTGCGTATTGCGTATTGCGCCAACAACTGGGGGATTTGGGGGATGTCGGCGGGGCCGCAGACGATGTCGACGGCCTCGTGTTCGAGGAGCTTTGGGCCGAGGCGCTGGGCCATGCAGCCGATGACGGCGACGATCAGGCCGGGTTTGGTGCGTTTGATGTGCTTGAGGTGGCCCAGGTGTGAGAAGACGCGGGCCTCGGCGTGCTCGCGGACGCTGCACGTGTTGATCAGGACGGCGTCGGCGTCTTTGACGTGGTCGACGACTTCCCAGCCGGCTTCGGCCAGGGCCGCGGCGACCAGGCCCGTATCGAGCTTGTTCATCTGGCAGCCGAAGCTCTTGATGTGGACCTTTCTGGGGTGCATAGAGACATGAAGTATAGCAGCTCGACGGCGTCGGTTCAAGAGGTGCCGGCAGTCCGTGCGTGAGGCGGCAACCGGGTGTCGTGGGTGCGTTTGCCGCTTTGGGGATTACCAGCACGCGGGGGCAGGCTTGGGGCTTCAGGCTTCAGGGTTCAGGGGTGGCATTTGGTCGCGCCTGGGGACGAACTGAAGGCTTGCTGCGCGCAGGGCGACTTATTCGCATGGCGCTGCCGCCCGGGTCATGGGTTCGAGCAGTTGGAGTTGTATCTGTTCGGCTTCGCGGCGGGTGGGGATGTCGTTTGCGAGCGTCAGCGGCCAGCGCAGGGGCTTGTCCGTCCAGTAGGCGACGAAGAAATGAATGAAGCGAGGCAGCTTCATTGTGTAGATGGCCTTGAGGTGGAAGATCGAGCCCGATGGGGCGATTCTTATTTCGGTGATTCGGTCGAAAGGGATTCTGTGGGTGCGCGGCAGCAGGCCCAAGAGGCGGACCGTATGACAGAGGCGGCCGTCTTCGATCCATAACTCCTTGGGGCTCAACTGGTAAAGGATGAAGTATGGCGTCCAAATCAGGCAAAAGGCGAGAACGGCAACGACGGAGAAGTCAAAAGACCCGACGACAACGAAACCGACGATCCGATTGACCCAAGGGTACGATGTCAGGTCCGCAAAGGCACTGCGTACCGTGTGGAGCAACACGAGCATGCCCCCGAGGATGACGGCAATGATGATAGCGCCGCACAGCGTTATGGCGATGTCCCGCCAGCCGGGCCAGGCGGAAACGCGGAAGATGGTCAGGCCCTGCCGCCGCACGATGATCACGCGCTTCTTGTCGTCAGCCATATCGTCCATGTCGCTGGAGCACACGATTATCAGAGCGAGGACGGAGAAGATGTATTGGCCCCGTTCAATTCGAGGACTATAGCTTGGTGGCGCCATTGGGTGGCGAATTGTTGGCGGGGGATTTGGATGCGGCCGAGGGCGGGGTCGGCGAGGGTTACGGTGTGGTCGGAGATGTTGAGGACGGCGACGCAGTGGTCTCGCAGGCGGCCGTCGCGGACGATGGCCAGGGTCGGGCCGGCGTGGGCGAGTTGGGCGACGGAGTCGAACCGCCGGTAGCGGCAGCGGAGGCCCTGGTCGCCGTAGAGGCGCTGCAGGACGGTGGTGAGGCGGGCGGGAAGGGTTCCGGTTACGGGGTTACTGCGGGCGTGGATGGCCAGTTGGCCCTCATCGGCGGGGATGCCGAGGGCGGCCAGGGCGGTAACGGCGGCGGCCGGGCCGCAGGTGTAGCCCGTGGATTGCAGGCAGACGCCGTCGGCGGTCAGCGTGGTCTGCAGGGCGGCCAGTTGGCGCTGGATGACGGCCGGCAGCAGAAACGGCAGGATGGAGAACCACGCCAGCAC
>DDXG01000296.1 GCA_002347125.1 Phycisphaerales bacterium UBA2266
CCCGCATCGATACAAGGACTCGTCACATCGTCCGTCGTCCATCGTCCCTCGTCCGTCAGCCACCGACCCGCTTCGCTCTTCAAATGATAGTCTCCATCCACCCATACCGCATCCTCTCGCCACCAGTTCACCGGCAGGTTTGCATCGTTGCCCTCCCCCCAATACCCGGCCTTCGCGATGCGCGGGTCCAGACCGATATTCCCAGGTCCCGCCGGACTGCCGCTCAAGCCTTCAACACAGCAGTATGCGGCTTCGAGCTGATCTGCTATCATCTGTGCGGCTTGCCCCGCCTCGCCCGAACTCACATTACCCCAGAGAATGCTATTCCTGACCATGGTGACGCCGCCCATTGCCACAATGCCGCTGCCCCCGCCGAAAGAGCGGTTTCCCCAAAACATGCAGCCATCGACACGCACCGCTCCGTTGCCGTATCTAACGCCTCCTCCGTACGAATGCGCGGAGTTACCGACGAACACACAGTTGACGAGCGTCAGCGATCCGGCAGCTCCCGCAATCGCACCGCCATAAGCTGGCCCGATTGACAACCACATCTCGCTACCGTTGCCCCGAAAGACACATTCGACGAACGTCATATTCCCTCCGCTATTGTACACGCCGGCGCCGGCAACATAGGCATTGTTGCTTTCAAACGTACATCGCACAACGTGGGCCCGGCCTGAGTTGGTCATGCCGCCTCCCAAGTCACCCAAATACCAACAATCAGCGTTGCCGCCTGAAATCGTGAAGCCATCGAGCATAGCCATGGCGCCGGTTGCTGCGCCGGTTACCACGTGGCACACATTGTCCCAGAGGAAGTCCGGTATCCCAATGTCCCCGCTCAGCACCGTCTCGAAGCAGCCGATATCCCTGGCGTTCGCCTCAGGCCCCGCCAGTCCCGCATACCCCCCACGCAGAGCGACGTCGTTCAACAATCCAAAGGTCGCTTCCGGATCGCCCACGGTCTGGCCACCTCCCTCGTCTGGCCGATACACCCCCTGCGCCACGCGGACCTCCACGGGCTTCGGCGAGCTATTGGCGTCGGCGAGCGCATCCTGCAAGTATCTGTACGCCGTGGCCCAAGTGCGGCCGTCGCCGGGACTATTGGCGTCGTCGTCCACGTAGATAGTCTTCCCGCACGCTACCCCCGCCGCCATCCACAGCACCACAACGGCGGCAACCACCGCTCGCCAACCCGTGCATCCCATGACGTTCTCCTTGCCCTCGCGTCATCTCATAGACATCGCCGACGCAGCCAAGCCTTGGCCGACCGCACGGCCGTCCCGATACGCACCCATAGATTACCCATCCTCACAGCCCCCGTCAAGCATAAACCTGCCATTCCCGTTCAATCCCTCCAATTCCCGCACCCACATCCCAGCCCCCCGGCCGCCCCAGTCCGGCTCGACCTGGATGGACTGGCGAATCAGGCTATTATAGTAGATGGGTGTGTTATCGATGACCAGGTCGCGGGCGACGACGTCGTCGCTGGTGCCGGTGAGGATGTAGGTCATCTCCACCGAGGCGTTGTCGCCGGTGGTCGATTTCCGGCTGTCGAGCTTCTCGGTCAGTGTCAGTGCCATGTCTTCGAGACTTTCAGGCTGTAGACTGTCGGGCTGTCAGGAAGGGCGGCTGTCCAACAGCCGAACAGTCCAACAGTCTAACGGAACCCAATGACGCTGTTGCGAACATCCTGGCGGAGGGCATCGACGCCCTTGGCGGTCCGTTCGGTGGCATTGGTGACGCGGTCCTGGACGCCGCCGGCCTGAAGACCCAGTATCGCGGCGGCGTTGAACGTGCCGGCGACGCCGACGGACCGCTGTTGAACCCCGGAGCCTATCTGCGTGAATACCCGTCGTTTCCCGACTGGGATTCGCTGCCCGAGGATATCCAGGTCTTCTGTATCGACCGACACTACGGCTGCGTCAATACGCTCCTTGCTGACTGGCACGTCCGCAAGGTGGGCCTCAAGGAACTGTGGACCTTGAGGTGGCCTCTGGGTAGCTCCAGGTTCGGCGGCAGACCACGCCTGTACCCTCAGCAATGGCCCAAGTGGATGCAAGGCTACAAGCACTACCGAGGCAGGCAGCGCGTATCGGTCAGGATCTCAACACAGCAGGAGGTCGCGAATGCACCGTATAGTTGCCAGGATGGTTGTGGTGGGCGTGATCGCGACGGGCGTCTCGGCTGGCGGGGCTACGGTGGGCGTCGGAGATCTACTGGATCGATACGGCGCGAAGGAAGACCCCATATATGTAAGCATCACATGGGATGGGGCCAGGTACTTTCAGTTGGGGACCGTCTGTCAGGGGTGAGTGTTACATGTCAAGCCAGACTCCGAGTCCTTTTTCTTTGGCTGCTTTATGGATCAACGAAGCTACAGCCATGTCATCTATTGCCAGCCCAAGGTTCATCGCAATGATGCGTTGATTCTCACTGCTCCTGCGGGGCGCCTTGTTTATCACCACGTCTGCGAGGTCGTGAACCTGCCCTCTTGTCGGGATGTGGCGGAAGTAGCCTATGGATTGGTAGTAGAACATCTGTTCCACATCATCCGTGACGAACAGGTCCGCACTTTTCAGCACTTCCGGTTTCCAATACGAATCGAATTCCAGGGGAGCTGCAAAAGCCCCCGGTTCGAACCACTCGTTCTCAATAACGGGCGAGGGCTCTTTGGTGATCGGCCCGGCCGTGACAACAATATCCATCTGCCGGACTGCGTCGGCCGGCACATCAGCGACTGTCACTTCAACTCCGAATTGAACCGACATCTCATCCGCATATCGCCTGGCAGCGTCGTTGTCAACGTCATACGCGTGCACGTCCTCGATTGCGAAACGCTCGCACAGTGCCTCCAGATTGCTGCGGCCCTGGACTCCACATCCCAGGATACCCACGCGCGCAGCACTTTTCCGCGCCAAGAAGCCCGCCGCGACAGCAGTCTTGGCTCCAGTCCGTTTGGCTGTAATCCAGCGGCAGTCCATGATGCAGTAGGGCAATCCCGTCTGATCATCGTTCAGAACGATCAGTCCCGAGATCTGAGGGACGTTGAATTTGAAGTTCTCCGGGTACGCACTGACCCATTTCATTCCGACAGTCCCGGTTGCGCGGATGTATGCCGGCATTGCATGGATCAGGGCATTGGGTCGGGTATGCACACCAATCTTCGAAGGCGTCTCAACATCGCCCTGACCCTTGTGGCGATAAACTGTCTCTATAGCGTCAATGATTCTCTTCATGTCGACACCGGCTCGCTCGACATCTTTGGCCGCAAGATACAGGATTCTATCTTGATCCATCAGGTCATTCCTTTTCACGCTGATACGACTATTCGACCATCAGGATGGATTTGCACCGAGTCACCATCGTGGAGTACGGCGAAATCCTCCTCTGAAAGGACCAAGACAGGTACGGACTTCCCATAGAGTTCGTCGGCCACAATCGATCCCAGCGCCATCGCAGAGTCAACAAGGGAGTTTAGGATGGCGGCCGGAGCAGTCCCCGCGCGGATACACTCAAGCAGAACGGCGCTGGAAGTGCTTGAGCCTCTGCCGTTGGGAAAGGCAAATACTTTTCCGGTAACACTCTCGCCGGACTTTTCGTGTCGGCGATCGATGATTTCCCCCGTTTCCGCACAGATCCCGCCCCAGAAACTCAAAGGCGATGCTGTAACCAAAACCTCCCCCTGGGCAGAACCGGGGATAATGGCTCTGGCTTGAAGATGAACTGGTGTGCCGCCATCTAACATACGCAACCTTTCACTGCCGAATCCACGCATTGTTGCATCGAGCCGAACGCGACCGTGACGCCGAGTTCGCCCGGGGCATAATAGGCACACTTGCCAGAGTTGGTCATTATCACCTTTGTATCCGGTTCAAGTATAGGAGTGTGAAACACACATGTATCAAGAGTAATCTCAATACCAAAACCTTCAAACAGATCGAGCATCTCATTTTGTCTGATCAGTGAATAAGACGTGCGACTGGTCTTCACGATGAACCGTGTCGCTGGACCTATGTGTTTGGCTTGGTTTGTCCTAATGCAGCGCGCGAGCTGGCGGAACTCTTCGAAAGAAAAGTGAGGGCAACCGAGCACAACTGCATCAACGTGATCTGCTTTGACGGCTGTGGACAACTCTTTGCGAGCCAGTTCGATATCCTGCACAGTAACCTCAACAACCCGCTGTGGCTTGTCCCCTTGGCATGCCTGATCGAGAGTGGCTGCTTCAGGGGTAACGCCCACCGCGTGAAACAGCATTACAGAGCCGGAAGACGCCGCCGCGGCGCCCAACGCCTTGAGATTATCGCTTGTCACATCAACAGGCATCCCGTCAATGACGGGTATCTGGTTGAACGCTTGGATGCCGATCAGGTACCCCAGAGCGGCATAGAAATCATCGCCCTGCATTTGATCGGCTTGAATACCCGTGAGTTGTAGCAGCACCTGGGCCTTGCGATTCTCTTGCAGATGCAGGCCGCACATGGGAACCCTGCCGGTGATTGCTGCGCAAATATCGTGGAAGTCCGCATATCGGTTGGTTCTCGCTCCAAGCACCGAGTTGGCATAGACGACCGCGTTGGATTCGCCCCATGCAATCTGCTGGCCGAAACGCGGGGTCAGATAACTCTGATACGGAGCACACGTCCAGGTGGGTATACAACCCATTGACTCATAGGCCCACCCCTGGCGTAATGCCCTATCGGCATAGGACGGGTCAATGTGGAACTTCTGCCAGTTCTGAAGGTCGAGCGGCCCCATGCTCAACGTGGTGGGTATCACAACCTTTGCGCCCTTGCCGGCCAGCATCTCGGCGAAGAACAGGCTCGATTCGCTCAGCAGGCCACATCCGTCGATATGGGCCTGTGTCACATCCATCAATTCGGCTACGCCACAGGCCTCGGCAAGTCGCACGACGATCCGCATCGCCATTTGGCAGCCGGGTCCGAAACGCCCATCCAACATCTGCTGATCGTTTCTGCTGAGATGAACCGTCGAGTTCTTACGCCACATCGTTTCCACAACAGGCTAGTTAGGGTCTATTTCTTGGCGCGTTACTATGGGAACATAGCCGACCTCAAGTCCCTTCGGTGGTATCAGGAGAAGAGCCGGGTCGAGCGTCGCCAGAGTTCCACTGCTGGGTGGGGCCATATAGTCTCTGTCGATCGGCCAGTGTGCATGGATCTTCTCAACAAAGGACTGTAGTTTCTCCTTCTTGTCATCACTCCAGTTGTACTGCTGGAAGGACGGCTGATCGACAAAACGATACCAGGAATAGGTGACCATGGAACCGTCGGCGAGGTGGACCGTGAACGGCCCGCGGACGGGGCCGGGATTGCCCCAGGCACCCCCGGCAGGAGAGGTGTAGGGACTCCCCGCCTTTGCCAGCTTAAACTCCTTTGACAGGAGCTGTGTCTCCGCAGGCAGTCCCGCGGCGGACACGGCCACCCGCTCGTTCCCAACATGTTTGAAATATTGCGGGAACGAACCGTTGGGACTAATGTCGCTGTTGAACCACTCCAGGCCCCAGACATTGCCCTCATAGACTTTGGTGTCAAAAACACGCTCGACGCCGGTTATTTTCTTGCCAGCCTGATCGTAGCGCGTGGTGTGTGTCGTCAGCGCGGATTTCCAAGCACCCTTCTCGTCGAATTGTCCGGAGCAGGCCGGGCCTCCATCCCGCCAAGACTTGAAGGCGTCATACAGGGCCGCCTTGGAGTAATAGGTAACGTCCTGTACCAGAAGGGTTCTTCCCTGATCATCCACCGGGAATTCGAGCTTGGGTATCTTCGAATACATGACACCGTTTGCGTCTTTGGCCTCAAAGCAGGGCACCGTATTGATTTCCATTGCGCCACCGCCCATTACCCCCGGCCGAGCGTCGAGGCCCCGCCCATAGATAAAGGGATAATTGAACAACTTGCCGATCTTGCTCCAGGTCTCCGGGATATAATAGGCGATGGGTCCTTTGAAGTTGGCCGCACTGAGGAAACAGGTCCAGGCTTGATCGCCGGTGGGAGGGTCCTCTGTGGTGGGTTCAGTAAAAGGCAAAGCCATGTAGGTGTATCCGAGGAACTTGCCATTGGGATTTCCCTCGAAGGGAAGCGCATCCGGCGGGATCAACAAGCAATTGCTCAGTTGGGCAATACCCAGCCGATTGTCCGGCAGGGCCTTGTCACTGTAGAAGAACGACCATCCGGGAGAGCCGACCTCATAGTCGTAACATTGCGGGGTGGCATTCATGCTGAACTTCGGGGGCCCATACCGGAATCGATTGCCCGCCCAATAACCCAGACCGCCTTCCACGGTCTGAAAAACACTATCCCAGGTAGGCCCGCGTTCGGGCCAGTTGTCGCGGGCCAGCGTGCCGATTGGGGCCAGAGGGGTGGTCTTGTTGTCGGAGTTGTCCGGCGTGATCCACGCACTGGGCAGGCCGATCTGGAAGTCGGCAATCGGTTTGGCGATCAGCGGCCAGACTGCGGAATAGAAACCCATGCCCGCACTGTAGTGCGTACGGTCTGACGGTCGGGACGCATTAAAACCGATGTATCCGTGCAGACCGTTGACATGGGTCGTAACGACTCCCGGCTTGACCTCCTTCTTGTCTGCTGCATCTTCTTGCGCCTGGCATGTCGAAGGCAGAAACATCAAGGTCAGGACAACGAGCGATGTTTTTCGCATAAGGGTCTCTAATTAAAGTAATTCAGAGTTAACAACTCTGTGGTTAGTCGGCTTCACCTTGGCTGATCACTCGTGCGTCGGCCCAGTTGCCCGGCATCTCGTCGCCTTCGAAAGCCAGCATCAGGCAGTGCATGCCCTTCCCCTCGACATCGATTTCCCTGGCGGGAGAACACTTCCTCATCTGGCCGCTGCCTCATAGAATCCGTTTCGAAAAAAGTCAACGTCATACACCCGGAAGCGCACCTTGGAGTCGTCTTTGGACGATTCGTCTACTGTGATTCTCTGGGTAGCCTTCGGCCGCCTACTACGATCGGCCTTACCAACAAGTCTACCACAGATCGCAAGGCCGTAACAGCCCCTCCGGACCTGCCGATGGCAACTTTATCAGGGGTTGCGATTCGGCCATCTCGATGCCCGGCCAATGGCCTGACCCCAATACCCTGGCAGGTGAATGAGGATTCAAAGGGCGCGTTTCGTGCGATCGATAGAGCTCCCGCTACCTCCGCAGAAAAGACCGCAGCCAGAGCAAGCGGTGCGGTGAGAAGGAAACCAAGAGAATCACCGATGCGAGGGGAAGAGAATAACTCTTCGCTGTTCTCTATCGGTCGCCAGGCTCAATTGAGGATTGGCCGGCATCGGCGGGAAGTCGTTTCCCTCTTCATCGGACGACAACCATATCTCGAAGTCATCGTGGACCTCGGCCTCCCAGGACTCCTGGCCGCTGGGGCCAAACGGCCGGCGATAGTCCACGGCCACCGGGATCAGGACCTGGCCGCCGGGCCCGATGTTGGAGTCCAGGCGGGCGTGGCAGGCATCGTTCCGGGCGATGATGAACATCAGGGCGCACTGACAACCGCCGAAGACCCGTGCAAAGGTGTCGTGATCGGTTCCGCTGGGCTTGGGTGAGTTACCGGGATGGCTGTGCAACCATACTCGGGCGAACTGTTCGGGCCTTCGGCCGAGGTCGACCTGCGTTTCGAAGAAGTTGGTCATCGCCTCATCATCGAACTTGACGCTGACACAGGTAACCTCCTGGCAGACGGTCAGGAATTCCTCGACATACAGCAGGTCATCGGCCCTGGTGATCCCGAAGCCGCCGACCTCATTGTCCGTTCGGTCGCGGAAGTACAGCAGCTTGGCCCAGGCCGTCGGGCCAAGGGCTTGCGTAGGAATAACATATATGATATCTACCTGCCGTGTGGGCTGACGGTGTAGTTCCATTCACCATGGAAAATGGCCACACCGGCCGTCTTCAACGTTCGATCCAGTCGCCGCCGGTGAACCGGCTGCCTCGGTCCGTGTTGACGATCTGGGGCCTGGCTGCGTCGAGGGCCTCGGCCCTCCACTTGGCCACCTGGGACGGGTGGATTCCGTAGACCCCTGCAATCTCGTTGACCGTCCTGTGACCGGCAATCGCCTCCACCGCCACACGCGCCTTCAACGTACCTCCATGATGCTTCCGCTGGACCATGATAGCCTCCTGTGAGACGCCACCATACCACAGCGACACTGCCTCATCCACTGGTCCAGAAGACCGGGAGTGTTACAGCCCAGTATAAGAACACCGTCGCCAAAGGCGACTCCACACACGCAATACGCAATACGAACACGGATTCCCAAGGATTTCGCATTGATAAAGCCGCCCGAATGGCCGAAAATCCCGTATAAGCATAAGCGACTGACGCAGCAACCGAATAGACCGATAATATCGGCCAGGCGGGCCGAGTATCAAGATATACACGTATGAGCAACCCTCAGAACAGGACAAATGTGCGGATTGACGACCGGGGTGAGGCGGCCGTTATCACGTTTACCACATCCTCCGTCAGCGATACGGAGGGTATCGCTGCCGCCGGCAGGCGGATCAAGAGCTACATCGCCCAGACGACCCCCAAGAGGCTGGTTTTTGACTTCGCGGGCGTCAAGTTCTTCTCCTCCCAGGTTCTCGGACTGCTCCTGGACGCCCGAACCGAGGCCCAGGCCCGAGGCGGCGAGGTCGTCATCAGCGCCATCGACCCCCAGTTGCACCGCGTCTTCAGGATCACCAGTCTCGACAAGATATTCGAGTTCTTCCCCGACCGGCACGCCGCCGTGCAGACCGGCGGACCCGTAATATAACCATCAGGTTTGAGGAAACATGGATATGTACATTGCCAAGCAGTTCTCGATCTTCATGGTGAACAAGCCCGGTGTCCTCGCACAGGCCCTCGGCGAGTTCGCCGCCGCCAAGATCAACATCATCGCCATTACCATGATGGACTCGGCCGAGCACGGCGTCATGCGAATCGTATTCGCCAACTCCGACAAGGCCTCCGAAGTGCTCAAGAGACTCAACATGCCCCACAGTGAGACCGACGTCCTCTGTGTCAATCTCGCCAACAACGCCGGCGCCGTGGCGGACGTGGCCGAGAAGCTCGCCAAGAACCATATCAACATCTCGTACGCCTACTGCACCGCGGGCGCCCGCGGCGGCAGAACCACCGGCGTCTTCAAGGTCGCAGACGTCAAGAAGGCCATGCGGCTGATCGAACAGGGCCAGCCCAGGACCAGCAAGGCTGGCCCGGTCGTGCGACGCCCCCAAGCCACCAGACGTTGACCCCGCCGCCGCTTAAGGGTCATTCAACCCCATGCCGCACCCAACAAGACCCCGGGGGGGCCTTGTCTGATATAGTATGACTGAGTCAGTCTTATATATACCCCGCTTCCTTACTTCACTGCTCGGCCCCCTGGCTGATCCCGAAGCGACATCTTTGCAGAAAAATCTCAAGACTACCCTGTTGACAGCCCCCCGCCCTCCCGCTATCATTCGCACTCTGATTCGACAAACGGGGCCGTAGCTCAATTGGTTAGAGCATCGGACTGTCGATCCGAAGGTTGAGGGTTCGAGCCCCTTCGGCCTCGTTGTCCAACTAAAGGGCCGGCAAGCACTTATGTCTGCCGGTCTCTTTTTATTGGGTCGCTTGGCAGAGGGGCACGCCCGACGTGTGCCAACGATTTGCCCCACAGGCCCGTCGGAAGTAGCCCTCACCCGATCCTCCGGACCCTCTTCGACCTGCGGATAGAATCGGCGGATTGTCTCGTGCTTCGAGTGCCCGCCCAAGCGCATGGCATCGTAGATGTTGAACCCCTGGTAGAGCCAGTTGGTGATTGCTATCTTGCGCCGGTCGTGAGATGTTCCGGCACCCGTTCGATCCGTCACGGTTGAGGGAGATCCCCGGCGGCGTAGACCAGTACGATCGTCAGGAGGCCGGCGCCGTGTGCGGCGAACGTCTGCGGCGGCGCGGAAAGCCGTGGGCGGGCGCCATCGGGCTTGAGGCCCTTGGTCCACCAGAAGAAGCCGTATCGACCAGTCAGGTCGGAGTATGCGGTGTCCAGCTCGGTTGGGACCTGGGTGGAAACGGCTCTGTCAACGAAGGAGGCGTCAAGGACTTGCCTGCCGTTCCAGTTACCCCTGTTGAGGTGCAGCAGTCCGTATCGGGCAAGATCGCGAGGGCTGGAGCGCACGCCGCCCTGCTCTTTCCCGGGTGTGCCGGCGGGGTTACTGAAGAGGATACCTTCGGCCGCCAGCAGGCCGAGGACCGTGCTGGTGAACGTCTTTGTGCGGGAGTAGATTTCGTGCACGTTGTCGGCGCCGGGGCCGGCCCATATCAACCGGCCGTTTCGGACGATGACCCTCTCGTCCGTCCCGACACCGCCCGCGTTGGTGTGGAAATAGTCAAGGGCGTCAAGCAGAACGCTCGAATCGATACCCTGGCTTTGCGGCGTGGCGGTAAGCCAGGTGTCACCGAGAAAAGCCCAAGCTCGGCCTGCCGGCGCGGCGGCAGGCAGGCAGACCGGAATCGCCCGGCACAGGTAACGGAGTTTCCATGATCTCATCATATGGCTGATGGGATGCACATTGTCCAGGCGAGCCCGACACCGTACACACTGCCACAGCCGTGCCGCACTGTCCACCGACTCAAGAAAGCCGGGGTACTATGCCGCCGGCACTTGCCGTATCAGCCTAAAATAATAGCATATTTCAGCACATCCGGCTCTTTACCGCTTGACAGCCGCGACAAAAGGGCCTATTCATGCTCGGATGTTTCGCTGTTGGCCCGGTGGGCTTGTGTATATCAGCGTGTGCTTTCTGTCAGTGTAAGGAGACCCTGTGTTATGGCAAAGAAGACAGCAACCAAGGCAACTGCAAAACCCATGAGCAAGACGGAAATCGTGTCAGGAATCGCCGATGCAACCGGATTGACGAAAAAGCAGGTCAGTTCCGTGTTTGAGGCGATGGCCGGTCAGGTGAAGAAGAGTCTCGGCCGCACCGGCCCCGGCGTCTATGCGGTTCCTGGCCTGATGAAGGTGATGGTGGTGCGCAAACCAGCCACCAAGGCTCGCAAGGGCATCAATCCTTTCACCGGTGAAGAGACCGTGTTCAAAGCCCGGCCGGCGCGGAATGTTGTGAAGATCCGCCCACTGAAGAACCTCAAAGACATGGTTTGACCCTCGACGGCGCGGTTCAGACAATCGGGCCCACATCGCATCTTTCACGATGTGGGTCCATCTTTCTGCCTGGGTCGCGGCGCATTGGCGGATTCGGCAATGCGCCGTGCCACGCGAAGCGCTCCGGCGGTTTGGACTATTCACGTGCAGGTTTTGACCGGCCGGCGCAGTAGAGTCGGGGATTGCGCCGATGAGCGCCTCCAAGTCATGGGCGAAGAACAGAGCAGAGAGATGACGTGAGCGCCGACTGCGTAAGAACGGTTGATCTTAGGACCCAGTGGTCCGCCATCGCCTGGCCGGACCCTGTAGCCTGCTTGTTGCGTTCGGCACCGGGTGTTCTGTTTCCCTGTACGCGGGAGGAACTGCTGACCGTCGCCATGGGCGGCGCGGTTCGAGAGCGGTTTGATGTCTGCTATGAGGTCCTTGGACGAGGGCTCGTTCGCGAGGTCGCGGTCACGCGGTGCCGGAACGCCCTGGTGGTCAATTACGACGAACCCGCCATGCGGCGGCGCGATCCCGACTGCATGGTCGTGGCTGACACCCTGCAGACGGACAAGGCCCGTTACCACGATCGCTTCGGCGAACCCTTCGACGCTGTGCGGGCACAGACTCTGGAGTGGTTGAAATCGCAGCGTCTGATCGTCATGCCGTTTTCGCTGGGGGCTTTCAGTCGTCAGTCCGGCCAGGGCGCCGTGCTGGTGGCGCCGGAGAACGCCGGATTCTTCGCCGGCGGCCTGGCGGATCTGCAGGGCATGATCGGGGCTCATGAGGTCCCGGCTCATTTTCAGGTTCGCAGCGTCATCTACCTGGCGCCCCCGTTTCGCCACACCCATTTCGGCGGGCGGCAACTCGTCGTCCATCACCGGGACAGGGGCCTGCATGAGGTCTTCTCCTACAATCTCTATCCGGGCCCAAGCGCGAAAAAGGGCGTGTACGGCGTTCTGCTGAGCATGGGCGAGGCCCGCGACTGGCCGACCTTGCATGCCTCCACCGTGCAAGTGGTCACACCCTACGACAATGTGACCACCATCATGCACGAGGGGGCCAGCGGCGGCGGCAAGAGCGAGATGCTCGAATTCGTACACCGCCAGGCGGATGGACGGCTCTGTGTGGGACGCAATACCATAACGGGCGAGCAGCGGCTGATCACTCTCAATCAGGCGTGCGATCTGCGGCCGGTGACGGACGATATGGCCATGTGCCGGCCGAACGCACAGAACACCGACGGCGATCTGGTCGTTCAGGACGCCGAGCAGGCATGGTTCCTGCGCGTCAACCATATCCGCCGTTACGGCACGGATCCGCACATGGAGGCGCTGACCATCCACCCGCCGGAGCCGCTGATCATGTTCAATCTTCACGCCGCCCAGGGCGGCACATGCCTGATTTGGGATCACATCGAAGATGCCCCCGGACAACCTTGTCCCAATCCACGGGTCATCCTGCCGCGCCGCCACGTTCCGAACGTCGTCGATGGGCCGGTGCGCGTCATGCTCCGCAGTTTCGGCGTGCGCACGCCCCCCTGCACGCGGGAGCAGCCGACCTACGGAATCCTTGGATTCCTGCATCTGCTGCCGGCGGCGTTGGCCTGGCTCTGGCGGCTGGTGGCCCCGCGCGGTCATGCGAATCCCAGTATCGTGGGCGACCAGGGCATGTCCAGCGAGGGGGTGGGTTCCTACTGGCCTTTTGCCGCCGGCCGCATCGTGGACCATGCCAACCTGCTGCTGCGGCAGATTCAGACCACGCCCAAGGTGCGTTACACAGTCAGTCCCAACCAGCACGTGGGCGCCTGGGAGGTGAGCTTCATGCCGCAGTGGATCAGCCGGGAGTATCTGGCCCGTCGCGGCGTGGCTCCGTTCCGCGCCGACCAGGTGCTCGCGGCGCGTTGTCCTCTGTTGGGCTATACGCTCAAGAACATGCAGGTCGAAGGGGCGTTCATCCCGCACTGGTTCCTGCGGACCGAACTTCAACCGGAGGTAGGACCGGAAGGCTATGACAGCGGCGCGCGCCTGTTGGAGGAGTTCTTCCATCGCGAATTACGGACGTTTCTCCATGCCGATCTCGACCCCCTGGGCCGCCGCATCATAGAGTGCTGCCTGGACGGCGGGCAAGTCGAGGACTACGCGACGCTGCTTTACGACGCCGTAGAACCCGATTCCAGCCGTCAATTGCATGTGGACTGGTGACGATTCCTGCCGAAATGGGGCATTGGCATGAGCCTCTGCACACAGCCACGGCTCACCACCGGCTGACTATATCGTGGGCCCGGATATAGGCCGGCAGCAGCAAGGCGGTAATCCGGCAGCCGTTGCACGCCCAATGGAACAGGATCTTCTGGTCCTCCGGGGGCAGACTGTTGGCGGCATACGGACGGCGGATATACTCCTCTACGCAGCACGGCGGATAGCCGAACAGGTATCCCTCCAGACGCTGCGTAACGGCCGACTTGTCGATGGGAGTCCTGGCGAAGGCCGCCTCGTAGGTGCGGATGCAGCCGGGCGATCGGCTAAGGACAACCTCGACGATGTGTTTACCGCTGCGGACAGTCCGCTCGATCCGGGCGGTCAACAGGCCCATGCCTTCCAACGCGGCGATCTGCTCGCCATCCAGGGGTCTCTCCCACCGGCTCAGGGGTTTGACGCCTTCTTGTGTCAAGAACGCCAGATACGCCAGTTCAAAATCCACGGCCTTCAGCGCCCTGGCGCAGGATTCCAGCGTCGCCAAATTGGCCTCCGGGCGTTCTGTTGCATCCGCGTCGCACATAACGGCGGCTCTAATCCGGGTCGGAAGTCTCCAGCCAGCGGCGGGCAAACTCGCCGAAATCGGTGAAATCGACGGTGCAATCCCGGTTGAGATCGCCCGGCCCGCAGAGCGTTCCCAGGTCGCCGCACCGCCGCGGCATCTCGAGCACGGCGAGCAGCCGGGCAATATCCACCCGACCGGCATGGAGATCGCCGTGATGGCTGAACGAACCGCAGGCCATATAGTGGCATGCGATCCGCGACAGATAGACCGAGGGCATGTTCAGCTTTGGGTTCACAATCTCCCAGCCGCCCATGTTC
>DDXG01000098.1 GCA_002347125.1 Phycisphaerales bacterium UBA2266
ATCGTCGAGAGCGCCCTCAAGATGGAGCAGATTGACCCGCTGGGCCTTGATGAATTGGACCGGGCGTTCCTACGGGCTCTGACGACGGTCTATAACGGCGGGCCGGCGGGGATTGAGGCCATCGCCGCGACGCTGGGCGAGGAGCGGGATACGCTGGAGGACGTCGTTGAACCCTATCTGCTGCAGATCGGGTTTGTGCGGCGGACGAAACGCGGAAGGGAGATCACGGATACGGCGCTGAAGCACCTGCATCTGAAACGTCCGAGTCCGAAGGCCGAGGCGAGCCGGGGCGGACTGTTTGAACAAGAGGAAGGCGACATATCCTGAGCGGATTGTCTGTCGGCGCAGGAGGCCCGCGCGTCGGGGCGGGATTCAGGAAGGCGGGCAATGGCGGAGGACGTATTTGGCCATCCTGGGGGCTCGGTGCATCAGTTGGGTGAAATGGCCGATGAGCACCTTTTCGAGGTCGCGGAGTGTGCGCGGGGCGGCTTGGGCGATGGTTCCCAGTTTCGTCAGGCACGCGCCGACCTGCGGGCTGAGGGCGACCTTGTCCTGGAAACTGCCCTCGCAATCGCGGCAGATCAGGCCGTTGGCGGCGCTGCTGAAGTAGTAACCGCAGGCGTCGTCGCGGATGCCGGTGCGGCAATTGACGCACCGATCGAGGACGGGGCGCAGCCCCACGGCCATGAGCAGACGCAGCTCGAAGAGTATCAGCAAGGCCAGGGCCTCACGGCGGCCGGGCGCGCCGGCGGATTCACACATATCCGCGATGAAGGCTACGAAGGCGTCATACAGGTCCGGATGGGGATCGTGCTCATCGGTCAGGTGGTCGAGCAACTCAACGGCCAGCAGGCAGCCGTGGAGGACGTAGAGGTCCGCGGAGAGACGCGCCGGATTCGGACATGGGGTGTCAATTGTGAACTCAGTCAACGTGGCGAGTGCTCGGTCCTGGTTCGCGGCGAACATCAGTGGTCCGCAGGAGAACATCTCAACGGGGCCGCCGAAGGCGGACTTGGCCCGTTTCGAGCCTTTGGCGATGACGGCCAGCTTGCCGTGGTCCCGCGTGAAGAACGTGAGAACCTGGGACGTTTCGGAGTAGTCCACCGTCCGTATGCAGATGCCCGTGTCTCTGGTCAGCATCAGGAGGGCTCGATGGTCTTATGGATTCTAAGGCGGCCGATCTTCCTCGGTTCGGCGCTGAGAATCTCGAACTTGAGGTTGCGATACTCGAATCGCTCACCGGTCTTGGGGATATACCCGAGCTGGGCAAAGACAAAACCGCCGACGGTGTCATAGTCCTCGTCGTCCGGGAGGTTGAGTTCAAAGCGGTCGTTCAGGTCGTACACATAGGTGCGTGCGTCCACGTCAAGGGTGTTCTCATCGAGGGCGACGACACCGGCCTCTTCGGTCTGCTCGTCGTATTCATCGTCGATTTCGCCAACCAGTTCCTCGAGAATGTCCTCCAGGGTAACGATGCCGGCGGTGCCGCCGTACTCATCAAGCACAACGGCGATATGCAGCTTCTGTGTCTGGAACTCCTTGAGCAGGACGCGGAGAGGCTTGCTCTCGGGGACGAAGTAGACGTCGCGCATGTGGTCCCGCAACCGGAAGGCGGACGGGTCGGCGCCGATTTCCGGCAGGAGGTCCTTGGCGTAGACCAGCCCGACGATGCGATCGATGTTCTCCTCGTAAACGGGCAGTCGCGTATGACCGGCTTCGGTGATCATGCGGATGACCGTCGGCAGGTCCGCGTTGACCTCCAGGGCCACGATGTCCGTGCGCGGGGTCATGATTTCGTCCGCTGTGGTCTCACTGAGTTCAAGGACATTCTCGATCATCTCCTGTTCTTCCTCATCGACGACGCCCTCGAGCCGCTGGTGGGCCAGGTCCGTGAGGAACTCCTCCTGTCGTTCCTCCTGTTGCTCTTCCGGGGTGGAATCGGCGACCCCGGCTATCCGGCGGGCAACGGCGTCGATCAGGCTCCATGACCACAGCATCGGCCCGGCCGCGACCTCCGCCAGGCGCAGCAGCCAGTAGGTCCGCCGCAGGAGTCTCTCGCCGGCGTACTTGGCGATGGCGTTGGGGACCGCCAATGCCAGCAGCAGCAACGCCATGGCCCCGACCATGACCGTGAGGAGGTAGCCGTAGAGCTTGGAGCCGGGCTCTCCGGGCCGGACGAAGGTGTGCATGAGCAAGACGAGGATGGTCACATTGAGGATCAGGCGATAGGACGAGCACGTGAGCTCCAGGCGATCCGCGTGTTTCACCAGCCGTTCGGCCATCTTCCCGGCGGCGTCTCCTTTGAATGCCTCGTGCAGCCGCACGTGTGAAAAAGTCCGCAGCGAGATGGTCGCGGCGGTGAACAAGAGCGTTCCGGCGCTGCTGAGCGCCAGTCCCAGGATAATCCAACCTGTTTCAGTCACCTGCGAAAACCTCGAAAAGACGTCCACCGCGGCGGACAAGCCGTTTGTCAACGGGCATAGATACGGCCATAACCGCAGTCGGTCAGAATTTCATCCTCCATGGCGTGCATCCTCGCGGCGGATTCGTCGTCGCCGTCGTCGAAACCGAGCTGGTGCAGCAGGCCGTGGACTGCATAGAGGGCGACCTCCGCTTCGCGGTCATGGCCCCGCGCCCGTGCCTGGGCCGCCGCGAGCTCCGCATTGATCACCACTTCGAGACACCGCTGGTCTTCGTCGGAGAGGTCAAAGCTCAGGCAGTCCGATGTGTGGTCCCGGCCGAGGAATTCACGATTGAGGCGTCGGAACGTCGGATCGTCCACGAGGACGATGCCCACAACGGCTTCGGTGAGATCGAACCGCCGGCATACGTGCCGAGCGAGGTGTTCGATTCGCTGCGTATCCACTCCTGCCTGCTCGAAAGGGTTGGTGATATTGGCCTGAATCATGGTGGTCACTGGTTTGGGGGCCTGGTCTGGCCGGTTATGGTTCGTCCTTCGGCGGGCTCATCCGGCCGTGTGGGGTATGGGATGCGTCCATGATAATGGCCGGCGAGCGTCTTTGCTATGCTCGCTTCGATCTGACTGAGCTCACGGAACGACAACTCACATTCGTCGAACTGGCCGTCCTGGAGGCGGCGAACGGCGATATTGTGCACGACCATTTCGATTCTGGCGGGCGTGGCGTCCGGCAGGGTCCGGACGGCTCCTTCGACGGCATCCGAGAGCATGACAATGCCGGCCTCCTTGCTGCGGGGTCTTGGACCGGCGTAGCGAAATGCGCTTTCCGACGGAGGGGCCTCCTTGGCCTTGCCTGTCTTGCCGTTGGCATTGTGCTTCTTCCTGGCCTCATTGTAGAAGGGTTCCACCAGTGTTGTACCGTGGTGGGTCTCGATGAACTGCCTGAGAACGGCGGGCAACCCATACTCCTTGGCCATTTCGATGCCGTCCTTGACGTGTCCCACGATGATCAACTGGCTCATTGCGGGTGAGAGTTCCTTGTGGCGGCTGGCGGACCCCATCTCGTTCTCGACGAAATAGCCGGGTTTGTTAATCTTGCCGATATCGTGATAGTAGGCGCCGACGCGGCAGAGCAGGCCGTTTCGGCCGATCGCCTGGGCCGCCGCTTCGGCGATCGAGCCGATGAACAGGCTGTGGCTGAACGTGCCGGGGGCCTCCATCGCAAGGCGTTTGAGCAGTGGCTGGTTGGCGTCGCTGTAGTCGAGAAGCGTCATGCCCGTGGCGATTCTGAAGGTCCTCTCGATGACGGGCAACAGGGCCTGGATGAGCAGCCCCACCAGCAATGTCGTGGCCGCGTGCCAACCGGCATTGGCGTATACGCGGGCGGTGGGCGTCTCGCCTTCGGCCATGAAACCGACGACGACGGCCGCGGCAAATACGGCTGCGGCCGCCGCCACGCTGACATTGATCAACTTCATTCGCGTGCGAATCTCCCGCAGGCTGAAACAGCACGTCAAGGCGCCTGCCGCCATGGTCAGAAGCAGGCCCAGGTCGGTCAGTTCGTGCTGTCGCACGCTGCCGATGCCGATAGTCGTTCCGCCGGCGGCCAGGCAGCCGAGGAGGCAGTAGAACATGCTCATCCCAATGGCGAATCGCTGGTCGAAGGCGATGGTCAGGATAATACCCACGACCACGGCGCCGCCGGTGGCCCACAGCGTCCGCTGCCACAGGAGCACGCCCAGCTTTGCAGCGCCCAGGGTCAGGGCCAGCAGACTCGCCATCGCGAAAGCCCTGGCGTGATTGCGGAGGATGCGTTTCTGGTAGTGTAGGATGTACCATGCGCCGCCCCATGAGATCAGAATAACGAGCGCGGTCGACTGCAGCAGGGCCATTCGCTGCCGGTTGCGGATGAACTCAAAGGAGAGGATGCCGATGCCCGCGATCACGAAGAGCAACCAGATCAGTATCGACAGGATGACCTCGGTGGAGATCAGTCGATTGAGGTTCGCCAGACCGTCGAGGGGCATGTTCTTGCGAACCTGGTTTCGTCTCGAGCTTTTCTTCTGAAAGAGACCCATGTGTCTGTCTGTGTAGCCGTGGACGTTGGCGGCGGCGCCTCACTTGCGGGGCGTCTGGTGTTTCTTGTAGGCGCGCACGATATTCTGAACCAGCCGATGGCGCACAATATCGCGCTGGTGCAGGGCGATCACACCGATGCCCTTGACACGCTTGAGGATATCCATGGCCTCCACCATGCCGCTGGTCTGGCCCTTGGCCAGGTCCACCTGGGTGACGTCGCCGGTGATAATCATCTTGGAACCCTGCCCGAGCCGCGTGAGGACCATGAGCATCTGGGTGGTCGAGGTGTTCTGCGCTTCGTCGCAGATAATGGCGGCCTCGTTGAGGGTCCGGCCTCGCATAAAGGCCAGGGGGATAATCTCGATGATGTCCAGTTCCATGAACTTGCGCATCTGGGCGAATTCCATCATGTCTTCGAGCGCATCAAACAGCGGCCGCAGATAGGGATTGACCTTGGCCTGCAGGTCGCCGGGGAGGAACCCGAGCTTCTCGCCGGCCTCGACGGCGGGACGGGCCAGCACGAGCCGCCGGATCTTGCGGCTGCGAAGCATCGAGACGGCCATCGCCACCGCCAGGTAGGTCTTGCCGGTGCCGGCGGGGCCCGTGCAGAAGGTCACGTCGTTGTCGAGCATCAGTTGGACATACCTGTGCTGGCCGGGGGTCTTGGGCTTCACCACTCGCTTGGGGGCGAAGACCTGGATTGCATCAGGGCTGACGTCGTCGGCGTCGGTGCGGCTTTCGGTGATGAATTGCTTGATCTGGTCTTCGGAGAGGCTGCCGTATCGCCCGACGTGCCGCACCATGTGTTCGACTACGAGGGCGGCCTCATGGACCTGGTCGTCGGATCCCTTGAGTTGCAGACTGTCGCGACGTGCGACCACTTGGATGCCGAGCAATCTCCGCAGCAACTTCAAGTGGCTGTCGGCGGGGCCGAGCAGTTCGAGGTGCTTTTCCCCAGAACCCAGTTGTATGGTTACTTCCAAACCTATCCCTTCGACCGAAGCCGCACGGCCCATCCGTGGACCCGCGTTGCTCACATGAGAAGGCTGAAAAACAGATACGCGAATGGGGCGGCGACCAGAGGGGAGTCGACGATATCGAGCACCCCGCCGAAGCCCGGCACCGTGCCCGCCGAGTCCTTGCGAGCCGCATCACGTTTCAGCATTGACTCGACCAGATCGCCCATCTGTCCGATAAAGGCGAAGATCAAGCCGAACAGGGCCGCGACCGGCCAGCCCAAGCGTATTATACCACAGCAGGCCGCGAACACAACCGCAACAATGGCGGCTGTGAGGGCCGCTCCGGCCATGCCTTCCCATGTCTTTCCGGGGCTGATTCTTGGGGAGAACTTGTGCTTTCCGAACAGTCGTCCCAATGCGTAAGCCCCTATATCAGAAGACTTTACAACACAAACGTACATCAGAAGCGCCTGGACGCCGAAGTCGATCCTGATAGCGAGTGCAAAGGCGGCCAGAACCCCGCAATAGGCCACGGACAGCAGGCTGACGCCGCAGTTGGCCATGACGGCGTCGAGGCCGTAAACCCGGTGCTGGTAGAGAAAACCGGCGAGGACCGTGGCCGTGGACACGGCGAGCACGTAGATATGGCCTTGGACACTGACCACTTGGAGGACATACCAGGTTAAGGCCAGCATGATCGAGGCGGGCATGGTTACGGGCACGAAGACCTTGAGGCCCCTGGCCGCGGCGAGGCGCGAGAACTCCCACTGAGCGGCAACGACGAGCAGTACCAGAATAACGGCAAAGACTGTCGCACGGACCTGTCGGCCGGTTGGAGTCGTGATCCGGCCGTCTACGAGGCCGTCGCCGAGGACAAGGGCAACGAACACGACGACCATGATCGTTCCGAAGATCAACCTGTATTTGAGCATGAGGTCGGTCGAATCGCTGAAAACACTAGGTCGTGACGGCTCCGAACCGCCGCGCACGCTTGGAATACGCAAGGATGGCCTGTTCGAGCGTCCGCCGCTTGAAATCCGGCCAGAGCGTCCTTGTAACGTAGAACTCGCTATAGGACACCTGCCAGAGCAGGAAGTTGCTGATCCGCATCTCATTGGCGGTGCGGATCAGCAGGTCCGGCTCGGCCAGGCCGGCGGTATACAATCGGCCGGCGAAATAGGCCTCGTCGATGCCGTCGAGCGTAACGCGCCCGGTCTGGTAGTCCTGGGCGATGCGTCGGGCCGCCTCAACGATCTCGGTGCGTCCGCCGTAGTTGAGGGCCAGGGCCAGGACCATGCCGTCGTTTCCGGCGGTCATTTCCATCGTCCCTACCAGTTCCTTCTTGACGGCCGCCGGCAGCATCTCCATCACGCCCAGATGCACGAGGCGAACACGGTTTCGCATGAGCGTGGGGCGTATGGCGATCAGGTACTGTTCATAAAGGCCCATTAACGCGTTGACCTCGTTGCGGGGTCGTTTCCAGTTCTCGATGCTGAACGAATAGAGTGTCAGGGACCCGATGCCGAAGTCTACGCATAGCTGCGCGATCTTCTCGACGGTCTTGCCGCCCTGGCGGTGCCCCTCGGCGCGGGGCAGGCCGCGTCGCTGGGCCCAGCGGCCGTTGCCGTCCATNNTCCATGATGATGGCGATATGGCGCGGCATTTGACGGACGTCGATGCGCAGCCGCTCGGCCGTGGCTCTGAGTTTCTCACTTGCGTGTGTCATTGGAACATATACCTCGTCTTGGCGACCCCTGTTGACCAGAGCCGGGCCCTCGGACCGTCGCGGCCCGGCACAGCCGTGAGGTCTACCGGAATATCACTTGGCTCCGCTTGGGCCCGACCCCGACCATCGTGACCGGCTTGCCCACCAGTTCCTGAACTCGGCAGACATAGTCCCTTGCGTTGGCGGGCAGGTCATTGAAGTCGCCGACATCCCGCAGGTCTTCAGTCCAGCCGGGGAGTGTTTCGTAGACGCACCGGGCGCGGCTTTGTTGGGAGGCGTCGGCGGGGAAGAACGTGACCTGGCGGCCGTCAATCTCATAGGCTTTGCAGATTCTAACTTCATCAAGGCCGGCCAGGGTATCGAGGTGCATCAGGGCGACCTCGTCAATGCCGCCGACGGTGACGGCATAGGACACGACAACGGCGTCGAACCAGCCGCATCGCCGGGGTCGGCCGGTGGTCGTGCCGTACTCGTGGCCGCGCTCGCGGATGTACCGGCCTGTTTCGTTGTCCTGCTCGGCGGGGAAGGGGCCTGCGCCAACCCGCGTCGTGTAGGCTTTCACGACGCCAATGAACCGGTCGACGAGCTTGGCGGGCACGCCGCAGCCGGCGGACATGCCCAGCGCGCTGGAATTCGAGCTCGTCACGAATGGGAATGTCCCGTGATCGAGGTCGAGCATTGTGCCTTGCGCACCCTCGAAGAGGATGTTTCGTGCGTCGGCGATGGCTTTGTGCAGCAACTCGGTGGTATTGGTGATATAGCCGGTGAGCTTGCCGGCGTAGGCCCGACACTTTTCGCAGATAGCGGCCGGATCAATGGGTTCGGCGGCGTAGACGGCGGCGAAGACCTTGTTCTTGTAGTCCACGGCGCGACGGACCTTATCGCACAGCACGTCGAGGTCGCGGAATTCGGCCATGCGGATCGCGTGGCTTCGGGCGACCTTGTCGGCATAGCAGGGGCCGATCCCGCGGGCGGTGGTGCCGATCTTGTCCTTGCCGAGGGCCTGCTCGCGGAGGCGGTCCTCCAACTTGTGGTAATCGAGGACAACGTGGGCGTTCTCGCTGATGAAGAGTCGCCCGGCCAGGTCGATGCCTTTGGCGGCCAAGCCGTCCATCTCGCCGATGAGAACCTCGGGGTCGACAACGACGGCATTGGCGATCACGCAGATTTTACCGGGGCGAACCGCCCCGCTGGGCAGCAGGTGCAGCGCGAACCTCGTGTCGTCGACGATGACGGTATGGCCCGCGTTGGCGCCGCCGCCATAGCGAACGACGATGTCGCTGTGCTCGGCGAGGATGTCCACGACCTTGCCCTTACCTTCGTCGCCCCATTGCAGACCTACCACGCAACAGTTCATTGATTTCCTTTCTTACTCCGGGCTGCGCGCACCACCCACCGGCGATGCGAGCGAGCAAAAACAGACCGCCATAGACTACCCCGGCGCTCTCCTGCGGTCAAGGGTTGCCATGTGAAAAACGGGGGGGCAAGAGGTATGTCAGGCGGGGCGACCCGACACCGGCCGGGCCGGTCAGGCATCCTTGCCGGACGATGGCTCGGTCTGTGGCGCGAGCCGGGCCACGATGTGGTCGAGAACAGGGGCCAGGTTGTCGTAGACACGGCTACTGATGCGCCGGGTGGCGCGGCCGCCCGGTGTGGTGTAGGTTATGTCGAAGTAGCCACGGCCGGCGAAGTAGGTCTTATCGACCTTCTCGATGGAGTCGTAGGCAATACTCTCATTGGGACCGAACGCCAGTTGCCTGTCGTCGGCGACGAGCTTGCGCTTGCTGACCATGGCCAGGTAGCCGCCAAACAGGACCGCCGCGGCGCCCAGGACAAAAGGCGCCTTGCGGTTGAACGTCAGCGTGCCGTCGGGGGCGCCGGAGTCGGTGGTGTGCTTCTCGATGAACTTCGCATTGAAATACCCGTCGTAGGCCAGCCATCCGCCGAAGCCCAGACACGCGACGATGTAGATGACCAGATTGGTCTTACGGAACCTGCTGAACGGAGCCTCAATCGCCATCGCTTCTACCTTCCCGGACCCATGTTGATCGTTTCCTCGCAATGGTGTCGATCAGCGGCTG
Organism: Phycisphaerales bacterium UBA2266; assembly: GCA_002347125.1. Lineage (GTDB taxonomy): Bacteria > Planctomycetota > Phycisphaerae > Sedimentisphaerales > Anaerobacaceae > UBA2266. The sequence goes on from DDXG01000098.1 coordinate 9,265, forward strand.
CACAAACATCGGCATGATTCGCTCGGCCATAAGTTCTTCCACGATGCGGCACTGGTGCTCGAAGGAGGCCAGGGAATCGAACTTGCCCTCGGAGGGGGGGTACTGACGCACCGTCAGCGCGAGGCTGATAGCCGTATCGGTATTGTTCTGGCCCTTCCTGCGAGGCTCGAAAATGCTCGTCTTGGACTCGACGCTGACCCGGGCCTGGGTATGGTCGTCGTCCGAGAGCGAAATAATCGTTACGGGGGAGAAACCGATCGCCCGGCTGCCGGGGACGTCCAGAAGTCGGCCAAAGGCGGATTCGCCGAGAAGGGATTCGGCGATGACTTCATCGTGCCCCCCCATATAGTCGAAGTCCATTGCATAGGTGAGGTCGAGCGAGTCGATGTCAAGATGATTGACGCCGAGCATGTACGGAATCAACTCGAGAACGAGCCGATGCTGGGCGTAGGCCTCCTCGAAGGCGATTGGATTGACCACGCCGGAGCCGACGCGCTCGGACTCGAGGTTGACCCAACGGTACTGGCCCTCACGGTGGTCTTCTTCGAGCCAGAATTCGTTTCGCCGGCGCCGGTGGAAGCACCCCATGGCAGGGTATCGCTTCTGGATCTGCTCGAAGAAGGACAGGATGGTGTCGCGGCTCCGCGGCAACTCCAATTCGGTGTTGACGTGCATATCGACGTAGAAGTCATCGCACAGCGAGTTGTAGCTATCCGCCGGCATCCGGTTCATATCCTCCAATCAAGGCCACAGGCCGTTTGCCCCAGCCTCGCATCAATGCAATGTGTGCGCTACATAGAAAAGACAGAACAACTTCTGATTATAACGTGCATCGGGGCGATTCCCAGTCTTTTTCAAGCCGGGCGGCTGATTTCCACGTCAGAATTTTGCCGGTTGCCTCGGTGGTAGCGGACATGTGCCGCTTGCGGGGTATCTCCATGCAGGGATCCAGAGGGTCGGCGGGGAGGGATGTCAGAAGTGCTGTCGGACATCGGGCGGCTCAGGGAGCCACGATTCCGTGAACATCAGCCCTATGGTGGAGACGACGGCGAATATGAACGCCCTCCAGACGGTCTCAAACGCCATTTTCGGGTCAGGCAGACCATCGCCACGGGCCACCAGGGCCGTAGCGACGGTGTATAGAAGCCCCAGGGCGATTCCCGCCGCCACGCCCAGGAGCACCCGCTTGGCCAGGGATGCCCCGCGGGCCCCGAGGGTGATCAAGGCGCCGTTGAGCAGGGGGGTCAGCACGATGAACCACCAGAAGTACCCGAGCCGGAATTCGTCTTCGGCCATGGCGCGGCCGATGAGAGGCAGCGTTCCGGATGCGGTGAGGTAGCGTTGATCGGCCCATCCCAGCAGGGCCGCCAGGGCCGCAACGCAGACGCCCGCGTGCCAGTATCGGGGTTGCAGCAAGGACCTGGCCTCGGCGCGTCTGCGCATTCGCCGGCGCAGGGTCAGGGGCCAGTTGTAGAACAGGCAGAAGACCCAGTGCTCCAGCAGGGCGCCCTTTTCTCCGAAGACCGGAACGATGTGGACGGCATCCGTCGCCCAGTGCGCGGCCATGAACCGGGCCATGGCCGGGTAGCGGTAGGTCATCTGGATGGGGAAGGCCAGATAGCCGACGTACTTGAAGTAACTCAGGAACAGGGCGATGTTGTAGTCCTTGAAACTGCGGTCACGAATGGCCATGATGGTGGTGTAGAGGCCGCGACACAAGGAGCCGGGAGAGACGGGCACGACCTGGAACGCGATCAGTATTGCCGCACCGGTGGTCAAAGCCTCATCCCAGGGCAGTTTGTGTACGACGACATAGATGACCGCCACCGCCAGTGAGACGACCTGCGTGACCGGCAGGGTCATCAAATGGACCACAAGGCTGATGAGGTACTTCTGAATATAAGGCTCATCCAACTGGGCGAGGATGGTCCGAGCGTCGTCCTCGGAGAGAATATGTTTGCGGCGGCCGTCGGCGATCATGTCCAGCATCCACTGGCGGCGAAGGTCGGCGTTGAAGTACAGCCGGATGGGGCGGACGAATATGTAGGCGAGTTTCTTCTTCCGGAAGCGGGCATCGGTGATGAAGCGATCGAGGCCGGCCGGCAAGAAGGCGAAGGGCGCGTGCAGGAAGTATCGAGGTAGGGATTGGGCCATCCCGTCGGCGGTTTCAGCAGAGACGCGGCCCTTGCGGTGCCAGGCGATGATCCGCTCCAGGGCCCGGCCTTTGAGGGCACGCTGGACATAGGCCCAGCTCGTGAGGATACCGAGGTAGTGCTTGCGCCAATCGGGGTGGCCCCAGGCCTTGCGGAGGACGTGGCCGAGGATAGGGATCAGGCCGAGCAGAAAGAACAGGAACGTGGAGGCCTTGCAGTGGCGCAGCCAGGCTTCGGCCTTGTCGGCGACCAGACCGCGGACCTTCCAGCCAGTAACAGCGCTGTCGAACATCGTCCGATAAAGCTCGCCGCTGTAGAGCAGACGGAAGTGATTGTGGGTGATGTCCGGCACGGAGTTGCGGTAGATGTCCTCGGCCTGCCTGAGTTCCTCCAACATGCCGCGCATGTCGGCGAAGCGGTCGCTGTTCTGGGCGACGAAGCGCTGGAGAGTGGCCAGGTTGCCGCGGTCGAACTGGACGAGCGAGCCTCGGGCCAGGCCCTTGAGAATCAGAGGGATATCGCCCGGGCTCATCGGCAGAAACGGCAGCAGGGCCAGACCCGCACGGAAGTCTACGGCGGTCAGTCCGTCGGCCGGGCCGGCGTTGCGGTCGGTGCGTTTGAGGCAGTTGGGCTGGCTCTTGCAGGTGGACCACTCGTACTGGCGGGCGAATTCGTGGGCCCCCATGTCGTGCAGGAGGGCAACAAAATCGGCCATGAACTTCTTCTTGGCGCGGTATTCGGCCGAACCAAGCTGCGATTCGTCTACGTGGCGGCCCCAACGCCACTTGCGGAGCAGGTCGACCCGGTCGTCCACCTCAAGCTGCCATGTGCGGCCATCGACCCATTCGCTCAGTTCGCCGCAACTGCCGAGGGTCTGGTCGATAAAAGTGGCGTGGATGGCGACGACGGTCTTGTCGTCGCCAAAGCGAATCGCGGCGGCTCTCTGGATGAACCTCTGCCAGAGGGCGCCGGCGCGGGCGGCGGCGGGATTGACCTGTAATTGGAACGGGCCCTGAAAGCCGACGGCATAAAGGGCATTTCGGAAGAGCTTTGAGAAGGCGGACGGGGGGATGAGGATCTTCATGGCGTAGAGACCGCCGGCATGGAGACCCTGGACGGATTCGGTCTGAGATTCGATGTTCAGGAGGCGGACTTGGTAAACCTGCCCGGCGAATCCACCGCCGACAAATCGCTCGACCTTCAGGCGGACGCGGCTCAGCGCGTGTTCGGCCAAGCCGCGGACCTCGTACTCGAGTTCGGTCCCGGCGTCGTAGTGCCCGACGCGCATAGGGCGGTGCAGACCGAGAACGGCGAAGCGGTCGGCGAGTCTGTTGCAGAGGTCTACGCTGTAATCCTTGGCCATAAGGTCCAGCCGCTTAGGCTACGATCCAGAGTTTGAGGACAATCGCCAGTTCGATCGCGGCGTAGACGCCCGCGGCCAGATCGTCGCAGAGGATGCCCCATCCGGCGGGCAGTCTCTCGAATCGGCAGGCCGGCCAGGGCTTGAGCGTGTCGTTGAGGCGAAAGAGGAAGTACCCGACGGCGGCGGTCACCAGGGTTTGATAGAGACTGAACTGGTCCATGGCGAAGGCTACGCAGACGAGGTATGTCAGGAGCTGGCCGGCGACCTCGTCTAGGACGACTTCCCCGGGGTCCTGGCGCCCGGTGGCGGCGATGGAAACAGGGGCGAGCCAGACGCAGAGGACGCTCGCCAGAACGACCAGAGCGGCCATAACGGCGGCGGCGGCCCAGAGCGGTATGGGTAGCAGACACAGGGCTACGAAGACGGCCACGGGGGGCAGCGAGCCCCAGCTCCCCGGGGCCAACGGCATCCAGCCCAGACCAAAACAAGTTGCAATGAGGCGTTTCATAGCCGGACAAACCTAACTGGCAGGCTGTTACAAGTCAAAGACAAAGACCCAAGGTTATATCATCGTCCTTTTTGGCTTGAGACTTTGAGCAACCGTCTCATAATAGGCCCTATGCTCAAAAAGGGACTCGTTGAGATCTACACAGGCGACGGCAAAGGCAAGACGACGGCGGCGTTCGGGTTGGCGCTGCGGGCGGCAGGCTGGGGCCATAAGGTGCTCATTTACCAGTTTCTCAAGCCATCGACGCTCGAGATCGGGGAGCGTTTCGCCATTGAGCGGTCCACGATACGAATACGGGTCGAGACGCTGGACATCGATTGGGATATGGCCCGCTCGCTCGATGACCCCGAGCACCGCGGCCGAGCCAGGCAGGCCATTGCACAGGTCCTTGATCGGCTGGGCGAGACAGCCCAGAACGCCTTCTACGATGTGATGATCCTGGATGAAATCGTCTTCTGTCAGGCGGCTGGTCTGGTGGATATACAGGATATCCGCGGACTGATCGAACGCAGGGCCCCGACGGTTGAACTGGTCCTGACCGGCAGGGGGGCAACGCAGGCATTGATTGACCTGGCGGATTTGGTGACGGAAATGCGGCCTGTCAAGCATCCCTTTGAGACCGGGCAGGGGCCCCGCCGGGGCATCGAATACTGAGATGGTCTTGTCAATCCCAGGGGGGCGGCTTATCATGCTGAACAAGGCGTCCGCGGATGGGACCGGTGCGCCGAAGTCGGAAAGACAGTAGAAGGAGCTTCAGGTGGCCGATAGTGTGGCGGCGATTATCTGTGCGGCAGGGCCGGGTAGCCGGTTCGGCGGCAAAAGGAAGAAGCAGTTCATGGACGTCGACGGGCGGGCGGTGTTCCTGCGGAGTGTGGAGATGTTCTGCGACCGGCCGGAGGTCAATCAAGTGCTGCTGGGCATCCCCGCCGATGATCAGGAGATTGTGTCCGTGAAGTGGGGCGCCAACCTGAAGTTCTTCGCCGTCCAGGTGTTCACGGGCGGGGCCGAGAGGTTTGAGACCGTGGGCAAGGGTCTGGAGCTGGTCCGCGACGACATCTCACTGGTGGCTGTGCACGATGCGTGCCGGTGCTGTGTGACGGCCAGGACCATAGGCGAGGTCATCGTGGCCGCGGGCAAGTCCGGGGCCGCGATCTGCGCCAGCCGCGTTACAGCCACAATCAAGCGGGTGTCCGAAGGGGTGATTACCGAGACGGTGGACCGCCGCGACCTGTACGAGGCGCAGACGCCGCAGGTGTTCGGCCTGGATCTGCTTCGAAAGGCCCATGCGGGGCTGGACAAGCTGGACGGCAGCACGATCAGCGACGACGCCCAGCTCGTGGAGGCCCTCGGCCAGGAAGTAAGCATCGTGGAAAGCGATTCGTCGAATATCAAGATTACGCACAGGCACGATATTGCGATTGCCGAGGCCATTCTCAAGTCGCGCCCGAAAACCACCCCGGATGGCCCGGCCGGCCCGTATATCGAGGCCCGGTGGTAGGGCGCGGGGCCGGTGTGTTTACCGCCTTCCCCCGGCGATCGGTGCAATCTGAAGAGGATGGAGAATCCTGCGGAGGTTTTGGCGAATCCCATTTTGTCCCTGTTTTTTCTTTACGCGCGCGCCAGGCGTGTGATAGACTGCTTGAAAACCCGTTCACGGAAGGGTGCATAGAATGGACTCTGTTTACCAGTTGAACTCGCAAATCCAAGCAACTCGGGTAAGAGCCGTGCATCGCTACGCAGTCGTCGAGACCCCCTCGTCGCTGGCTCTGGCCGGCAAGAACCTCCATTTCATCGGCGCCGGAGGTATCGGCATGAGCGGGCTGGCGCGGCTGCTGCTCCACAACGGATGCCGTGTGTCGGGCTCGGATCAGAGCGACGGAGGCGTCATCGCCGCTCTCCGTGAAGCGGGGGCGGACATTCGGATTGGTCATTCGGCCGAGCATCTGCCCGTCGGAGCACACGCGGTGGTGTTGTCGGCGGCGATTCGGCAGGATAACCCCGAGTTACGGCGCGCCGTGTCGGAAGGCTGTCGCATCTACAAGTACGCCCAGATGCTCGGGGAGTTGATGGACCATTACGAAGGGATCGCGATCAGCGGGACACATGGCAAGAGCACGACGAGCGGCTGGCTGGCGCATCTGCTGCGTGCGGCGGGGGTGGATGTCAACTTCCTCGTGGGGGCCGACATCCCGCAGTTGGGCGGCTCGTCCGGGGCCGGTGACAGTCACTATTTTGTCGCCGAGGCATGTGAATACGACCGGAGTTTTCTGAACCTGCGTCCCCGCGTCGGGTGCATCTTGAATATTGAGCAGGACCACCTGGATTATTACGCGGGCGAGGATGAGATTGTGGAGGCATTCACGGAATTCGCCGCCGGCGTGAAGGCGACGGGCGCGGTCATCGGCAATGGCCAGGACGCGAACGTGGCGCGAGTGCTGGCGGCTCTGCCGTCGCATGTGCACCGGGAGACGTTCGGACTGGACCGTTGCTGCAATTTCCGTGCGGACAACCTGCGGCTTTATGACGGACTGCATCGTTTCGAGGTGTATCACAACGACCATTTCCTTGGGTCGGCGCGGATTTCGCTGCCGGGCGTGCATAACGTGATGAACGCGTTGGCCGTAGTGGCGATGGCGATTCGCGTGGGCGTCGAGCCGGTGCGAGCTCTGGACCTGTTGGATGGATTCACGGGAGTCGATCGGCGGCTGACGCTGAAGGCCCGGATTAACGATACGGCGGTGCTCGACGACTACGCGCACCATCCGACGGAAATCCGTGCATCGCTGGCGGCGATTCGCCAGCGGTACCGTCCACAGCGGCTGTGGTGCGTGTTCCAGCCGCATCAATACAGTCGGACGCGGTTTTTGCTTGATGATTTCGCGGAAAGCTTTAGGCTGGCGGATGTTACGATCGTGCCGGAGATTTACTTTGTTCGGGACTCTGAGGAGTCTCGAAGCCAGGTGAACGCCCAGGTTCTGGTGGACCGGCTGAGGGCGAACGATTCGGACGCTCTGTTTATAGAGACGTTCGACGGCATCGGTCGTCATCTGAAGAAGAACGTCCGTCCGGGCGACCTCGTCGTGACGATGGGGGCCGGCGATGTGTGGAAAGTGGCAGATGAATATATTCACTGGCTTAGAGCAAATCGTTGAAACGGACCACCCCCTCTCCAAACACACCTGGTACGGTCTTGGAGGAAAAGCCGACTACTTCATCCGACCTCGGACAGTGGAGGAGCTGCGCGACGTGGTGGTTCGGTCGTTTGAGAACGAGTTGCCCGTTCGCGTCATAGGGTTTGGCTCGAATCTGCTTATCAGCGACGAGGGCGTGCGGGGCGCGGTGTTGAAGCTGGAAGGGGATGACTTCAAGCGGGCGGAATTCGACGGCGAGAGTGTGACGGCGTGGGCCGGGGCGGAGATGAGCAAGCTTGTGCTGACGTGTGTCAAGGAGGGGTTGTCGGGCATTGAGGCGTTGACGGGGATTCCGGGTTCGGTCGGCGGGTCGGTTCGTATGAACGCGGGGGGGCGGTTCGGCGACCTCGGTTCGGCCGTGGAGCGGGTTACGCTGATGGACAACGCGGGGAACCTCTTCGAGAAGGCCAAGCCCGAACTGGTCTTTGACTATCGCCGAACGAATATCACGGCGCGATTCATCATCTCGGCGCGCCTGGATCTGTCGTCGGCGGACCCCGACCAGATCATGCGGACGGTCAAGGAGATATGGGTCTATAAGAAGAACACGCAGCCGCTGAATACCCGCAACTCGGGCTGTGTTTTCAAGAATCCCAGGGGGGTCTCGGCCGGGGCGTTGATCGACCGGGCGGGCCTGAAGGGTCTGCAGATCGGGCAGGCCGTTGTCAGCGAGAAGCACGCTAATTTTATCGCTGCGGGGAAGGGCTGTGCGAGTGGGGACGTGTTGAAGTTGATCGCCGCGGTCAGAGATCGCGTCAAACAGGAATTCGATGTCGATCTGGAGTTGGAAATCGAAGTGTGGGAATGACGCCGCGGGCGTCAGGAGGCGCAATGTCAGTGAATGTCCCCAATGGCCTGACCGTGGCTGTTCTCATGGGTGGAATCGGCGATGAACGCGAGGTCAGTCTCAGCAGCGGGTCATGCGTGGCCGAGGCGCTTCGCAAGGAGGGGGTCAACGTCATCACGGGCGACATCACGCCCGATGATCCGGGCATATTGGACGAGTCGGGCGTGGACGTGTTCTTCATCTCGCTGCACGGACGATTCGGGGAGGACGGCGAATTGCAGCAGATCCTGGAGGACAGGGGGCTGTGCTATACCGGCAGCGGCCCGCGGGCCTCTCAGATGGCGTTCGATAAGATGGCCAGCAAGACGGCGTTTCGCTCCCGCGGGGTCCGGGCGCCCGGCGCGATTGAACTGGACCCCGATACCGATCCGAAGGATTTTGAGGATGACCTTGAGGACTGGGTGGGGCGGATCGTGGTCAAGCCCATCACCCAGGGCAGCAGCGTGGGTGTGACGATTACGGATGATCCTCACGTAGCGTTTGATGCCGCCTATGAGGTACTGGAGCGGTTCGGCGACTGCATGATCGAGCAGTTCGTGCCGGGGCGTGAGATTACCGTTGGAATTGTCGACGGCCGGGCGTTGCCGATTATCGAGATCCGCAGCAAGTCCGGGTTCTACGACTACCACGCCAAGTACGTTGACGACCGGACCGACTATCTGTTCGACACGATCGGGGATCCGCGAGTGGTGCGGCGGGTCCAGGAGGCGGCAATGGTCTGTTTCGAGACGCTGGGGTGNNCGAGACGCTGGGCTGCCGCCATTTCGGGCGTGTCGATTTCATTCTGAGCGACGACAACATCCCATACGCTCTTGAGGTCAACACGATTCCGGGGTTTACGACACATTCGCTGTTGCCCAAGGCGGCCGCGAGAGCGGGAATACCCATGGGTCGGTTGTGTATGCACATCGTGAATGCAGCGCTGATGGAATCCCGAAGAACGGGATCGGCGCTGGACGCCGTCTGATGGGAGCGTCATCCGTCCGTGGTCAGGCTCGACGACAAGAAGAAGGCACCGAGGAACACGACCCGCGGGTCGGACGGGGAAGGTTCGAAGGCGACGTCGGTGGTGAAGATTTTTGCGGTGGCGACAACCGTGGCGTTTGTGGGGGGGGGCTTCTTGTTTGTTCACCGCCATTTCAAGCAGAGCAATCCGGTGATCCACTCCTACGGCGACCTGATCCTTGTAGGCCCGCCGCCGTGGCTCAACGAGGAACTCAAGGAGAAGATAGGCTATGCGGCGACGGCCGACGGCGAAGACCTGCGTCTGGATGAAGACGCCGCAGTTACGATCCGGAACAATCTGCGCAAGCATCTGGTCTGGCTCGCCGACCCGAAGGTCCGCGTCAATCCCGACAGCATTGAGATCTCCGGGCGATGGCGGAAACCACTGGCGCAGATCGAGGTCAACGATACGCTGTTTTACATCGACGCCGAGAGCGTTGTTCTGGATTACGTCGCGGTTCCCGCGTTGCCGATCATCGAGATCGCGGGCGTCCGTCTGACGGGGGCTCCGGCGATCGGGGAGAAACTGGCAAGCCCGGATATCGCCGCCGCCATGGCGATTCTACATCGTATGGACAAGATGGATCGCCTGGTGACCCCCGATGCCCCATTGCTTCTGCACATCAAGAGCATCAATATTGCTAATTTCCAGGGTCGGCTGAGTAAGACGGACCCGCATATCACGATGAAATCCATCGGGGGGACGGATGTTATCTGGGGGGCGGAACTCGACGCGTGGTCGGAGCAATTGGAGGCCAGCGACGAAGAGAAACTGGCGAAGCTCTACGCTTACTATCGGCAGGGCCGTTCTCTGGACGACGGTGTGCAGTTCATCAATCTGCGCGAGCCTCGCGATCGCATCCCGCGGCCGCTGGAGCCTCTTCCTCGCGCCGCCAACCCTCTGCCCTGAGCGCCGCGTGTGGGCGAATCAGCGAAGCGGTTCCCGCGGGTCGGCGCCGGCGTGCAGGATATTGACATAACGGTAGGGCAGGCCGGATTGACCGCCGATGTGTTTCAGCCGTTGGAGGGCCTGTTCGGTGATACGGGCCTGCACCTGGGGATCGCCGGTGCAGGAGAATACACGGCAACCGGCAAACCTGTAGGGGTGCACGTCGCAGCGTCCGTCCACGTTCCAGGGGCACCGGGGACCCGCGGACGGCGGGATGGCAAGGCCGGAGCGGGTGGTGAAATGGGCCAGCTCCGCGGTTGTCACATAAAGTCGGTGGTCGAAGGCCTCGAAGTCGCAGCAACGGCCGCACCGTCCGCACGGGCGATGATGTGCTGCGGTGCGCTCGGTTTCCGCCTCGATCCAGCGGTAAACGGCGTCGACCGCGCGGGCGATCTGCTCGTTACGGTTCATCAACCGTCCAGTCCTTGGTCTTGCGCAGTCGCTCAATCTGCTCGATATCGTAGACCCGGCCGCGATTGATGCCTGGACACCTCCTGGCGGCCTCGTTCCAGTCGGCGGGGCTCCGCAGATTGCCCGCCCAGAAGGGCCAGGTGCGGCATTGTGTCGGGCGGACGGGGTAGATCACACATCGCTTGGCGCCGTTGATCTTTCGCAGGAAGATGCAGTCCCGTGTCGTTTCCTGTTCGATCAGAGTGGTGCGCAAGCCCTGCCGGCGGCAGTAACGACGGCGACACTCATCGGCCGACAGGTTCAGAAACTGCGAGATGCGTTCGAGTTCCCGCTTGTTGACCCAGATGTAGCCCTCGCCGGGGCCGGAGCAGCAGTTGCCACAGCCCTGGCACTCAAAAGCCAGCCCGGCCGTGTACCAGAGTATTCGGCTGCGGATGACCATCTGTACCTACCACTTGAGAATGCCGCCGGTGTCGGCGCTGGTGGCCATGGCGGCGTACTTGGCCAGGCAGCCGGTCGTGATTCTGGGTTTCGGGGGGGTGAACTGCTTGGCGCGTTTGTCCAGTTCGGCATCGGACAGGTCGACGCCAATGGTGCTGCCGGGGATGTCGATCTTGATGATGTCGCCGTTCTTGAGCAGGCCGATAGGACCGCCGACGGCGGCTTCCGGGCTGACATGGCCAATGCAGGCGCCGCGTGTGCCGCCGGAGAAGCGGCCGTCCGTGATGAGGGCGACGGAATCGCCGAGTCCGGCCCCCATGATGTAACTGGTGGGACTGAGCATTTCCTGCATGCCGGGGCCGCCTTTGGGACCCTCGCATCGGATGACGACCACATCGCCGGACTTGACCCTCCCGGCGAGGATGCCCTCGCAGGCCTCCTCCTGGCTGTCGAAGATGACGGCCGGACCCGAATGCCGCAGCATCGACTCGGTGACGCCGGCGGTCTTCACGACGCA
>DDXG01000067.1 GCA_002347125.1 Phycisphaerales bacterium UBA2266
GCAGCGATTCGACCGCCGAGACGGACCAGCCAGTGATTTCACTGATCTGGGCGTGGCTCAGGTCCTCGAAACGGTGTAGCAGCACGGCGGTCCGCTGACGCTCGTTCAGCTCCAGGACAGCCTGCCGCACGGCTGCGGCGGTTTCGTCTGCCTCCAGAGGGTCCCGACGAGCGGCGTTATCGGCTATGGTACCGAGGTCTTCAACGGGCACAACGGCCTTGCGGCGGCGTTGGTGGTCGAGGCACAGGTTGACCACGATGCGGTAGAGCCACGTGGAGACCAGGCTTCTGCCCCGGTATCGGCCTGCCGAGCGGTAGATCCTCAGAAATGCCTCTTGGGCAATGTCTTCGGCGTGGTCCCAGTCGCCCAGCATCCGATAGGCCAGGGCCAGCACGCGAGCCTGGTGGCGGCGCACCAGCGTCGCCAGCGCGGCGGTGTTGCCCCGGGCCAGGTCGGCGATAAGTTCTTCGTCGTTTCTCAGGTCGTCGGCCATCAGGGGGCCAGTCCTACGTCTTTTCGCAGCCTCTCGGCGTCCAGGGTATTGATGCAGGCGACCAGATCCCGCCAGCCGCTGTAGAAGCCAAAGCCGCCGCGGGTCATCTCGTCGAGGGCCTGCTGTCGAGGCCACCCTTGGACGACGATGCGGTAGGCGGCGCACATGGTGCCCGTGCGGTCGCTGCCCCGCTGGCAATGGACGAAAACAGGCGTCTTGTTGGGGTCGGTGGCTGTCTTGAGGAACTGGACGAAATCCCTGTGCTTGGGATTCCATGTCTTCATCGTAACGTGTTCATACATCAGGCCCGTGCCGACCAGTTCATCCCGGTCGCTGTGCAGGCTGCGGAGATTGAAAACGGTCCGGATGCCGATCTTCTCAAGGGCCTTCATCCCCTCGGCCGTGGGCTGGGCCCCGCGATAGAGGTCGTCGCTGACCTTGTGGAAGTTCTCAATGCCTATAAGTTTAGTAGGCATGGCCCAATTATCGCTGCCGGGGATCGTCTCTCGCACGTCATTGGCCATTCCCAGGGCGGACAGCAACCACTGCCCATGCTGGATTGCCAACCATCCGCCGGCGCTCGCGGTGATTACCAGGACGGCCAAGGCAATACACAGTCTCTTGTGCCTGCGTTGCATCCTATGTCCTTTTCTTGCCAGACCTTATGCCCACAACGCCCGATACCGGCGGCGGCTTGCCGGGCGGGATACACCACCATGATGCAAATACGTCGCCGACGTGTCCAGCGCCGGCTCGGGAAAACCGTCTTACCGAGGGGATTGTCCGCTGGTCCAGGCGGCCGACAGAAATACCCTCCCTTTTTCCCGCAAGGACCGCAGGGCGCGCCACATCAGGGCGTCTAATGCGGTGATTGCCTGACATGAGGACCTGAAGCAGGCTTCACAGGTAAATCGACTTTGGGCAACCTTCTCTATTGAAAAGGGGACAATAATGAAAGCGCATGTGATTGTGGTGCTGGCGATGGCGGCGGCGGTGGCTTGGCCGGCGGGAAGCATTAAAGCCATGGAGGCGGGCATGCAGAGCGGGTCAGGGGCGGTGGCCGACGCCCTCGAGCCGAGCCCCGACGAGCCGTCCGTTGGGATAGGCGGCGGTCGCGGCATGGGGCTGGGTCGCGGTGCGATGGGCGGGCGAGGAATGGGCGCGGGCCGGATGGGCGGCCAGGCAATGGGAATGGGTATGGGGCGGATTGCGGCTCAAGACATGGATGCCCAGGCGGCTCCGGACCAGATCGCGAGCCCCCAGGCTTGGGATTGTCCTCTGTACGGCCAGGGTATGGCCGGCGGCGGCCGGATGCAGGGCCGGGGCATGATGCAGGGGCAAGGCAGGATGCGAGGCGGCGCGGGGATGGGCAGCTGTCCGATGTGCGGCCAGTGTATGTACGGGCAGGGCGTCGGCTCACCCGGAGGACGCGGCATGGGAATGGGCGGTCACGGCCTTATGATGGGGCGGGGCGCACGCATGGGCGGTCGCGGTATGATGGGTGGCCGCATGGGCGGCCAGGGCATGATGATGCGCCGCGGCGGCGGGATGCGTGGGCAGGGCATGATGATGCGCGGCGGCGGCGGATGGGGTCGGGGTCTTTGGTGAGGCAATCTTCGCGCAAGAATCGCATAAGGAAACAGGAGGCAAATGATGTTTCGACAAAGACATTCTGGCTGGGTCCTTATCGTGTCGATCCTGCTGGCTGCAACGTCCATGGGGCGGGCGCAGCGCGGGATGGGCGATTCTGCGGGCATTGCGCAACGTGCCGTCAAACCCGATGCGGCCTGGGTGGACGGGCGCATCGTCTCGGTCGAGACGGGGCCCTGTGCCAAGACGACGGGCAGGAGTTCCATCGGTACGCATGTGATCCTTCGAACATCGCAAGGCGATGAATGCAACATGCACCTCGGTCCGGCCGGCATGGTCCGCGAGGCTGTCGAGTCGTTGACAGAAGGGGACTCCGTGCGGGCAAGGGTGTTTCGAACGGACGCAATGCCGCAAGGCCATTGCGTCTGTATCGAGATGATATCAGGTGGCAAGACCGTGGTGTTACGCGATGATGGCCTCAGACCCGTCTGGGCGGGCCGGATGCCGCGGGGTGTCGATACTAACGTGGATTCACGGCCGTCGGCGGCGCCCGGTGAGTCCGAAAGACTGCGGCTGGGATACGCCGGCGGGCGTGGAAACCGAGGTGGCCGTATGCCGGCAAGCGTTGCGCCCCCGGCCCGTGGCACGGGGCGACGCGCCAATCGAGGCCCCCAGCCGATGGCCGGCCGTGGTAGGGGATGGGGCCGGGGTTTTGGCGTGGGAGGCTGATGCCCACAGTAGGATGTCCCCCAGGGTCTCGCCGGGTGTTCCGCGGGATGACTATGAAGTGAACCATGAACAGTGTCGAAGCGAAAGGAGGTCATACATGAGGAAAACAGGATTATTGCTGTTGGCGGTTGTGGTGGCGGTAGTGGCCACGTGGGCCGCATACGGGCAAGCTCAGGGCCGCGGGCCGACCGTGGCCGAGCCACCCGCCGGCTGCGCGATGGTTTGCCAACCGGCCGGTTGCGGCGGCGCCGGCTGCCCGGAGTGTCCGCGTTTCGTGGACGAAGACGGCGATGGAGTATGCGATATGGCGGCGGCGTGCGGCCGAGGCGCTGAACGCGGCGGATGCCGGGCGCGCAGAGGCCGCTGCGGGAGGTAGACGCTGCTCTATAGCTAGCTGCCGGGCGAAGATGAAGTTGCCGCGGCAGCGTTCTGGCATTGCCAATCTCGACGGCGGCGCCTGGATACGTGAAGCTGTCTCCTGGGGGCGGCCGAACGGGTGCGGGCGCTGCCGTCGTTTCTGGTTATCCGGAAGGGTCGGCGGGCCGCGGTGCTTGATTTGTGTCTGCGTCTTTCGTAAGCTGGCGGTTCGCGTGCGGGCTATCCGCACGGAAATCCGCATGGACGCAGGACGCAGGCTTGAAGTCACGGACAACGGCAAAGGTGGTTGGGGCGGCGATCGTGTTGGCGGGCGTCTGCGCGACGGCCGTGGCCTTGTCGCCGGAGGGAGGGCAGTCTCAGCCGGTCTGGTACAGCGTGGTTCCGCCCATGCTGGCGATTCTGCTGGCGTTTCTGACCCATCATGTGATTGCGAGCCTGGGTATCGCGCTTCTGGTAGGGGGATTGCTCTGCCGCGTTCCGGGCGGGCCGCTGGATATCGGCAACTGGTGGGCGGGCATTGCGGGCGTGGCAGGATGTGTCGGCGGGACGCTCAGCCGCCGGGGCAACCTGCTGATCCTGGCGTTCATTCCGCCGATCTTCATGATGATCGAAACCATCATGGCATCGGGGGGGTTCGCGGGCATTATCCGCCGGCTTCTGCGGTGGGTGCACGGCCGGCGCTCGGCGGAACTGGCGACGGTGCTCATGGGCATCCTGTGCTTCATCGACGACTACGCCAACGCCATCGTGGTCGGTTCGATGATGCAGCCGGTCACGGACCGGTTCAGAATCAGCCGCGAGAAGCTGGCCTTTCTGGTGGATGCGACCAGTGCGCCGGTGTCGGGTCTGGCGGTGGTCAGCACGTGGATCGCCTACGAGGTGGGATTGTTTGGCGATATGGCCGTGCAACTGGGCATCGACAAGACCGGCTATGGCATGTTCTTCGATGCGCTGCGTTTTCGATTCTATTGTCTTCTGATGCTGTTTTTCGTCATGGCGGCGGCGATTTTGCGGACGGATTTCGGACCGATGCGGAGGACCCGCCCAGTCGCGGCCGAGGGCGGTGCTCCTGGTCCCGGCGGCGATCCGAGTCGGATACCGGGCGACGGCCTTGCCCGCAACGCCCTGATTCCCCTGGCGGGCCTGATCGGTTTCCACATGACCGGTCTGTGGGTCGACGGTGGCGGGCCGCGGTTGCTGCGGGAGGGGGCTTCGGGCCTGTCGCTGGGCTACTGGCGGGATGTCATCAGTGCCGCCGAGCACAGTACGATGATTCTGGCGATGGCGGCGCTGTTCGGACTTGGGCTGGCGCTGGTCTGTGGGACCGTCTCCGGCCGCATGGGCCGCTGTGTCGTCCGGACGTGCCTGTGGCGGGGCCTCAAGCGGGCGATTCTCCCATCGATCATATTGACCCTGGCTTGGTCGCTGAAAACCTGTTGCGACGCCCTGCGGACCGGCGAGTTCCTGGCCGCGGTGCTGTCCGAGCGGGTCAGCGGGGCGTGGTTTCCGGCCATTCTGTTCCTGGCGGCGTCTGTGACGTCCTTTGCGACAGGGACCAGTTGGGGGACAATGGCGATTCTGATACCCACCACCATCCCCGTAGCCTTCGCCCTCGATGGCGGCGTGTACGGAATGGTCACCATGATCAGTCTTGGGGCCGTCCTCGATGGGGCCATCTTCGGGGACCATTGCTCGCCCATCTCGGACACGACGATCCTGAGTTCCGTGGCCTGCAACTGCCCCTTGATGGACCATGTGCGGACCCAGTTGCCCTACAGCCTGACCGTGGCCGCCGCGGCCGTGGTCTGCTGCTATATTCCGGCGGGCCGTGGCCTGTCATCAGGCGTCGGCGCGGGTGTCGGGGCTGCGGCCATTCTTGCCGTGCTGTTGGTCTGCCGGCGGTCGGGTGAGTGAATGTGCCCGGTGATATGACCCGGCGCACAGTCTCATTGCTGCAGGGCCATCATGGCCACGCTACTGGATGAACCGAAAGTGCAAAGCCCAAAGCGTAAAGCCACGACCCAGAAGCCCAAACCTCACGCGCACATCGGCAACGACTCTGTCATGCCTGCGCAGGCAGGCATCCAGTGCGCCTGATGGCCACCGACGACCTCCAGGCTCGGTCTGGACCCCATGCCTTCGCAGGGGTGACATCGTTACTTCCTTGCTCAACAGCGATGGTGAACGTTGAAGGACGCAAGCCAGGGGCCTGATTGCCTATCTTGCCTAGATTGTCTAAGTTTGGCTTTGTTTTTCATTTTCGACTCTGGTGTCGGGTGTGGGTCACTGGCTTACGCTTGCGTATGTTGCCCAAGTTGCCTGAGTTTGGGTTTGTTTTTCATTCTTCGGGTCGGGTGGGGGTTGCTGGATACTTGATACTGGATACTCGATGCTGGATTCGGGATTTGGGGCTCTCTCGCCATGTCGGGGGTGTATTATACCCGGTTTGGGTGGGATAGTCAAGGGGCTTGGGCGGCGAAGCATGTCAGTGGTTCACGTCATAATACCTACGCCACGGTCCGTGCCGCGATGTCCAGTTCGAGCGCCCGCAGGTAGCCCCCAAGCTCTTCGCATCGGCGGACCTGCCACTGCGATTCGGGGCCTTCCTTCATAATCCGCCGGGCGGTCGCCAGGTACTCAGTTGAACCGAGCTGCTCGCACTTGGTCTCGATCATCTCAAACAGACGTTCGATGTATCGGCGCGTCGAAACGACCTCGCCGGACTCAGGCTCGATGAGCTTGCCGTCGAGGGCGAATCGCATGGCCTGGAACCGATTCTGCTCAAGATATGCGTCATTAAGCGCAGACGGTTCAGCCCCGGCTTCGAAGCGATCCTGGTAGACGTCCATGGCCGCCTGGCAGACCGCCGCCAGTGCGCAGAGCCGCCGGCTGTCGGTTGGCAGATCCAATGCCCGGATCTCCACCGTTCCCAACGGCGGCTGGGGGCGAATCATCCACCACAGATCGCCCGGCGCCGTCACATCCCCGGCCGCCGCGAGCTTCTCGTAGAACCGCTCCAAGGCGTCAAATGTCTCGAAATAGGGCGGCATGTGCGAACGGGGCATGGCCCCGAACAGGTGCAATCGCGTCGATTGAAGCCCCGTCAGAGCCCCCTCGTAATAGGGCGAATTCGCCGCCAGCGCCGCCAGCGGATACAACCACCGCCGCATCTCATTCATCACGTACATCGCGTGCTCGACGCTGCGCATCCCCACATGGACGTGCAACCCGAACGACAACAGCCGCCTAGCGATATACTGGCACTGCTCGCAGACCCACTTGTAATGGGCGCTATTGACGATGGGCATGTTCCGCCAGTCGGCGAAGGGGTGGCTGCCCGCCGCGGCCAGACGCGACCCGACCTTCTCACAGGCGCGGGCCAGCCGGCGCCGGGTATCGGCGACATCGGCCGCCAGTTCGTCGATGGTCCGGCACACCTGGCTCTGAGATTCCAGCACCGTCGTGTAGAGCTCGTAGCTGACGCGCTGCCGCAGGTCGTCATCCACCGCCCCAAGCACCGCATCGACGCACGGCCGTGTATCGCCGCTCTGAGGGTCGATCAGATGGTACTCCTGTTCGACGCCGACGGTGGGGAAGTCCTGATTGACAAAAGGCTTCATTCGCCGAGCCCCTCATTGCAGATCTGAATAGCCATTGCGCACAGCATGGCGGCCGCCGGCGGCAGCGCCTGGTCGTTGAAATCAAACCCCGCTTCGTGAAGGCCCGCGCCGTCCAGCCCCATCCCGACCCGAAAGAGCAGCCCCGGTACGTGTTCAAGGTACCAGCCGAAGTCCTCCGAACCCATGCTCGGAGCGTCCAGCTCCAGCACGTTGTCCTCGCCCAGTAAGCCGAGCCCAGCCCGGCGAAAGACCGCATGGAGTCGCCGGTCGGTTACGACGGCGGGGCTGTGCCCATGAAAAGCGACATCAGCCGTCATTCCCAGCTCGCCGCAGGCCTGAGCAACAGTCGTTCGGATCTCGCGGAGCGTGCGATCTCGCACGGCCGGCGTCAGGGCGCGAACAGTTCCAGCCAGTTGCCCGCTGTCGGCGATGACGTTGGCCTGCTCGCCGACCCTGGCCATGCACATGCTGACGACGCGCTCGGCCCCGTCAAGGCCGCTCAGGCGGTCCACAACCCTGGCTGCTCCGACCAGAGGATTGTTCGCCAGATGAGGCCTGGCTCCATGGCCGCCCCTGCCCTTGATGTGGATCTCCACCACGTCGCAGGAGGCGAGCATCGTGCTGTTGCGGCAGGCCACAGCCCCGGTCTTCAGACCCGGCCATCCGTGCAAGCTCAGGATGGCGTCGGGCCGCGGATCAAGCGCCCCGGCGGCGATCATGGACCGGGCCCCCTCGGCGGTCTCCTCCGCCGGCTGAAACAGCAGCCGAATTCGCCCCCTCCAGGCGTCGCGAAGCTCCATGAGCACGGCCCCCGCGGCCGCCAGTGCGGCACAATGGCCATCGTGGCCGCAACTGTGCGAATACCCCAAATTCTCGGAGGTATACTCTGCCCCGGTTGCCTCGGTGATGGCCAGGGCATCCATATCCGCCCGTAGGACGACATACCCACCGGATTGCTGGGAATTGATATCGACCAGCAGGCCGGTCTCCGCAACGCCTGTGCGAACCGTCAGTCCCTGTGCGCTGAGGGCTTCCGCGATGCACTTGGCGGTAGAGTACTCCCGGAAGGCGGGTTCGGGGCGGCGATGCAGCCGCCGGCGCAGGTCCGTGGCCCAGGCGGCCCGCGACCGAGATAAGCGAAGGATTGTCTGCAATTGGTCCGTGTTCATCGTCGAAACGCCGCCGACGGGCCCGGAGCGACCGCCAGGGCGTGGCGACGGGACGCATCATAACCCTTGGTGGGGCCGGATGCAACCAGGAGTCGCCCGCCGCTTGTCTCGAACCGAGCCCGTCGGCCGAAAAGTCCGATATGTCGGGTGCCGGTGGTGCCGGCCGGGTGAGAGATATGTCGCTCCTGGGGCATTTGAAGCTGACTATCTGCCTACGGTTTAGTAAAATGGCCTGTAACAATTCGGCTCAAACATGCCACTTAACAGGTAGCTGCACGTAGGTACAGCATGACGAACGCACCGATGGACTACACCGCCCTGGTCGAACAGGCTCGTGGTGGTAACCGGCAGGCGATGGAGGCTCTGGCGGAGGGGATCCGGGGCAGGCTCTATGCGTATGTGTACCGAATCGTGCTGCGTGAGCATTTGGCTCAAGACATAACTCAGGAGACGTTGCTCGAGATGTTCAAAGTACTTGGAAAACTCCAACAGGCGGATCGCTTCTGGCCGTGGCTGCGGGCGATTGCCTTCAACAAGATTCGTCGTCATCACAGCAAGCTCAAACAGCATCGGGAGGCCGTAGAAGCCGGCTACAGCGTCAATCCGGGAGATTACGAACAGTCGGAAATGGGCCTGACCGGGATTGTTGCCGATGAATTAAGGCAACTGGTGCTCGGCGCCATGTCGGAGCTTAAACCCAGCCAGCGCAAGGTTTTAACGATGCGCTGCTATGAGGACATGGACTACGGCGACATCGCCCAGTTGATGGGCTGCAGCGAGCTGTCGGCACGGGTGGCGTTCTGTCGGGCGAAGAAGTCGCTGGAGCGGGCCTTGTCGCGACGGGGATTCCACAAGGGCTTTCTCGTTACGGCGCTGATCGTTTTTGGCAAGATAACCGCCCCTGGCGAGGCGGCAGCCGCTACGATCTCCATCACTGCGGCAACGACGAGCGCAGGGGCAACGGCGGGCCTGATTGCCTTGGCCGGCTCGAAGGCGGCTGTCGTATCGATCGCGGCCGCCGGCGCTGTGGCGGCAGGTGTCGTTCTGATGCCTGGTGGGGCGGATACCTCTGCGTCCGGATCGGATCCGTCGTTGGTCGCCGCGAGCCGATCCATGGTTGCCGAGGCCGAGCGAGGGGGTGAATCGTGGTTCTTCTATCCTCTGTCGCCCGATGGGCCCGTCATGATGCGACAATTCGAGTGGGACGACAACGGGCAGCCCTGTGCGCGCTCCTGGCAGGATGACCGCGCCAACTACGCTTTTGACCGCCGCCGCAACACCATAAGTATGAACAACCACCACCCCTACAACGGCGACCTATCGGTCATGCGGTTGCCCACGGACGCTCCGGCCTTGACGGACTTTCTAACCGCGGTCGAGGGGCCGATGAGCCGGCGCATGGAGTATGTGTCGGCGTCGGGTCAGGGTTTGCTTGTTATCGCCGCCAGAGGCCAGAACGGCGACGGCAGGGGGGCACAGATTATACGGCACTATAACGTCCTCGACGAAGAGTATTCGATGTACCAGTGGCCGTCGGGAGCGGCGCTGGTCGATAACCGCGACACAATGCACCGCAGGGGCTGGACGTACTTCCGGGTGTCCGGCCACATCGGCGAGGATGCGGTCAACGGCACGGGGCGGTTGCCTCTGGTATGCGGTCTGACCGCCGAACAGTATCCCTGGTTGCGGCTGCGTGTCGGCAACAAGTACAGCATCATCGACGACGCTTCTCGTGCGCGTGTATTCGACGGGCGCGATGAACTCATCGGCGTCTACCCCGGGTTGAGTTTCTTTGACGGGCTGTCGCGCCCGTGGATGGGGATACACAGCATTGATTCGGTCCGCCGCGACGCGGCCATGGCGCGATGCCGGTTCGAAACAGAAAACTCCTCCGATACAGGCCGTGTGCAGGTCAGGGTGTCCTGCCACGGCGTGACATTGACCTACTCCATCGATATGGAGAAGGATCTCGTTACTTCTATTTCCCTGACGCCTCGCGATGCGTCCGGCCGTCCGGGGGTTTTGTCCTTTTCTTATATGCAGGAGGTGGACGAAACCGTCGGGCAGTTCGAAACGCCCAGACAAAGCATCTCTGAACGACCCCAACAGACTCGCCTGGGGATACTGTGGCTGGACAAGTGCTCCGGCGCGACACTGTAAGGGAGCATCATACCATACAGTTCGTCTGATTCGGACGGGGCCCGGTGGAGCCTCGGAAGCTGGCCAGTTGTGCCGTGATGCCCCCTTGAAAAGTGAATATGCGGGTGGGCGGAACCCGTTGGGAGCCCTCCGAACGTGAATCGAGCCCCGGATCTGGCCGATAGAACGACGTGCGGGACTCCATCCCGTGCGGTCCGTCTGGTCAGTTATGGTGGTATAATATAGTCGTATGGATCCTGAGAAGGGCTCCACAATCTGTTGGGTGGTGATTCTGCTCTCATTAGCGTGCGCACCGGCGGCGTCGGCAAATATACTCCTGGTCGACGCCGACGCCGTTGGTGCCAATAACGGTTCATCCTGGGCTAACGCCTACAACCACCTGCAGGACGCTTTGGCCGCGGCGAAAGCCGGCGACGAGATTCGTGTCGCTCAAGGTGTCTATAAGCCTGACCGGGGCGTCGGGGTCACTTCCGGAGATCGGAATGCAGCGTTTCAACTGTTGAGCGGCGTGGCTATAAGGGGCGGTTACGCTGGTTACGGTGAACCTGATCCCGACGCCCGGGATTTCAACACCTTCCGCACCATTCTCAGCGGCGACCTGCTCGGCAACGATGTGGCGCCTGCGGCGTTTGATTTCGAGAGCCTTCACGCATTCGTGCGCCGGCCCGAGCGGGCGGACAACAGCTACAGCGTTGTGACGGCTTCGCATGTGGATGCTTCGGCGGTTCTTGAGGGGGTTGTCATTGCCTCCGGCCACGCCGACCACCTGGGGGTCGCTATCGGCGATCGCAGGGGGTGCGGGGCCGGGCTCTTCATTGAGGATGGCGCTGCCGTTATTGAACACTGCACGTTCGTCAACAACACCGTCTACCGAACGGTCATGTCCGCCCGCGGCGCCGGTGTCTACGCGGCGGGCGGCGCTGCGTTCCGTGATTGCGTGTTCATTCAGAACATCGCGTTCGGCGCCAATACAACCGCCGCCGGTGGGGCGGTCTTCAATGCGGGGGCTGTCCTGACCTTCGATGATTGCCGGTTCTACGTGAACCGGACCCTGGGCTATGATTCCGATTACTACGGCGGCGCCGTCTACAATGATGCCGGGCGGATCACGGTTGCGGACGCCGTCTTCATCGAGAACAGCACCTTATTCATCGGAGGCGCGGTTTACGGCTCACCCGGCGCGGTCCTTGAGATCACCGAATCCCTCTTTGAGCGAAATACCGCCGGGCAGGCAGGGGGGGCTGTGTATGCCGAAGAATGCAGCCTGACTATGCGGCATTGCGTGTTTTCCGACAATGCGGGGGGGATAGAAGGCGGCGCTGTGGGGGGCCACCGGGCCGAGGTAACGGTTGTTGAGAGCGCGTTCACGCGCAATGAGGCCGGGTCGGGTGGGGCGATCTCAGTGTCCCATTGCACCGAATCCGCAGTGGTCACGGCTTGTCGGTTCGCAGAGAATGTCGCCGCGAACTACGGCGGGGCGCTCTGCGCAATGTACTGTGTGGTTGCTGTCACGGATAGTGAGTTCGCCGCGAATGGTGCACATTCCGGCGGGGCGGCGCACGTCGAGGAATGCGAGGCCGTGTCGATTGTGGGCGGCGAGTTCGTCTGGAATACCACTGTCGGCGGTGAGTCTCGGGGGGGCGCCGTGGCGAGCATCCGCTCGGGTCTGACGATTGCGGACGCCATGTTCACGCTCAATCAATCGGACGCCGGGGGCGCGGTCTTCAGCCGTGAGGGTGTGCTCGATCTGGGCGGTTCGACCCTCAGCCGCAACATTGCCTCTCGGGGCGGCGCCGTCGTCGTCGAGCGGGCGGAAGTGACCTTGCAGAGCAGTGTCTTCGTACGAAATCAAGCCTCTAACCAGGGCGGCGCCGTCTACACGGATGGCGGCGGGGTCGTGCTGGCCGGGTGCAGCCTTACGGCCAATACCGCGCAGAAGGGCGGGGCCGTCTTCTCCAAGAAAGATACGCGGTGGGTCGCGGACAGATGCTACTTCCTGACCAATACGGCGGTTGAGGACGGCGGGGCCCTGGCCTTCGACGAAGGTCTCTCGGCGCCGGCCGTGAGGAACTCGCTGATTGCCGGCAACATCGCCGAAGACCGCGGGGGCGCCATCCACGACGACAAGTGTGATCTGGTCCTGACGAATGTGACTGTCGCGGACAATACGGCCAGGCATGTCGGCGGGCTATATGCGCATGAGGGCCATGTGAGGCTGAACAACTCCATCGTCTGGGGGAATTCCGACGATAACGGCACCGGGCTCTTCTCGCAGATCGACGTCGATGACCGCGTCACGGCCGTTCACTGCTGCATTCAGAATCACACGGGGCAGTTCGGTTTTGACGGTAACATCGGCCTCGATCCCGTATTCGCCAATCCTCAGGGCCGCGATTACCATTTGAAGCTCAACTCGCCCTGTATCGACGCCGGCGATAATGCGCTGGTTGACCCGGGCGCGACGGATCTGGACGGCCGGGCCCGCATTGTCCGGGCCGCCGTCGATATGGGGTGCTACGAGTTCCCCGGCCCGTTCAACTGGTATGTGAGCCGGCAGTTCGG
This sequence comes from Phycisphaerales bacterium UBA2266, assembly GCA_002347125.1. GTDB lineage: Bacteria > Planctomycetota > Phycisphaerae > Sedimentisphaerales > Anaerobacaceae > UBA2266. The sequence goes on from DDXG01000067.1 coordinate 12,702, forward strand.
CAGCGATACGAACGCAGGCTGGCGAATCGACTCGCCCTTCAGCACGATCTCCCGGGCGATGGGACTGGCCGCCAGGGGCGACACCGTCCTGATTCTGCCGGGCGTCTACACCGAGGAAATCCGCTTCAACGGCAAGGCCGTTACCGTCCAGGGTCTGCCCATCGATGGAGATATGGCAGTCATTCAGAATCCGGAGGGCTTTGCCGTCTCCTTCTACAACGGCGAGGGCCCGGATTCGATTGTCCGGAACCTTATTATCGGAAACAGTCTGACGGGTGTCTTCATCGCGGGCAGTTCACCGCGAATACAGAATCTTACGATTGTGAACAACACCTACGGCATTGGAACCTATGTCGGAGGCGAGCCGGATATCCGAAGCTGCATCTTCTACGACAATGTGGAGCAGGACTTCTATGGGTGCGATGTGACCTACAGTCGAACGCAGCGGTTCACGCCGACGGGCGGCAACATCACCGCCGACCCGCTCTTTGCCGGCGCCGGCGCGGGCGACTACCACTTACGCAGCGGGCGGGGCCGGTTTCGGATGTCCGACGGCCGATGGGTGCTTGATTCACAGACCAGCCCCTGTGTGGATGGCGGCGATCCCAGTGTCCGCCCCGACGGCGAGAAGACCCCCAACGGGGGGCGGCTGAATATGGGGGCTTTCGGCGGCACCGCCTACGCCAGTATGAGCGAGTGGTCGGTCGCCGGCGACGCCAATTACGACGGATCGGTGGATTTCTACGATTTCGCCATTGTGCTTGAGAACTGGCTGGCGGATGTGAAAGACCTCCAAACACCCCAGGGCGCGAATTGACGGTTATGCGGCGCAGCCTATACAACACGAAGCCATTGTCGGACGGCGTTGCGGTCGCAGCGATACTCGTGTTGATATGTGCGGGAATGTCGGCCCGCCTCTTGGCGGCGACCGGCGGGGGGCCGTCCCTTATTGCGCACTGGAAGCTTGATGAATCGAGCGGCCAGATGGCAACGGACTCCGTCGGCGGCCATGGCGGCGTTGTGAAC
>DDXG01000400.1 GCA_002347125.1 Phycisphaerales bacterium UBA2266
GTATAGGGGTGTTCCGGGGCTGGGCCGGTCCACATGTCGTAGTCCAACTCCGGCGGCACCGGCATAGGGTCCGCCTTGCCGCCGGCGACGTCGCCGGTCGGAACGCCCACCTCGATGCGGCGGATGTTGCCGATGTGGCCGTTTCGGACCAGTTCGGAGAGCTTGTGCATGTAGGCGTCGGAGCGGCACTCGCTGTCGGTTCGGAATGTGACGGCGGCTCGGGCGACGGCATCGGCGAGCACCCGGCCTTCGGCCACCGAGAGCGTGAGGGGCTTTTCACAACTGACGTGCTTGCCCCGGCGCACGGCCGCCAGGGAGATCGGCACGTGCCAGTGGTCCGGGGTGGAGTTCATGATGGCGTCGATGTCATCGCGTGCGACAATCTCCCGCCAGTCCGTTGTGGCGGCACAGTCGCTGTTGGCGTAGTGCTTGTCGACTTCCTGCTTGGCGCGGTCCAGCCGCCATCTGTCGACATCACAGACGGCCACGACGCGGGCCTGGTCGCTGTAGAGAAAGGGCTTGAGATTCGCATGGAGAGCCTGACGGCCCATGGCGACCATGCCCACGGCGATGCGATTCGACGGAGCGGCCGCCCCGAACACCGAAGACGGGACGATGCTGGGCAACGCCACAGCGGTTCCCGCCGCGGCAAGTGTCTGAAGCATCCGGCGCCGGGTCATGGGCAGCGATGTTCTCGCATCTGTTCTCATGGTCTTCTCCTTCCTGTACGATTGCCGCGGCGCCGGCCTCAAGCAGAACCGCCGCGTGTGCCGATGCCCACTGTAGCACCCGCCGAACCGGCCCGTCAAGCACTCAGGCTGCGGCCCGACGAGGTCGATCCTTGTGGGATTTGGACCGGCGGGATACCGTAGGTCGTTGACACCGGGGCCGCCGGCGGATTCCTCCCCCAGGCGTCGGACCTGAGAAGGGCAAGAACCATGATTCTGCTGTCTCGCATTCTGAACAAGTTGACGGCCGGGTGGCTTATCAAGGCCGTTGGCGTCTATTCGGCTTGTGTGGTCGCCTTGATCTCTCTGGCGATATTGGGCTCCGACGAGACGGATGTTCATCAGAAGGCCATCATCAAGATGGCGCTGGGCCTGATCCTCCTGTGGGTTGTCGTAGGCGGGCTCGTGATGCGCCGGTACCAAATCGGGATTGCCGAGGCCGTGCGCGGAATCCCACTGAACTGGCGGGTGAAGTTCGTCCTGTTCGCGACGGGCCTGGCGCTGCTGGAGGAGGCGGTTACCGTAACGATGACGAATCTGGCGCCGCTGTTCGGGTCAGAGGTGGGAAAGGCCTTCATCACCGCTTCTGCGAATTATCTCCATACCGTTCTATTCCACAGCGTGATCATGTTCATACCCATGTTCATCACCTGGGCCTTTCTTCTCGGGCGGTACGACTTCGACGCGAAAGCGGTGTTTCTGCTGTTCGGGCTGACCGGTTCGCTTGCGGAGATGAGCATACAGCCGACGAACGCACTGGGGGGCTTCTGGTTCTTTGTGTACGGCCTGATGGTGTTTCTCCCGGCCTGTTCGATCCCGCCCGCACAAGCCCGACGCGCCAGAAGCCCTCATTGGCCGCACTTTCTCCTGGCGGTGGTCCTTCCTCTGGTCTCTCCCATTCTTCTGCTGCCGGCGTTTCCGCTGCTGCGGTACCTATACCGGGTCATGGACCCGGTCTTCTTCGTCAAGAGCCCTTTTCAGTAGTGGGCGGCGGGAACCCAACGGGTTGGGGGTTATGCCGGGGAGCACTACTCCGGGTAGTTGGCGGGCGAAGAAAAATCTGTGGAAATCCGTTGTACTGGCTTGACTGATTGGTCGATAATGGCTATATAGTCAGAAATGACCACTTGGTCGGAAATGACGAAATGGTCCTTTCATGCTTGTATATGGCCACCAGAAGCCAAAAACGTGTTGTTCGCACCAGGCGCTCTTTGATGGATGCGGGCCTGTCGACTTTTACCGAATACGGCGTCGACGCCTCCACCATCGAGATGATTACGGAGCGCGCGGACCTGGGCAAGGGCACGTTCTACCGCTATTTCTCGGACAAAGAGACGCTGTTGCTGGCGTTGATCGAGCAGGCGGTGGATGGGCTGCTGGCCGCCATAAAGAAGGCCGTGGGCGCGCCCAAGAGTCTGGAAGAGGTGTTGCACGGGCTTGTTCGCGGGCACATGGACTTCTTCCTCAATAACCGTGAAGGATATGTATTACTGTTTCAGGGGCGCGTGCTGCTGAAACTGGACCGGGAGGTCGGTGAGATCGGCGAACCGTACCACCGCTATCTGGCGGGGCTGGAGGCCCTGGTGCGGCCGTTCGCTCCGGCGGTCGATCCGGTCAAAGTCCGGCGTCTGGCCTGCGCGGTGGCGGGATTTGTCTCCGGCTTTCTGTCGTTCGCAATGATCGCGATGGAACCTGATTCGCTTGAACGAAATATCGAGCCCATGCGTAAGGCTTTTGTCGATGGGATGATGGCCTTCATGGGCCGCCCGTAAACACTAACCCAATAATGCTCCATCTTGAGAGGACAACCTAATGGCAGCAGCGTATGATGCAGGAGGTGAAGTCTCCTCCAAGCCATCGGCGACGGCGACTATGAACGACGACGAACCTCCGCCGTTGCAATGCAGCATCCCTTTGAAACCGGCCACTGTCCGCGCGCCCGCGAACCCCGAAGATTGGCGATGGCAGATGGCTAACCGTATCCGAAAGCCCAGCCAACTCTTCGACCGCTTCCCTGCCTTGCGAACGTCTCCGGATCTTGCGCCTCTGATCGGCAAGTACCCGATGGCGATCACGCCTTATTACGCCTCGCTGATCCAGACGCCCGGACCGTCGGACCCCATCTTCCAGATGTGCGTGCCGCAGGTGCAGGAGCTGATGGACCCGCCGTTCCTGAGCCCGGATCCACTGGAGGAATGCCGCGATATGCCCGTGCCGGGCATGGTCCACCGGTACAACGACCGCGTCCTGGTCATTGCGACCACGATGTGCTCGACGTATTGCCGTCACTGCACCCGCAAGCGCGTGGCGGGCACGCGGGAGACGAGCATCAGCCGGCGCCGGCTGGAACAGATCGCCGATTATCTGATGAAGCATCCGCAGGTGCATGATGTGATTATCTCCGGCGGCGACCCGCTGACGATGAACACCGAGCAGCTCGAGACGGTACTGGCGCGTCTGCGGCAGGTTCCGTCCGTGCAGGTGATTCGCATCGGCACCCGCGTGCCGGTTGTGTTGCCTCAGCGGATTACCGACGACTTGTGCTCGATGCTGCGGCGCTACCATCCCATCTGGATCAATACGCATTTCAACCATCCGCGCGAGATGACGGCGCGCGCCGAAGAGGCCTGCCGTCGTCTGGCGGATGCGGGCTGCCCGCTGGGCAACCAGTCGGTGCTGCTGCGCAACGTGAACGACCGGCCGCAGATCATTGAGGAACTGTGCCGGCGTCTGGTTCGGGTGCGCGTGCGGCCGTACTATATGTATCAGTGTGACCTGGTGCGCGGCGTGGAGCATTTCCGCACGCCGATCCGGCGCGGCATCGAGATCATGGAGTATCTGCGAGGCCGGCTCAGCGGCTTGGCGATTCCGACGTTTGTTGTGGACGCCCCGCACGGGGGCGGCAAGATTCCCGTGTTGCCGACCTACATGGTCTCGCAGAGTCCGACGCATACGGTGCTGCGCAACTTCGAGGGGATGCTGATCTCGTATCCGGAGCCGTACGATCCGGCGGGGGCGCCCATCGACACGCCCTCGGTCGAATCGGCATCGGGGGTCTGGGAACTGGCCGCCGGCCAGGGTAGCCACATTCAGCCGGAGAAGTCCGTGCGGATGACGCGGCGGCTTGCATGCTGTCCGGCCGACAACCAGACCGAAGGCATCGAATGATCCGAATTCAACGGGTCTACAGCTCAGTCCTGCCGATTGACCGAATGCGAATCGAGCAGACGCAGCAGATATTCCGTCGGAACTTCTCCGCGGTGGCGGATTATGCCGACAAGATTCCCGACATGCTGGATCATCCTTTTCGGTACGGATACATCACGATCCTGCTTGTCAGTGAGTCCGCGCTCGGCAAGGTTACGGGCTTTGCGCTGGTGCTGCACCTGCCCGAGGTCAACAGCAGCCTGTTGGACTTTGTCGCGACGGCGCCTCATATCCGCGGCGGCGGCGTAGGCAGCGCTCTGTTCGAGGCGGTGCGCGAACTGCTGTTCAGCCACGGCTCGGCGGGGCTCTATATGGAGGCCTTGCCGGATGATCCCAGCGTTGTGAAGGATGCGAAGGTGCTTGCCGAGAATCGCCGGCGTCTTCGTTTCTATGAGAACTACGGCGTCCGTCCCATCGTTAATACGGAATTCGAGACACCTATCGGCGCGGGCCCGGCGCCCTATCTGCTCTACGACGACCTGGGTCGCCATACGCCGCTGCGACGCTCGCAGTGTCGTTCATCCGTTCGGGTCATCCTGCAGCGCAAGTACGGCCGGATCGTCCCGCCGGGGTACATCGAGCGCGTCGTCGAGAGTATCGTCGACGATCCCGTCCGATTGCGCGAGTTCCGCTATGTCAAGCCGGTCGAACCGCCACAACCCCACGCCGCGCGGCTCCAGAGGATATTCGCGCTGGTCAGCGGCGAGTTGCACCGAATCCACCATGTCCGTGAGCGTGGATACGTGGAACGTCCCGCCCGCGTCGGTGCGCTTGAGGAAGCGGCCATGAGCACGGGGCTGTTCAACAAGCTGCCCTGCCGGCACTTTGGACGGTCTTATATTTGTGCGGTTCATGACGGGGACTTCATCGAATACCTCAAAGTCGTCTGTGAAGGGCTGGCGGACGCCAAACCGGTCTACCCCTACGTGTTTCCGATCCGGCGGCCGGAGCGCCGGCCCAGGGACCTGGCCATTCGCGCCGGGTACTACTGCATCGACACCTTCACGCCCCTGGACCGCAACGCGTATCGCGCTGCGCGGCAGGCGGTCGACATTGCCATGACCGCGGCGGAGGAGTTGCTGACCGGCAGGCGTCTTGTGTATGCGTTGTGCCGACCGCCCGGACACCACGCCGAGCGCAGGAGCTTCGGCGGGTTCTGTTATTTCAACAACGCCGCCGTTGCCACCGCCGCCCTGAGCCGTCAGGGCACTGTGGCGCTGCTCGATATCGACTACCACCATGGCAACGGGGCGCAGGATATCTTTTATCAGCGCCGCGATGTCCTCACACAGAGTCTTCACGGCCACCCCAACCATTCCTATCCCTATTTTAGCGGATTCGCCGATGAGCTGGGCGAGGGCCCGGGCAGGGGCTTCAACCACAACTATCCTCTGCCGGAAGGCGCGGATGAGACCGTCTACCTGCAGGCGCTCGATACGGCCTTGGGTCGCATTGAACGATTCAAGCCGACGTTCCTGGTGGTGTGCATTGGTTTTGACATAATGAAGGGCGATCCGACGGGCTCGTTTGTGCTGACCACGGCATCACTGCGGCAGCTGGGCCGCCGGATTGGACGGCTCGCCTTGCCGACGCTCGTTGTACAGGAAGGTGGGTACAGCCTCCGAAACCTACGCCGGGGGGCTCCGGCGTTCTTCAATGGTATTGCCGAAACGTTTTCGGCACAGTTCAAAAAGAAGGATTCATGACATTGCAGGCAACAGAGTTTTCCGGCGGCGCGCCGGCGATTCCCGGGGGCCTGGGCGTGGGTCTTGTTTACGACCTTCGCGACGATTATCTGGCGCAGGGCTACAGCTACGAGGACGTTGCCGAGTTCGACTCGGTCTCGACCATCGACGCGATCGAAGGGGCGCTCAAGAGTCTGGGATGCCGCACCGAACGGATCGGCAACGGCCTGGCTCTGGCGCGGTGCCTGGCGGACGGGTACCGGCCCGACCTGGTTTTCAGTATTGCCGAAGGCCTGTATGGTCGAAGCCGTGAGGCCCAGGTGCCGGCGTTGCTGGAGATGTACGGGGTCAACTACACGTTCTCGGACCCGCTGGTCTGCGCACTGACGCTCGACAAGGCTATGGCCAAGTGCATCGTCGCCTCCGAAGGCGTGCGGACGCCCCGCTTTGTTGTCGTCCGGGAGGCGACGGCCATCGACGGCGTGGCTCTTGAGTACCCGCTGTTCGCCAAACCCATCGCCGAAGGCACGGGCAAGGGGGTGGACAGCCGCTCCCGCATCCAGAGCATCGACCAGTTGGCGCCGACGTGTCTGCGTCTGCTCAAGCAATTCAACCAGCCGGTCCTTGTGGAGGAGTATCTGCCGGGGCGGGAGTTCACTACGGCGGTCCTGGGTACGGGCGCGAAGGCCCGGGTGCTTGGGACCCTGGAGTTTACGATTGCCCCCGGCGCCCCGAGCGACGATTACTCGTTCGAGGTCAAGGAACAATGCGAGACATACGTTCACTACTTCGCCATGCCGCGGGGCCCTCTGCGCGAGGAGGTTGAGACGCTGGCCCTGGCCGCGTATCGAGCGCTGCAATGCCGGGATACGGGGCGGGTGGATATCCGGCTGGATGCCCGGGGCAGGCCGTCGTTTATCGAGTTGAACCCCCTGCCGGGGCTTCACCCGACGCACTCGGACCTGCCCATGATCGCCACGGCCGAGCAGATGCCCTATAACGAGTTGATACAACGTATCGTCGCCAGCGCCCTGGATCGTCGGGAGTCCGCCTCATGTCGCGCCGCACAGTCAGCGTCCTGATCCTCTACAATCAGCCGCCCGTGATGCTTGACGTGGTGAAGGGTCCATGCACAGGATTGGAGAAGTCCCACGCTCCTGGGCCGAGATGCTTCGCTTCGCTCAGCATGACACATAGCGATGGGCTTGCGGGGGGAGCTTTTCTGGAGAGCCAGGCGGGTGTACTCGATGAGGTCCGCGCGGTAGCCGAAGCATGTCGGGCCCTGCGCCGACCCTATGACACGTGTTCGGTGCGCCGTTTCGAGGATGTGGCCGAGGTGTTGGCGGGCAGCGACCACGACGTTGTCTTCAATCTCGTGGAGGGCTTCGAGCATCAGCCGGAACTGGCGTGCCATGTGCCGTCGCTGGCGGCGGCGTTCGGGAAGGCGTGCACCGGCAATGAGACGCCCGGGTTGCTGCTGAGCCTGGATAAGGGCGTGAGCAAGGTGGTGCTTCGTGCGGCTGGTCTGCCTTGTCCGGCGGGTGTGGTGGTCGAGCCGGGCCAGTCGGTTCGGCGCAGCAGCCTCTTCGACGGGCCGTACATCGTCAAGCCGCTCTCGGCGGACGCCTCGGAGGGTATCGACAACGCCGCCATCGTGCGATCCAAAGGCCCGCGGCTTACCGCCGCCGTGGCCCGCGTGCATGAACAGTTCGCCCAGGCGGCGCTCGTCGAGCAGTTCATCGAGGGCCGGGAACTGAATATCTCGGTCATCAGCCGAAACGGCCGGGCGGAGGTCCTGCCGCCGGCGGAGATTGACTTCTCCGCCTTCGCCCCGAACCAGCCCCGCATCGTGGGTTATGACGCCAAGTGGCGATCCGATTCGTTCGAATACAACAACACGCCGCGGATTATCCCCGCGCCGTTGAGCCGCAGGTTGGCCGAGGAGATCCGCCGCCTGGCGCCCGCGGCGTGCAAGGCCCTGGGCTGCGTGGACTACTGTCGCGTGGACTTTCGGGTGGACCGCTCCAATCGCCCGTTCATCCTTGAGGTTAATGCTAACCCGGATGTTTCTCCCGATGCGGGCTTTGCGGCGGCCCTGTCGGCGGCAGGGGTCCCGTATAGGCAGTTCGTCAGGCTCGCCATCGATAACGCCCTGGCTCGCCGTGCCCAAGCCGTGTCTCGCAAGCCCAAGGCAGGCCGCAAGACCGCCGCTGTCGCAGCCCCTGGCTCGACTGCTCAATCTACCGTGATCATCCGCCGCCCGCGGGCCTCGGATCGGAAGGCGGTGATGGCGTTCCTGACTCGCAGCCGTCTGTTTCGTCCGGGCGAATTGGACGTGGCGAGAGAGGTCTTCGATGAGGCCTTGACGGCCGGTCCACAGAGCCACTACCAGTCGTTCGTTGTCGAATCCGACGGCCAAACCCTCGGATGGGTATGCTGGGGTCCGACCCCGTGCACGGTGGCCACGTGCGATCTGTACTGGATAGCGGTTGCCCCCGAAGCCCGCCAGCGGGGGCTCGGCCGGGCGCTGATTGCGTTCGCGGAGCGGGGCATTGCGGCCGCGGGCAAGGCTCTGGTGGTCGTCGAGACCTCCGGCCGACCCGTTTACGAGCCGGCGCGGGCCTTCTATGCGGCGGTGGGCTATGAACAGGCGGCGACGATTGCGGATTTCTACGGCCCGGGCGACCCCAAGCTCATCTTCACGAAGCGCCTCTCTTCGACCGGTGGCTGACGCGGCCGGTCCGCCGGGGCACGGTCTTCGGCCTGCATGGGGTCAAAATCTCTTGCCAACAGGGCGTCAGCGGTACTACCATGAACCCCGGACGGCCGGTTCGAACCCCCGGCCCCCGACGTATCACGAGTGACTCCCAATCGCCACCGCCTCCTTCAACTGCCGGAAACACGAAGTATGAGAATCGCACTTGCACAACTGAACGCCACCGTCGGCGATCTGGAGGGCAATTTCAACAAGATGGTCGAGGCGTACCGCCGGGCCCTGGACGCCGGGGTCGACCTGCTGGTTTTTCCGGAGCAGTTCCTGTGCGGGTATCCTACGGAAGACCTCCTGCTGAAACAGCATTTTCTCGACCACAACCTCGAACTCGTCGAGAAGTTCGCGGCGACGTGCCCGAAGTTGACCATCGTGGCGGGATTCGCCGAGGCTTTCGGCGGCGGTTGCCGCAACTCGGCGGCAATCTGCCGCGATGGCGAAATCGACGACATTTATGCCAAGAATGCGCTGCCGAATTACGGCGTCTTCGACGAACGTCGCTATTTCGAACCGGGGACGCGGCCGGTGGCCTTCGAGGTGGCGGGCGTGAAGGTGGCCATGAGCGTCTGTTTCGACATGTGGAACGTCGGGCAGCTTACGGAATTCCTGCGTCCGCTCGGGCGATTCGATCTGCTGCTGAATATCTCGGCGTCGCCCTTTCACATCGGCAAGATCGCCAAGCGGCGCGAGATCATCAAGCGATGCGCGGCGGGCTTCCGGTGTGCGGCGGCGTACTGCAACCTGGTGGGCGGGCAAGACGAGATTGTCTTCGACGGCCGCAGTATTCTGGCGAATTCGGCGGGCCGGATTGTCGCCGAAGCGGCCGCCTTCGAGGAAGACATGCTGATCGCCGATGTCGCGGTCATGGACGACGGCCATACCCGCATCGAGCCGATCGGTCCGCCGGTCTGCCCGCCGGAATCGGACGTGGAGGAAGTGTATCGCGCCCTGGTCCTGGGGACCCGGGACTACACCCGCAAGAACGGATTCAGCAGGACGATGCTGGGTCTCAGCGGCGGGATCGATTCGTCGGTGGTTGCGGCCATTGCGGCGGCGGCCCTGGGCCCGGAGTGCGTGACAGGCATCACCATGCCGTCGCGCTTCAACAGCGCCGAGACCCGTGGCGACGCCGAGCAGCTGGCGAGAAACCTCGGCATCGCCTTTCACAGCATCCCGATCGAGTCCATCCTGGGGCCCTTCCATGAGGCCTTGTCGGCGATACCGGGCTGGGACGACAAGGGCCTGGCATACGAGAACCTCCAGGCGCGTATCCGCGGCTGTATCCTCATGTCGCTGAGCAACCAATTCGGGGCTCTGGTCTTCACGACGGGCAACAAGAGCGAGACCGCCGTCGGCTACGCCACGCTCTATGGCGATACCGCGGGGGGGTTCGCCGTCATCAAGGACCTGCCCAAGATGCTGGTGTATCGCCTGGCCCAGTACATCAACCAGCGGGCCGGCCGGGCCGTCATCCCTGCCGCCGTCATCACACGGCCGCCCAGCGCGGAGTTGCGGCCGGACCAGAAGGATACCGACTCACTGCCGGACTATGACCTGCTCGACAGGATTCTCAAGGGCTATGTGGAAGAGGACAAGTCTCCCCGTATGCTCAGTGAGGAGGGTCTCCCGTCGGACGTGGTGCATCGCGTGGTGCGTCTGATCGACCAGAATGAGTACAAGCGGCGCCTGTCTCCGCCCGGAATCAAGATCACGCCCAAGGCCTTCGGCAAGGACCGCCGGCTGCCTATCACGAACCGCTACCGCTACGACAGGCACTGAAGCCTGAATCAGTACCCGCCGAGGGCGTCTATGATGGCTCGCCCGAAGCCCATGACGGCGGCTGGTCCGTTGGCGGTCACGATGTAGCCGTCGCGTTCGACCGCCGCGCCGGTGAAGATCGCTCCCATCTGCTGCATCCGGGCCTGTTCCTCCAGGACGCCGGTGGCCCGCACACCCCGCAGAACGCCCGCCGACGCCAGGGTGGTCGGGGCCAGACCCGTGGCCGCCAGGACCTTCTTGCCGCGTTCGGCCTCTCGGGCGATTCCCAGGGCCAGCGGATTGCCATAGTACTCCGTGGCGCCGTATCCACCGATGAATATGACTGCGTCGAAGTCGGCGGCGCGGACCTGGTTGAGCGTTACGCGGGATTCCACGACACCCCCGCCCATGCCGCGCATGACGCCGGCGCGGGAGCCGGCGAGGGTCAATTGCACGCCGGCCGCCTCAAGCATCCGCATGGTGCCGAACAGTTCTTCGTCACTGTAGGCCTGGCTCGGGACGATCAGCAGGGCTCGCTTGCCGGTTACCGCGGGCGTCCCTTCGGCGGTCTGCCCGCTCTGGGTTTCCTGTGACGCCGCATAGCCGACGGCGACGACATACAACGGATCATGACCTCTGGCCAGCCGGCACGATTCGGAGACCAGCCGTTTGTCCACGCCCCCAATGGGGACCGCCCCAAGATCGAGGCACACCGCCTGGAGCAGGATATTCTGTGTGACGTGGCCGGCCTCGAGAAGGGTGTACGTGCGGGCCTCCTGCCGGAAACGCTCGGCGACTTTGGCGGCCGAACCGGTGACCACGATGCTAAGCGGCGCCGAGGTCATGGGGCCGCCGGCGGTCCCGGCCATGACGGCGCGGACGTCGCCGTTGGCGACCTCTTCCAGGGCATGTTCCTCGGGGCGATAGCGAAAGACACCGTCGGCCGAGACGAAATAGAGCGTAATAGGGTAAGTGGAGCCGGCGGAGGGGGCGGTGCGGAGCCCCTGGGTCCGTTCGGTGATGCCCTGGCCGGCCCAGGCAAGCTGGCTGATCTGGTCGGGCGTGAGGGCCTGGGACGAGAACTGTCGGACGCTGCGACGCTTGGCGAGGGCCTCTTCCAAGCTCACCGAACCGCTTGTGCGCGGCGCGGTCAACTGGATGATTCGACGCCCGACGCGGCGGCGGGTATCATCAGGTGCGCCGCTGCGACCCAGGCAGAATCCGACACAGCACGTAACAAGCAGACCTGGTACTAGAAAGCGCCTCATCGCAGCGACCTCCAAAACTGTGTTTCAGTTGATGCCACAATCCTGACACAACCCTCATTATACAACCCCATCGCCCGCCCTCAACCCAATACAGGCTCATCCGACCAAAGCGTAGGCAGCGGTGTGGATCAGGCTCATGAACGGATCCCCACATGAGCGCCGTTTCCCGTCTTGACGAGACCAGGGGCAGGACATCATTTCACACGGGCTTGTCGAGAAGGCACGGCGTTCGACAAGGCGAAGACCGATCTGCTCGCCCGCAGCGACTACACGCCCTACGCAGACCGGCTCACGGCCATCAGGCCTCTGGACGCGCCGTGACGGCTCCCCGGGCCGTATGACCCAGCCGCGACCCCGCTACTTGGGCCCGTACACGTAGAATGTGACGGGCTTCGAGACGGCGCTCTGTCCGTCGCTGTCCGTGGCGACCGCCGTTGCTGTGTAGCTGCCCTCGGGGTGGTGGCCCCAGTCGCCCCACCATATCCACCCGCACGACCAGCCGTCGCTGCCGTCGGTATCTTCACCAACCTTGCCGACCTCATAACCTTCCGGGCCGCTGATGAAGAAATCCACCCGCACGACCGTTCCCCGCGTGTTGCCCGCCTCGGCGGCGATGATGATCGGCACATTGGGCTGATACCGGCCGATGGCCTCGTCGGGCAACGGCGCCGTTATCCGAACGCTCGGCGGATCGCTCCACAGCCATCGCAGCAGCAGTATCGACATATCCCGGAAATCCACCCGGCAATCGCCGTCGACATCGCCGGCCACAATCGTCTCGCAGACGGGCCCGCCGAAGTACGACTTGCTCGCCTCAGCCGTCCCGCCGAAAGCCCCCATATTCACACGCCCCCCGTTGGGGAACGGCTCCGGACCTATCGGCGCCAGCGGATCACCCGCGTCTATGCACGGACTGGTCACGTCGTCCGTCGTCCCGAACTCGCTTCGGGATCGTCCCGAATCCGCTTCGGGATCGTCGCTCAGCCATCTGCCCGCCTGGCTCCTGAGATGAAAATCTCCGGCGTCGCCATCCGCAAAAAGCGGGTCGGTGTCGATATTGCCCTCGCCCGGCCAGCCGCCCCCGATGTTGCTGTAGCTTACGATCGCGCGGGTGCTGCTGTTGTATATCTGCTGCATCGCGTTGTCGCGTATGATGCTGTTGGAAATAGTCCCTTCCCACAGCGATACACCGTGGGTGGCGTTGCGGATAATCGTGCAATGGATGATGTTTGGATACGTCGCATAGACCCCATATCCGGCATTCCGCGCGATGACGCAGTTGCGTACCGTCGGAGCGCTCATATAGGAATAGACACCGCCGGCGCCGTTGTCCGCTATCTCGCACCCGACCATCGTCACGTTGTCGTGTCCGTCCAGCAGAAACCCGCCGTCGACGCTGTCGACCAGCCGGCAGTTGGCCACAATCACATCCGCGAAGCCCGGCCGAAACGGGATACCTGTGGGCGCGTGAGGCGGATTGCTGTTGTAGCATTTGACCGCCCCGTGCATCGCCCGTCGAATTGTCAGACCCTCGATGCGGGTCGTACCGGCCCGGTTATCACAGACGTAAATGCCAAAGGCCTTGCCCTCACAGTCGATCTCCACCGACTGCGGCCCGCCCTGCGACCGGATCGTCAGGCTCTTGCCGGATAGCTCAATACCGCAATTATCGGACCCTCGGTACACACCTGGCAGGATGATCACTGTATCGCCGGTGTTAGCGTCCTCCACGGCCGCCCGGATGTTGTTGAAGTCCGCCGGTCCATCCTCATCCACGGTAATCACCCTGCCCTGGCACAGCGCCGCAAGGGCCACACATATCCATGTTGCCACTAGAACACGCATCAACAGCCTCCTGTGACGAGATACCACTGTATTCCACAGGTGATTATACCACCGGCAGCCGGGTTTCCCAAGCGAATTCGCCCCTATCGAAAACCGAGAACCGTGTTGACAGGCCAATGGCCGCCGCCTAGCATGACGTGTTTCAACCTTCTCTTCTCGTTTCGCACCGGCGAAAGCTGCATGGCGACCCAGAAACCGCAATCGAGTCGAGACCTCAACATCCGGTGCGCCGGGTGGCTCGTGTCCGCGGGCCTGGTCTTCATGTCGGTGGCCCCACAACCAGCCGACGCCGGAGGCTACGAATGGGGAGGACTGGGCAGCCGAGCCCAGGCCATGGGCGGCGCCTACGTCGGCCTGGCCGACGACTGGACGGCCATGTACTGGAACCCGGCCGGGCTGGCCCAACTGTCCGGCATAGGGGTCGGCATGGATTTCGCCAGTCCCCACGTCCGCATGAAAGACGGCAACAGCCTGTCCAACCTGACCCCCGCCAACATGGAGACCCGCTATCAGATCGACACCTTCGCCCAGTTCATGGGCAACGAACCCACCCGGTTTACCAAGGAGACCGTCGAGTACGATTTCTACATGCCATTCGGCGCCGGCGGCTACTGGCAATGCGCCGGCATGACGATGGCGACGGGTTTCTACATCCCGGCCGGCTACTACACCGACTGGCACGACTCCATGCGCTACGGGGCCGGGACCATCAACGCCAGTCTCTTCCAGAAACTCAGCATCGTCGCCGCCACCTTCGGTCTTGCCAAACAGGTCCACCCGCGGCTGTCCATCGGCGCGGGATTGAACCTCCTGCGAGGCGAGATCAACTACGAGGCCTACAAGAGGGTCCGCAACTCAGGCATTCTGGACTACCACTTCAACATGGACTCCGACGCCGAAGGCTACGGCGTCGAGGGCGTGTTCGGACTCCAGGCGAAGATCACGGACACCCTTACACTTGGCGGCGTCTACCGCACGGGCGCCTCCATCGACATGAAAGGCGACGCCGCGGCCTTCGCCACGTTGCTTGGAGCCCCCGAGCGCAGCACTTTCCATCAGCGCTTCCGCCACCCGGCCACGTGGGGCGTCGGCATCGCCTGGGAGGCCCGCCAGGACCTGACCGTCGCCGCCGATTGGCAACGGACCGAGTGGTCCACCTTCGGCGTGGACATCAACTACAAGACCGAGCGTTTCATCCTGACCGACCGCGACTACTCCGCCGACTGGCGCGACTCCAGCCGCTACCGGTTCGGCGTCGAGTGGCGCGTCAATCCCAAGTTGGCCCTGCGAACCGGATACTTCTGGGATGAATCGCCCCTGCGGGGCAAGTCCGTGAGCCTGTCCAACGTCCCCGACGTCGACCGCCACAATGTCACCGCCGGCCTCGGATATCAGTGCTCCAAACACTGGCAGATCGACGCCGTCTACCACTACGGCTGGGGCAGCCGCTCGGCCAACGGTGAAACCTACAGCCAGGCCGTCAACACCGTCGGCATCTCCCTCAGCTACAAGTTCTGAGCGACCGACCGCCGTGCTCCGGTGGTGGAAATCCTTTGACGGCCCGAACCCTATGGCAATAGAATCGTAAAACTGGGTGTATGCAGGGGGCGGGTGTGCGCATCTTATAGAAACGGCACGAATTGTACTGACACAGTTGAAAGGGGATATGGCCATGAAGCAGCTAACTTCTGCAAAACCCATACGTTACATCACAATGACCACCGTGGCCGTCGCGTTGGCGGCCGCGATGCTGGCGGCGCCCCGACCGGCCCCGGCCGAGCAGGATGAGAGCATCGCCGCCCTTCGCAACCTCAGCAGGGCCTTCTCATCCATCTACCAGAAGACCTCGCCCGCCGTCGTCGGCATCAAGGCCGAACGCAAGGTCTCGGCCCAGAGCCCGTCATTTGAAGTGCCCAACGAGGACCTGTGGGAGTGGTTCTTCCGCAGGCAGATGCCCCAGCAGGAACGCACCCCGCGCCGACAGTACTCCCAGACTGCCCAGGGCTCCGGTTTCATCATTTCCGCCGACGGCTACATCCTGACGAATAACCACCTCGTGGGCGAGGCCCAGAAGGTGGAAGTCGAATTGCAGGATGAGCGAAAATTCACCGCCAGGATCATCGGCTCCGATCCCGAATCGGACGTGGCCGTCATCAAGATCGACGCCCAGGACCTGCCCTATATCGAGACGGCCGATTCCGACAAGCTCGAAGTCGGCGAGTGGGTCATCGCCATTGGCAGCCCGTTCGGCCTCAAGTCGACGCTGACCGCGGGCATCGTCAGCGCCACCGGCCGCAGCAACGTCGGCCTGACCACCTATGAGAACTTCATCCAGACCGACGCCGCCATCAATTTCGGCAACTCCGGCGGGCCGCTGATCAACCTCGACGGCAAGGCCGTGGGCATCAACTCAGCTATTCTCGGACCGTCCGGCAATATCGGCATCGGCTTCGCCATTCCCATCAACATGGCCAGGAACATCTTCGAGCAGCTCCGCGACACCGGCGAGATCGTCCGCGGCTTCCTCGGCGTTCTGCCGCAGGATATCGACGCCGAGATGGCCACGATGTTCGGTCTCGAAGGCGGCAAGGGTGTGGCGATTACGGAGGTTACCGCTGATTCCGCCGCCGACCGGGCGGGTTTCAAGCACAACGACATCATCCTCGAACTCGACGGCAAGGCCGTCGGCTCGGCCAGCGAGTTCCGCGCCCGCATCGCCCGCTACAAACCCGGCGAGAAGGTCGATATCACCGTGTGGCGCGACGGTAAGAAGACGACCCTGACTCCCACGCTCGACAAGCGGCCTTCGCCCAGGGAACTGGTCCGAGGCTCGACGCCGCCCGAAGTCAACCTGGGCTTCACCGTGCAGGACCTCACCGATGAACTGGCCAAGGGACTGGGCATGGAAGGCGAGCGCGGCGTGGTCGTGACCGGTGTCGATTCCGGCTCGCCCGCGGAGAAGGCGGGCATCGCCCCCGGTGTCCTGATCAAGGAAGTCAACCGAAAGCCCGTCCGCAATGTGCGAGAGTTCAGCCGCGCCGTCACCGAGGTCAAGGACCAGGGCAAGGTCATGTTGCTGGTCAAACGTGACGAGACCACGTTCTTTGTCCTGCTGCCCATCGAGGAGTAATCCGCATCACAACCCTCAACCATCCCGGAGCCCCGCACACCCGCGGGGCTCTTCTATGCGCCTGTACGGCCGTCGGCCCGCGAACCGCCCTATTCTCCGGGGGATGTCCCCGTCCGGCCATCCGCAATTCCGCGAACTCCGCTGACCGCTCTTGGCCGACAGACCCGCGGGCTCTATAATCTCCTGCCATGAAAGAACTGTTGCGGAAACTCATTCAGGCCCGGTCGACGCTCGACACGGGCGAACTGGCCGCGGCCCAGGTGCTGGCCGACTATTTCCAGTCGGCGGGTGTCGAGGCCGTTGTCGATGCGTGGGGCGAGAACCGGGCGAATGTAACGGCCCGGCTCAAGGGCACGGGCGGCAAACCCCCCGTTGTGCTGGCCTGCCATCTGGACGTCGTGGCCCCGGGCAACGAGCCGTGGGAGCATCCGCCGTTTTCAGGGGTGGAGGTCGGCGGGTGTATCCACGGGCGGGGCTCGGTGGATATGAAGGGGGGCACGGCCGCGGCCGCCGCGGCAATGGTGCGGATCGCCCGAATGCAGCCGGCCCCGGCGGGCGACGTCATCTTCGCCGCCACCGCCGGCGAGGAGACCGACAGCGCGGGCGCCACCCGCTTTGTCGAGGCCTTCCGGCACTGCGCGCCGGT
Organism: Phycisphaerales bacterium UBA2266; assembly: GCA_002347125.1. GTDB lineage: Bacteria > Planctomycetota > Phycisphaerae > Sedimentisphaerales > Anaerobacaceae > UBA2266. Next base: position 17,038 of record DDXG01000400.1, read on the forward strand.
CGCCGGCGTCATCATCCCGGAGCCCACCGATTTCGACATCGTGGTCGCCCACCGCGGCCTGTTCTGGCTGGAGATCACCACGCTCGGCAAGGCCGCCCACAGTTCCACGCCGCACCTGGGCGTCAATGCCCTGCTGGCCATGAAGGGCCTGCTCGACGACCTTGAAGGACACCACATCCCCTTCGTGCCCCATCCGCTGCTCGGCGACTGCTCGATGAGCATCAACACCATGCACGCCGGCCAGGCCATGAACATCGTGCCCGACAAGTGCACGCTGGGCATCGATATCCGCACGGTTCCCGGCCAGGACCACCAAGCCGTCCAGGCCGACATGCAGACGCTCATCGACAAGCGACGAACCGCCGAACCCGCGTTTGGGGCCGCCATCAAGGTCCTCCGTAGCGTCGAGCCCATGGAGACGGACCCCGATTGCGACTTCGTGCGAATGTTCCGCCGGGCCGTCGGCATCGACGCCACCAGGGCGGTCGGCTTCACGACGGATGGGCCGCACTTTGCCGCCCTGGGCGGGCCGGTCGTCGTCTTCGGACCCGGCCAGACCGCCCAGTGCCACAAGCCCAACGAACATATCGCCCTGGCCGACGTCGAACGGGCCGCCGATCTCTACGTCGCCGCCATCAACCGGTGCCTGGAGGATTGCCCATAGATGCCCGCCGGGAATTCGCGGCGGGGGGTTTACACCGTTGAGAATCCATGCTAGAATAGCGGCTTCTCAGGCCGATGTAGCTCAACGGTAGAGCA
>DDXG01000374.1 GCA_002347125.1 Phycisphaerales bacterium UBA2266
TGGTGCCAGTCCATGATCGAGTGGTAGAAGCACATCCGCAGACCGTGCTTCTTGCAGGCGGCGGTCAATTCCTTGAGGATGTCCCGCTTGAACGGCGAGGCGTCCATGATGTCCCACTCCGTGACCTTGGAATCCCACAGGCAGAAGCCGTCATGGTGCTTGCTGGTGATGACGATGTACTTCATGCCGGCGTCCTTGGCGATGCGGACCCACTGGTCGGCGTCGAATTGGACGGGATTGAACTGGGCGGCGAACTTCTCGTATTCGGCGACCGGTATGTCGGCGGTTTCCATGATCCATTCGCCGATGCCTCCGACGCGCTTGCCGTTATAGGTTCCGGCCGGCACCGAGTACAGACCCCAGTGGATGAACATTCCGAACCGGGCGTCCCGCCACCAGGCCATGCGCTCGTCGCGGCTCATCGGCTGCGCCGGCTCGTTCACGGCCGTTTCGACCTGATCGCTGCCGACGGCCTGCTCCTCACAGCCGCACAACACAACGGTCCCAAGTATGACCGCCGCTACACCGGCGACGAACGTCATGGTTCGCTTTATCTTGACCAACATGGCAAATCTCCTTAGTGCAGGACCACCGCGGCCTCGAACCCTCGCGGCCGCCGCAATCGCCTCGGGCCTTACATCATGTCGCCCATGCCGCCCATACCGCCCATACCGCCCATATCATCCATGCCGGGCCCGCCGGGACCCGGCTTCTTATCTTGGGGCTTCTCGGTTACGATGCAGTCCGTCGTCAGGAGCAGGGTGGCGATGCTCACGGCGCTTTCCAGGGCGATACGGGTTACCTTCACCGGGTCGATCACGCCGGCGGCGACCAGGTCTTCGTAGGTATCCGCGGCTGCATTGTAGCCGAAGCCGTTCTTTCCCTCGGCCACCTTGTTCACCACGAGGTTGGCCGTCTTGCCGGCGTTGTCGGCGATGGTGTAGCACGGCATACGCAGGGCCTTGCGTAGAATATCGGCGCCGGTCTTCTCGTCGTCGTTGTTGAAGTGAAGCTTGTCGACGGTGTCCATGCAGCGAATCAAAGCCACGCCGCCTCCGGGGACGATGCCTTCCTCGACGGCCGCGCGGGTCGCATGCAGCGCGTCTTCGATGCGGGCCTTCTTCTCCTTCATCTCCGCCTCGCTGGCGGCGCCGACGTTGATCTGGGCGACCCCGCCCGTCAGTTTCGCAAGGCGTTCCTGGAGTTTCTCGCGGTCGTAGTCACTGGTGGTGACGTCGATTTCGTCCTGGATCTGCTTGATCCGCCCGTTAATGGCGTCCATGCTGCCGGCGCCTTCGACGATGACGGTGTCGTCGTTGTCGATGGTGACTTTCTTGGCCTGGCCGAGCTGCTCGATGCTGATGTTCTCCATATCGATGCCCAGGTCTTTGAAGATCGGCTGGGCGCCGGTCAGCACGGCGATGTCCTGCAGCATGGCNNCTTGTTGACCACGAGGGTGGCCAGGGCTTCGCTCTCGACGTCCTCGGCGATGATCAACAACGGGCGTTTGGATTTGGCGACTTTTTCCAGCAGGGGAATGAGCTTGCCAACGCTGCCGATCTTCTCTTCATGCACCAGGATGAACGGCTTGTTCAACTCGCAGGTCATGTGGTCGGGGTCGGTTACGAAATGGGGCGAGAGATAGCCTCGGTCGAAGGACATGCCTTCGACGAAATCCACGGTCGTCTCCAGGCTCTTGCCCTCTTCGACGGTGATGACGCCGTCCTTGCCGACCTTCTGAAAGGCCTTGGCCATCGTTTTGCCGATCTCGTAGTCGTTGTTGGCGCTGATGGCGGCAATGTTGACAATATCATCGACCTTGGCGATGTCGATCGGCTTAGCCAGAGAAGCCAGTTTCTCGGTCACGGCCTTCGCCGCCGCCTGCATGCCGCGGGCCAGGCTCATCGCGTCGGCGCCGGCCGCCAGGTTACGGAACGCCTCCTTGAACAACGCTTCGGTCAGGACCGTGGCCGTCGTGGTGCCGTCGCCGGCGATCTTCGAGGTCTTGCTGGCGGCCTCCTTGACCAGCTTGGCGCCCATGTTCTCCTGCTTGTCGAGCAGGTCGATCTCCTCGGCGACGGTCACGCCGTCCTTGGTTACGGTCGGTCCGCCCCAGCTCTTGTCGATGATGGCGTTGCGACCCTTGGGGCCGAGGGTGGGTTTAACCGCAGCGGCCAGTTTTTCCACACCGGCCAGCAGAGCGGCTCTTGCATCCGCTTCAAAAACGAGGTTTTTGACTGCCATAATTGCGTGCCTCCTTATTCATCTGCGCCAAAAACACATTAGAATTCGCGTACTCGGACTGCTAATGAATCCATGTCCAGTAGTCCAGTGCAAACGGTATACCAACGACTAGGCCGCACCGACATGCGAGTCGGTGCTTTATTCATAAATGCTTTTTTCAAAAGCACTTGTGGATGGAGCCTCTTACCTGAACCGGGCGATCAGACTGACCGGCCGGCCTGTTAAATGCCACTTTTGGCATAATCGGCTCCGCCTGGGTACGCCAAGATGACAGGGTCCGGCGGTGGCCGGGTGACTGGCGGTCTGTCAATATGGGCAATTACGCCGCCTTAGGATATCCAGCGGCAGGCCTCTCTTTTCTTGATGCTGGAAGGCATCAAGGGGTTGTCGCGGGCGCCGGCGATGGCGTATACTGGGCGCGGTAGTCCTGACAGCTTAAGTGGAGGTGTCTCATGCGATTGTATGTCGTGGTAGTTTCGATGGCTGTGTTGTGCTGGGGGCTCTGCCTGGCCGATGCCCCGAAGCTGGATAAGGGTGTGCGCGTGGAGGTCAATGAGGCGCCCATTGACATCGAGGTCGGTCATCTCGTGCCGGATGCGGTCGATTTCAACGGCGACGGCAAGAAGGACCTTGTTGTCGGCCAGTTCAAGGAAGGGTGCATACGACTGTACGTGAATGAGGGAACCGATGCGGCGCCGGTGTTCAAAGAGGGCAAGCCCCTCGAAGCCGTGGGCCAGGTCATCAAGTTGGACGCCGGCTGATGCATCGGCGCTTATCCACATGTTGTGGATTGGGACAACGACGGCAAGCTCGACATCATCGCCGGGGATACGAAGGGGCAGGTGTGGTTCTTCCGCAATGAGGGTACGGCGCAGGCGCCGCGTCTGGCGGCCGGCGTGCTGCTCGAAGCCGGCGGCGAGCCGATTGTCGGGACCCCTGCGAAATATGAGAAGAACGCCGAGGGCAAGTACGAACTGGTGCCGAACGAAGAGAAGATGATCGGCATTTATTCCAAGCTGCACGTGGCGGACTTCAACGGCGATGGTCTGGCGGACCTTCTGGTCGGCCAGAACGACCCGGGCGGCAAGGGCCATGATATCGTGATATACCGCAATATCGGGACGAAGCACCAGCCGAAACTGGCGGCGCCCGAACCGTTGACGTTGCCGGAGCCGAAGATGTCGCGGCCGTCGCCGTGTGTGGTCGATTGGGACCGCGACGGCGTGGTGGACCTGCTCTGTGGTACGGAGCGGTCGGAGGTCTATTTCTTCCGCAATACGGGCACCAACGCCGAGCCGAAACTGGCCGACGGCCGCAAGCTCGCTCTCGACGCCGGAGAAGATTTCGAGAAGGGCTATCGCTGCCGGATCGACGTGACGGACTGGAATAACGACGGAGTGCTCGATCTGCTGGTGGGCAACTTCTACAGCCATCAGAAGCCGATGGGCGGCAATGTGTGGCTGTTTCTTGGCAGATAGCGTCCTTGGCAGGCTCCCACGCACGACCCGACGTTGTCAACCCACCGGCCGGTGCTGTCGCCGGCTGTACCCCTGTATGCAGAGTCAGGCGGGCAGGGTATTGGGCCGTGCTGCAGCCGACTACGAGTTCTGGCTGGCGATGTCGATCAGGTGTTTGCGGATGTGGTCGTAGATGGCTTGGGACTTGTCCTTGTTGCCGAACACACCGACGCGGATCCAAAGCTTCGTGAGCTGAGGTTCGCGGTATTTCATCTTGATGCTGATCTTCTTGTCGTCAACCCCGCGGGCGATGATCTTGCCTTCGAGGACATCCCGTTCACTGCTGATGACGGGGATATTCATCTCTTCGAGGGCGGCCAGGCACGCCTTGTGGAGCGTCTCGACGTTTTGGTCGGTGACGGCCTCGAGGTCGCCGCCGACATAGGCGGCGGTTCCGACTCCGGCGGCGGCCCCTCCGGCCACCAGGGCCGCAGCCATACAGCCCGGCAGCGTGATGGCGGCGGCGGGCATCAGGATATAGAGCAGGACCGTCTTGAGGGCGCGTGATGTATTCATGGTCTGAATCCTTTCTGTTATCGGGCTTCCATGGTCGGTCCCGCAGGCCGACTCAGGGCCTGTGCAAGGGACCGGTTGCCAAGTCGCCCATAGTGCCTATACTGACGGAGGCGACCTCTGGTTCTATCGGCGCTGAGGTTGCAGCGGCTTGAACGCCGCTGATTCCAAGGGCGTCGCGGGGTCTCAATGTGGCGTGGAAACTTGGCTTCCGGGGGCTGACAATGAAGGATTCGGATGTTGTGCTTCGGTTACCGCAGTGGGTGGATGGTTATGTCGCGGGTGCACCGGGGCCCTTTGCCGGCGACCAGGGGCGGATGGAATTCGTCGTGGGCCTGGCGCAGGAGAATGTGCGCCGGCGGACGGGCGGGCCGTTCGGGGCGGCGGTCTTTGAGGCCGGAACGGGGCGAGTCATGGGCGCGGGGGTGAACCTGGTGGAGTCGCTGGGCTGCTCGCTGTTTCACGCGGAGATGGTCGCCATCGCGATGGCCCAGAAGGCGGCCGAGACGTATGACTTGTCCACGGCCGGGGTGTATGAACTGGTCACCAGCGTCGAGCCGTGCGCCATGTGCCTGGGGGCGATCGGCTGGTCCGGAGTTAAGCGAGTGGTCTGCGGGGCGCCCGGCACGGCGGCCGAGGCAATTGGCTTCGATGAGGGCCACAAGCCGACCGACTGGGTGGCGGGACTCCAGCGCCGCGGCATCGAGGTGGTCCAGGACGTCCTGGCCGAGCAGGCCGTGGACGTCCTGCGCCAATACGCGGCCGCGGGAGGCCTGATCTACAATCCGGGTTCGCAGGGATAGCAGGTTTTCTGTAGGTTCTTGCGGTTTGGTTCTTGACACAGACACGGGGCGTCGAAGGGCGGGGGGGGAGGATGGCCTATCTTACCCAGTTTGCCCAAGTTTGGCTTTGTTTCTCAAATAAGGCCTCAGACTTCAGACCTCAGGCTCCAAGGGTCGTGGATCAGGGGTCGGGTGTCAGGCATGGAGGTTGGTTGCCTATATTGCCTGGGTTGCCTGAGTTTGGCTTTGTTTTGCATTATTGCGGTTCTCGGTGTCGGTTGGCGGCCGGGGGCGGCGCGGCGGGATGAGCGACCTGGGATGTGGGGTGGAGCCATCGATGTGGGGTTCGGTAAGGATTTGGATGCTGGATGCTGGATGCTGGGTACTGGATGCCTGGATGCTCGGTGCTCGATTGGGGGCTGTCTCGCTCCATTGGGGT
>DDXG01000111.1 GCA_002347125.1 Phycisphaerales bacterium UBA2266
TTTCGTCGTTCGTATTTCGTCGTTTGTCGGCGGTTGGATCATCACCTGACCATGTTTTCGGCAGGCCGTGAATCTGCCGGGCAGGTCCATCTGCCTGCCCCGCCCATCGTCGCCGGCCAATGCCACAAGCCGTTCATAATGCCCGCCGGTAACAGCCCGCAGCCCGCAGCCCGCGGCCGACAAGGCCCGCCGAACCAACTCCACCTTGGCTGGCGGCGACAGTGAGGTCATCGCGCGGACATCGATCGACACTGCATTCGGTCCGACCTCCACCGCCCGCGCCCAGGCCGCGTCCACGGCTTCGCCGATGGCCCGGCTCAACCTCTGCGCCGCCTGTGACAATTCGAAAAGCGATTCAGCCAACAGCCTTCCGGATGAACCCCTCGCAATCTCCGGCAGCAACCGATGACGGATGAAGTTCCGCCGAAAGCGGCAATCGGCGTTCGTTACATCGGTCCGCCATGAGAGTCCGGCATGCCGCAGATAAGCCTCGATCCGGGCGCGGCGGACGCACAACAAGGGTCGGACGAAACGCAGGCCGTCAAAATCGACAGCCGGCCGGATGCCGCAGAGTCCCCGGTATCCCGTTCCTCGGGCCAGGCGCTGGATGAGTGTCTCGGCGTTGTCGTCCATGTGGTGGCCGGTGGCTACGGTCCCGCAACCGGTCTCGGCGGCGATCTCGGCCAGGGCGGCGCGGCGCAGTTGCCGGCCGGCGGTCTCAATCGAGAGCCTGTGGCGGACCGCATACGATTGCACATCCACCGCCCGGCGAACAAATCGCATGTTGAATCGCCGCGCCATCTCGGCCACAAACGCCTCATCGGCGTCGGCGTCGCGGCCCCGCAAGCCATGATGCACGTGCGCGGCCACCAGCGGCAGCCTCACCAAGGCCATCTCCCGCAGGCGATTCATCACCGCCGTCAGCGCCACCGAATCAGCCCCGCCCGACGTCGCCACCACCACGCCGCCGGGGTGTGTAAAGAGCCCCTGCTCCCGCACAAAGCCCGCCACGCGTTGTACAAGTGCCGATTCCATGTTTCACGCACACAAAGAAACGGGCCCGACACCAGGTCGGGCCCGCGAGAGATCTATTCGGGACGGGCGCCGGGCCCATCCTGTCCATCAAGCCTCTTGAATCAGGGTTCCAGGGTCGCCGGCGGACTGCCGCTGAGGCCTCTGACTCGCAACTCCGCGAACTCCCGCCATTCGAGGTATCGATCCCTGGGCAGCTTCTCCAGGCCCTCCCGGTACAGTTGCAGGGCCCGCTCGCGGTTGTGATAGTAGTCGTCGTAGATCCAGGCGGCCTTGAAGCGGGACGGGTAGATCGTCGCCGGGTCCCACTGGAAGGAACGCTCATAGTAGGTCACGGCGATGCGGTAGTCCTTGAAATGATGGTAGAGTTGTCCGGCGCGATAGGCGGCGTCGCCGATCTTGTTGCTCGTAGGATACCGGCGAATCACGTCGTTGTACTTCTCAATGGCCATCCGCAGCATGTCCTTGTCGCGGAGGATCAGGAGCTTTCGGCTGCGTCTTTCATACGCAAGGGCCTCGGTGTACAGGGCGTCGGCTTCCGGTATTGATTCGAGGGCCTGAAGCTCCGGACCGGCGATCTCCGCGTCGATCACGTACTTGTACTGCGGAATGACATTGAGAGAGGCCAATTCCTTCTCGGCCCAGGTCCTCTTCATGTGGTTGCCGCTGTCGCGGTAGTAGGCGATCAGCAGGTCCAGACCGTGGCGGTAGGCGGCCCTTGCGGAGGCCACCTCTTCGACCAGGTCCATCTCCTCGGCGGATGTAACCGGAACCAGTCCGCCCGTCTCACCGGCCCTGGCGCTGGGGGAAAGCTGCATTCCCTTGCCCTTGTCGCCCTCGCCGCAGCCCACGCAAACCAGCAACAGAACCGCCACACACGCCGTACAGACCGCTTTTGCCATGATGGCCTCCTTTCAACTGCCCCCGTCCACTTGGGGGACTGAACGAGCGTCGGATCCACCTCGAAACCGGCCTCCGCACACCAACACAGCCAAGCCTCCAGCCGGGCCGGAGCCGTGCAGAAACACCGGCCTCATTATTCAGAGGCCGTTATCCGCCGTCAAGCACATTCGGGCGATTTTTCCCCGTCGGCGGCGTCGCGGCTACCGTTGAGCGGTTCAGTCGGCCAATTCGGTGATATAGATGTTGCGGAAGCGGTACTGGCCGCCGCCGGGGACCTCGGCCTGGAGGGCGATGTAACCGGTGGCGGGCTCTTCGAGGCCGTCCGCGGCCCAGGCGGGCTTGCCGTTGATATCGAGAGCGGCCGCTGAGCCCCGCACGGTGAGCTTGTAGCTGTTCCAGTCGCCGACCCTGGCCAGGCCCTCGCTGCGGGCGTCCGGTAACTCCTGGACGTTGCCCTCCATGCCCTGGCGGAGGTTGACCTGGTAACGGGCGGGCCACGGACGGCCCTGGGGGATGCTGTCATAGCGGAAGTAGACGCCGGAGTCCCACCTGTCGCCGCTGAGGGCCTTGCACTCGAATTCGAGGATGAAGTCGCCGTATGTCTTCTCGGTCTGGACCAGTCCGTTGCCGCCCCTGAGCAGGATATCGCCCTCATCGACGACCGCTTCGCAGGTGATAACGGTCCAGCCGTCAAGGGTTTTGCCGTCAAAGAGGCTCATGCGCTGGGCGACCGGCGAACCGGCGGTCTTGCGCGCCTCGGGCAGGTTACAGGAGATGGTCAGCAGTGTCAGTGCCGTCAGTATGGTGTAGAGTGCATGGGACTTCTTCATGGGTTCTCCAAGGGCGTCCATTGGGCTCAGGTCCTGCATCGCCCGGTGCGATGCGGCTGGCGAGAGGATACCCGCGGGACGGCCGCGTGTCAATTTGAGTTGAAATCGTCGGGGCCGATGAGGTACTATTGTGGCTTTACGGTCCGAAAAGAATCGGCAGCCGTCAGGATTGAACACCCAGCGACGGTCTTGAATCTTAGGTCTCACGAAAGGGCACTATGTCGGATTTGCGAAGGAAGATCGACGAAGGCAAGGTGGTCGTTGGGGTGTTGGGGCTGGGGTATGTAGGTCTGCCGCTGGCGCGGGAGTTCGCCACGTCGGGCATCAACGTGGTGGGATTCGACATCGACGACGGCAAGGTCGCCACGCTCAATAAGGGCCGCAGCATCATCAAGCACGTGCCCCACGCCCAGGTCCGGGCGATGGTGGACGGCGGCTTCTTCCGGGCCACGACGGACATGTCGGCCATGAAGTCGGTGGACGCGATTCTGATCTGCGTGCCCACGCCGCTGACGCAGAACCGCGAGCCGGACATGCAATACGTGGAAAACAGTTGCCGGACCATTGCAGAGCACCTGCGGCCGGGCCAACTGGTGGTGCTTGAGAGCACGACGTACCCCGGTACGACACGCGAACTGATGAAGCCGATCCTGGAGGCCTCGGGGCTCAAGGCGGGTAGGGATTTCTATCTGGCCTACTCGCCGGAGCGCGAGGACCCGGGCAACAAGAACTACACGACCAAGACCATTCCGAAGGTCGTGGGCGGCCTGACGCCGACCTGCCGTGGCCTGGCCGATGCGCTGTACCGGCTGGCCATCGCGCGGACGGTGCCGGTTTCTTCCGTGGAGGCGGCCGAGGCGGCCAAGATTCTGGAGAACGTCTACCGCTGCATCAATATCGCCATGGTCAACGAGCTGAAGATGGTCTTTGACCGCATGGGTATCGACGTCTGGGAGGTCATCAAGGCCGCCGGCACCAAGCCCTTCGGGTTCAACGCCTTCTATCCGGGGCCGGGCCTGGGCGGGCACTGCATCCCGATCGATCCGTTCTACCTGACGTGGAAGGCCCGCCAGTACGGCATGGCCACGCGGTTCATCGAACTGGCCGGCGAGATCAACACGGGCATGCCGCACTACGTCGTACACCGCCTCATGGAGGCCCTCAACGACCGCCGCAAGAGCCTCAAGGGCTCGAAGGTCCTCGTGCTGGGCCTGGCGTATAAGAGGGACATTGACGACCTTCGCGAGTCGCCGTCCATCGAGTTGATTGAGTTGCTGCGCGAGAAGGGCGCCGCGGTGGACTATAACGACCCCTACATCCCCAGGACCCACAAGCAGCGCGAGCACGACCTGAAGATGAAGAGCAAGCCGCTCAGCGATAAGATGCTCGCCGGCTACGACGTGGTGTTGATCGCCACCGACCACAGCGACTATGACTACCAGCGGATCGCCGACCACGCGCAGTTGATCGTCGATACGCGAAACGCCACGGCCGCCGTCAAGGGCCACCGCGGCAGGATCGTCCGCGCGTAAAGCGGTCCGGTGCATTCTCCGTGTATTATCACTTCCTTGCTTTACAGCACGCAGGGTGCGTCACGATGTACGTCGGGGTTGTGCATGCGGGCCGCCGGGGAAGGCCAAAACGTAAAACCCGAAGCGCAAAGCCACAGCCTCAAAACCCCAAGCCTTGCTGCGGGGTGGCATCCTTTCGCGCAGCGAAGGGATGGGGCCGTGCCGAGGGCGAGATGTGTCATGCCTGCGCAGGCAGGCATCCAGAGGGGCACGGGGAGTTGCATGGGCCACGGGGCGGCTCGGTCTGGGCCCCTGCCTTCGCAGGGGTGACATTGTCAGTTCCTTGCTCTAGAGCGATGCCATTTGGCTGACTCGGATCGCCTATCTTTCCCAGATTGCCTAAGTTTGGCTTTGTTTCTCCATTTCTCGGTCCTGGGGTCTGACGCGGGCTTCTTGCGTAATGTTGCCCAAGTTGCCTAAGTCTCCTGAGTTTGGGTTTGTTTTTCATTCTTGGGGTCGGGTGTCGGATGCTCGATGCTGGATGCTCGATGTTCGTTGCTGGGTGCGGGGTTTGGGGCTTTCTCGCTGTGTCGGGGGTGTATTATACGCGATTCGGGTGGGATAGTCAAGGGGCATTGCCGCGAAGGCCGGGGATTCAG
>DDXG01000026.1 GCA_002347125.1 Phycisphaerales bacterium UBA2266
GTGGTTGACGGCGGCCGTGGACCGGCGGGTGGTCGGGATTGTGCCGCTGGTCATCGACGTGCTGAACATGGACGACCAGATGCGGCACCATCGGGCGGCCTACGGCTTCTATTCGACGGCCATCAAGGATTATGAGGATATGGACATCTTCAGCCGGCTGGATACGCCCAGGGGGCTGGCGCTGCAGGGATTCATCGACCCGTACAATTACCGCCAGCGGTACACGATGCCGAAGTTCGTCATCAACTCGGCCGGCGATCAGTTCTTCTGCAGCGATTCGGCGCAGTTTTACTATGGCGACCTGATGGGTGAGAAGCTGCTGCGGTATATGCCGAATACGGACCACGGCCTGGGCGGCGAGGTGTATGGGGCGGTGCACCTGTACTATAAGTCGATTCTGGAGGGGTACTCGCGGCCGCAGTTCTCGTGGCGGGTCGAGGATGGGCGGATGGTGGTGACGAAGATGGGGCAGGCGCCTGAGAAGGTGCTGCTGTGGCGGGCGGATAATGAGAAGGCCCGCGATTTCCGCATGGCCGTTATCGGAAAGGTCTGGCAGAGCACGCCGCTGGAGATGCAGGGCGATGGCACCTGGGCAGCGGAACTCGCCTCGCCGGAGAAGGGCTTCAGCGCGTATTTCGTGGAATTGACGTACAAGAGCCCGATGGATACGCCGTGGGTGCTCAGTACGGAGATTGTCGTGCGGCCGGGTGTGCTGCCGTTTGCGGAGAAATGACTCGTATGGCGTAGCGCGTAGTGCGTGGACAACTGAAAACTCAAAGATGAAAAGCCAAAGCCACAGCTCAAAGACCAAGAGTGTGTGCGCGGTTGCGGTGTATACGGGATCTAAGGCATGTGATGCCGTTGCGAGGTATCTCGCGGAATGATGCGTTTCGTGCCGAGGATGGAGCGTGCGTTTTTCGCTTTGTGGGCCACCAGCAGCACAGGCAGAGGGCCCGGGAGCCCGGGCCCTTACTGCTGTATGGCCGCCGGAACCGGCGCTCGGGTTGCACGCCTGCAGAGCCCTATCCTCCGGTCCGGCAAGGGTCACATTATCATGTTCCCGGGGCCTCCTCAAGAGAATCTTGTTCGACTGTGGAGGGCGAGACACGACAAGGCTGCTGGAGGCCCGTCATGCGCTAAACGCAAGGGCAGGATTCGTACGCGAAGGTGGGTCGAACGAGATGGACACGGGCAGTCATTGTGACGCGGGGCACTAACCTCTGCTACTGTATGGACTTACGGTGGTCGAGACACAGACTGAGGTCCGAGTCGTGTATGCGGGGACCGAAGGAGCTTGCGGCCGCCATGGGCAAGTGGTATAGGATTAGCAGCATGACTTGAGGTCTTTTAGGAGATAGTGCCGTGAAGCAGTATGAGGCGGTGATTCGCGTGATGGAGGAGAATGGGGGGTATGCGACGTTCGCGCATCTGAACCAGCATGTGCTGAGAGTGCCCGGATGCGAGTGGAAGACGCGGACGCCGTTTGCGAGCATCCGGCGGATTGTTCAGGAGAACCCGGTGTTCTTCCGGGTCAAGCCGGGGCTGTGGGCGCTTGAGAGCTACCGGGACCGGCTGCCGGCGGAGATGCTGCCGGGGGCAAGGGAGACGGAGGAGCAGCGATTGTTCACGCATTCGTACTATCAGGGTCTGCTTGTGGAAGTGGGCAACCTGCGGCGATTCGAGACGCTCATCCCGGCTCAGGACCGCAATAGGACTTTCCTTGCGAACCGGAGGCTTGGCGATCTTGCGTCTCTGGCGCGCATCCGTCCCTTCACGTATGACGCGGTCGTCGCCAGGGCCGCCACAATCGACGTCGTCTGGTTCAATGGGCGGGGGTTTCCGGCGGGGCTGTTCGAGGTGGAACACTCCACGGATATGAAGAACTCGCTGCTCAAGTTCATCGAGTTGCAGGATTTCCGCACGGACATGACAATTGTGGCGGATGCTGTTCGCAAGCGGCAGTTTGAACATGCGTTGGAAATGACCGCCTTTGGCGCGCTTCGTGGCCGGGTTCGCTTCTGGAGCTACGAGCAGCTTGCCGGTCTTCACACGAAGACGTCGGAACTGGCTGTTGTGGAGCAGTCCTTGGACCGCTGACGTGTATTTCGGGGGCCGAAAAAAATCTGCATTTCTTTCATTTTGCTACCTATAGGTAGTTGACGGTTCGGGGGTTTTCGCTACGATCCCGATCTCAGTTTACGATCCTTATGATCGTGTTTTGTGAGATTGGACGTGGCGGCCGTTGCGGCGACAAATCGTTCTTTGTGGGACCCCCGGGCGCAGCCGGGCGATCCGGAGTATACGACGGTGTGGTCGTTTCCGGTGCGGGGGGACTGGGCGACGCACGAGGGGTCTTATCGGGGGAACTTTGCGCCCCAGATAGCGCGGAACGTGATAGAGATGTACAGCGAGGCGGGCCAGTGGGTGCTGGACCCGATGGTCGGGGGCGGCACGACGCTGGTTGAGGCCCGGCTGCTGGGGCGCAACGCGATTGGGGTGGATATCAATCCGGCGGCGGTGGAACTGGCGGAGAAGGCGCTGCGGTTCAAGCACCATCCGGCGACGCAGCAGACGGTGCGGGGCGGGGATGCGCGGGATTTGTCGTTTGTGGCCGATGGGTCGATGGACCTGGTGGTAACGCACCCGCCGTATATGAATATCATCCGGTACTCCGAGGGGCGGATCGCGGAGGATTTGTCGAATATCGGGTCGCTGCCGCGGTTCTGCGATGCGATGGAGCGGGTTGCGGGCGAGCTACTGCGGGTGCTGCGGCCGGATGGGCACTGTGCGATTCTGATTGGCGATACGCGGCGGGGGCGGCATTTCGTGCCGCTGGCGTTCAATGTGCTGCGGCGGTTTCTGGCGGCGGGGTTCGTGCTGAAGGAGGATATTATCAAGGTGCAGCACAACTGCCGGCAGACGCGGCGGTGGCAGTGGAAGGCGCGGCGGGACCGGTTCTATCTGATTATGCACGAGCATCTGTTCATCTTCCGCAAGCCCCGGCCGGGGGAGGATTTGGGGCCGATACGGTATAGTGCGGGGATATGAGGTCGTATTGCGTATTGCGTAGTGCGTATTGCGTGGTGGGTCAGGCGAGGGGCAGTGCAATTCGAGGGCCAGATGCTTCGCTCAGCATGACAGCAGGGGGTGCAGCTCGTCGTTCGTATTCTGTCGGTCGCATTTCGTGGGCGCCGCGTGTGCAACCCCGATGTGCATCGGGGCACACCCTACGAGGCTGTGTCGCGGGTATTGGGTTGGGGTGGTCCCGAAGCCAGTTCGGGAAAGGCAAGGGCCGGATCGAACCAGCCCTTCGCTGCGCGAAAGGCTGCCACCCATCCGCTACTTGCTCACCGTTGCCGAAGGCAGGGGGCTTGGTTGGCGCCGCGTGTGCAACGAGTTGCACACCCTACGAGGCTGCCACCCATCCGCTACTTGCTCACCGTTGCCGAAGGCAGGGGGCTTGGTCGGGCCAGCCCTTCGCTGCGCGAAAGGCTGCCACCCATCCACTACTTGCTCACCGTTGCCGAAGGCAGGGGGCTTGGTCGGGCCAGCCCTTCGCTGTGCGAAAGGCTGCCACCCATCAACTACTTGCTCACCGTTGCCGAGGGCAGGGGGCTTGGTCGGGCCAGCCCTTCGCTATGCGAAAGGCTGCCACCCATCCACTACTTGCTCACCGTTGCCGAAGGCAGGGGGCTTGGTC
>DDXG01000372.1 GCA_002347125.1 Phycisphaerales bacterium UBA2266
AGATGTGTATAAGAGACAGCAGGATGCCCGTGCTACGTTGACGCCCGTGGTACTGGCGGGCGGGATGACTGTGCTACGAACAGCGAAAAAGATCTTGCCCTGGTGGGGCTTTTGTGGTATAATAGTGCCCGTTGTCGGAGGCCTCCTTGTGAGGCGGAGGCGTCGGACGATGTTCTTGCGAGAACCGATGATTGGAGGCAGTGCGTTATGCGAGGCAAGAGGGTAGTTTCCGCGGGGGTGCTGGTGTGCCTGTGCGTGTGGGTGTGCGGCGTCCGGGGGTCGAATCCGACGGACATCAATAACGACGGCATCGTGGATATGCTGGATGTGGCCATTGTGTGCGAGAACTGGCTCTGGGAGGCGCCGGACCCGTGCGAATTCGCCTTCATCCCCGGCGGCACGTTCGAGATGGGCGACAGCTTCGGCGAGGGCTTGGATCGTGAACTGCCGGTTCATACGGTGACGCTGGATTCCTTCTACATGAGCAAGTACGAGATCACGAATCAGCAGTATTGCGACTACCTCAACTCGGCGCTTGGCCAGGGCCTGATCGTGGTCACCAGTGGTCACGTCTACAAGGCCGGTTCCGAGACGGGCTATTTTTACTGCGACACCTCCACATCCAGCCCCTACAGCCAAATTGCCTACAATGGGAGTGTGTTCAGTGTCCGGACCAAGAGTGGCCGCAGTATGGTCAATGACCCGATGGTCCAGGTGAGTTGGTATGGGGCGGTGGCCTACTGCAACTGGCGGAGCGGGCAATTGGGCAGACAGCTCTGCTACGACAGCGGGACGCTGCTGCCGATCTATCCGCTGCGTAACGGGGTGCGTCTGGCGACGGAGGCCGAATGGGAGTATGTGGCCCGTGGCGGGCTTGCAGGAAGGCGTTTCCCCTGGGGCGACACGATCACGCACAGCCAATCCAATTACTACAGCGATTCGCGTTGGTCGTATGACACCAGCCCGACGCGTGGGTATCACCCGACGTGGGACGACGGCGTAGAGCCGCGCACATCGCCGGCAGGGAGTTTCCCGGCCAACAACTACGGCCTCTGTGACATGGCGGGCAACGTGTGTGAGTGGTGCAACGACTGGTACGGTTCATACAGTTCGGCTTCGCAGACGAATCCCACGGGTCCGTCCAGTGGCGCGTACCGTGTTCTGCGCGGCGGCGGTTGGACCTACGATGCGTACTACTGCCGCGCGGCGAGGCGCAGCTTCTACAGGCCCGACGATCGCCTCAGCTCCATCGGCCTGCGTGTTGTCCTGGACTTGTAACACTTTGGCTTTTGGCCCTCTCACCCTATGCCCGAGCGAAGCGATGGCCGAGTCTCTTGTGTTCTTCTCGAGAACCTGGGCACGCGATTTTTGCAGGACATGGTGTAAGGGCTTGAGTGCATCGCCTCAAGCCGTTAGCATAATCCCCTGCCGGATCGCAGGATAGGGTTCTGTCCCGGCATGCCGGGGCGTAACCCTTAACGTTTAACGTTTAACGTTCAACGTTCAACGTTCAACGCTCAACGCTTAACGTTTGAGGTTCGCTCTGGGTCTGATCGCCGGGTCCTCTGGTTATGGCGGTGGTTGGCCGGGACCGCGATAAGACGCAGCTTCTATTCCTGGGCTAGTTCGCAGATTCCGGTGAGGAACCTGATACTGAGGTGGCAATGAGGCGTCTGAAACTGAGCACGCGGGCCAGCAAGCTGGCCCTGGCACAGTCCAATGAGGTGGCCGGTCAGTTGCGTGCCATCGAGAGCGGCCTGGACATCGAGCTGGTGCATATCCGCACGCAGGGCGACCGGGATACGTCCGATTTTCTCTACAAGAGCCGGTCCGTGGGCGTGTTCACCAGCGAGGTGGAGGACTCGCTGCTGGACGGCCGGGCCGACATTGCCGTTCACAGCCTCAAGGACCTGCCGACGGTTCCGCGGGAGGGGCTGGTGGTAGGGGCGATTCCCCCACGCCAATCCGTAGCCGACGCCCTTATCACGCGACATGAGGTCCGTTCCATCGAGGACCTGCCGAGGGCGGCGACCGTCGGGACCTCCAGCCTGCGACGCATCGCCCAGTTGAAGCGGCTGCGGCCGGACCTCAACTGCGTGGCGCTGCGGGGCAACGTGGATACGCGGCTTGGCAAGATCGCAGGCGGTCTGGTCGATGCGGCGGTCATGGCGGTTGCCGGGCTGGCGCGGCTTGGCCTGGCCGATCGAATTTCGGCCATCCTGGAGCCGACGGAGTTCCTGCCCGCGCCGGCCCAGGGGGCGCTGGCCGTGCAGGTGCGAAGCGACGACACCGACGTCCTGCGACTGGTCGGGCGGCTGGACGATGCCTCCGCGCGGCTGACGGCTGAGATTGAGCGGACGGTCCTGGCGTCGCTTCACGGTGGTTGCAGCGTCCCGCTGGGTGTCTTCACGCAGACGGAGGGTCCGACTCTCACGATTCATGCCATCCTGCTAAGCCCCGACGGCGGCGAGAGCCTCAGGATCAGCGAGACAACCGACGCCGAGAATGCCCGACAAGCCGCCGAGACGCTGGCCCGGCGTCTGCTCAGTATAGGCGGACGACGAATCCTCGACGCCATCGGCCGCGACGCCCCCATGCCCGACGACCCGTAGAATACGGCGGCCAAGGTCCGCCGACGCCAGGACCCGCCGCCGCAACCGACGACAACTCACGGACGACCCACATCCCTGACAGCGCACAACACGGAGGTGCACGACTTTGGACAGATTCTCGGATTGGATGTACAGCCTCAATGGATGGGTCTGGGGCCCCGTCATGATCGTGCTGCTGGTCGGCACGGGGCTGTATCTGACGGTGCGGCTGCGGCTGGTGCAGGTGTTTCACTTCGGCCATGCGGTCCGCTGCATCTCCGGCAAGTACGACGACCCCGGGGAACAGGGCGACATCACCCACTTCCAGGCCCTCTGCGCGGCCCTTTCGGCGACCATCGGCACGGGCAATATCGCGGGCGTGGCCACGGCCATCGCGCTGGGCGGTCCCGGGGCCGTCTTCTGGATGTGGGTCACGGCGCTGGTGGGCATGGCGACGAAGTTCACCTGCTGCTCGCTGGCGCTGAGGTTCCGCGTGATCGGCCCTGACGGCAGCGCCTCGGGCGGTCCGATGTACTACCTCGAACGCGGACTCGGCCAGAAGTGGCTCGGCGTCGTCTTCGCCGTGTTCGCGGGTCTGGCGTCGCTGGGGATCGGCTGCGCCGTGCAGTCGAACTCCGTCGCCGACGGCCTGTTAAGCGTTATGCCGGTGGCCTGGCAGCAGACCCGCATCAGCGGCGACGTCGCCCTTATCGGCGGCACGGTTCTGGCCAAGCCGATCATCGGCGTGGTCCTGGCCGTCCTCGTCGGCGTGGTGACCATCGGCGGCATCCGCCGCATCGCCTCGGTGGCCGAGAAGATCGTGCCGTTCATGTGCGTCGTCTACATCATCGGGGCGGTGGTCGTGCTCGTTCGGTACGTGGACGCCATACCGCAGGCCTTTGCACAGATATTCCGTTACGCATTCACGCCCATTGCCGCCGGTGGCGGGTTCTTTGGGGTGGTCATGGCGCGGACGATCCAAAAAGGCGTCGCCCGCGGCGTCTTCAGCAACGAGGCGGGGCTCGGTTCGGCACCTATGGCCCACGCGGCCGCCAAGACCCACGAGATGATCCGCGAGGGCTTCGTGGCCATGCTGGGACCTTTCATAGACACGATTGTCATCTGCACCATGACGGCCCTGGTCATCGTCTGCACGGGCGCATGGCATGTCCGGTCCGCCTCCGGCGAGTTGCTCTACGGGCCCGGCGGCAAGGGCGTCGCCACCACGGCGAAGATCAACGACCGGGATGTTCAGGTGGTCGGTTCGCCCGGGGACAGCTCCGAGCCGTTCCGCGACGAACAGGGCAACTACTACCGGCTGCCCACCGGGGCGTCGCTGACCGTAGCGGCCTTCGAGGCGGGATTGCCGGGGATCGGGCATTTCATCGTTGCCTTTGGCCTGGTCTTCTTCGCCTATTCCACGATGATCTGCTGGTCCTATTATGGCGACCGTTGCTGGGGGTATCTGCTGGGGCGGCGGGCCATCGTGCCGTACCGCTATCTGTTCTGCGTCTTCGTCTTCGTCGGCACCATCAGCGGGCTGGACCTCGTCTGGACCATCGCCGACAACCTCAACGCCCTGATGGCCCTGCCGAATCTTGTCGGGTTGTTGCTACTGTCGCCGGTTGTGATACCGGAGGCGCGGGATTACATCCGGCGAATGCGAGAAGAAGACGCCGCGGAAAACGTCCATCCTGGCCGCGGTCCTGAGTCGTGAGTGGCGGGTCCTCAGTCCGGGCTATTGTATTGTCCGGCCGATTATGCTATAGATGAGCAGGCGGCGCAGCAGAAGCCGGCGACACGGAGGTGATTGGCGCCTGGTGGCGCCCCTGGTCTTCAAAACCAGTGCGGGGTCTAAAAGGTCCCGGGTGGGTTCGATTCCCATTCGCCTCCGCCATTTTTTCCCGCCGGCCGGCGAACAGATTCGCCGCCGGGCGGCTATATGACCGATATACCCGTATGCCCAACAGACACGCAAAAATCGCGGTTTTCGCCCTTCTGGCCCTCATCGGTGCGGCCTTGGTCGTCTACGGCCTGGCCGCCCACTCCACCGGTGTCGCCCCCAAAGACCCCAACGACCCCAGCGTTGTCGCCAAGTCCGAGCTTGAACTGACCCGGGAGGCGACGGTCGGAGGCGTCCAGCGGGATGAGGCGGGCCAGATACGCAAGACCTACGACAAAGACCCGCCCAAGGCATGCCCCACCTGACCCGGCTAACGGCCGATCATGGTGCCCATGGTCATGAAATCCGAACGACGCAGACTCTCATCCTGGTTTATCCACCATAGAATCTGGGTGCAGCTATCCTTCCTCGCGGTCTGGCTGTTGCCATTGGGGGGGCGGTTGCACGGGGTCTGTGCGCCGGTCTTTCATTGCTACGCCTGCCCGCTGGCGACCTTTGCCTGTCCCATCGGGGTGCTCGC
>DDXG01000298.1:0-1874 GCA_002347125.1 Phycisphaerales bacterium UBA2266
CAGCCACGGGGGGCTGCCCCTACGCTGGGGTCGGCCGGCGGTGGTGCTGGGCGGAGCGGCGATGGCGGCATTGGACGTGGGGGAACTGCTGGCGGCGACGGAGGGCTTTGTCGATGGGGTGGTCGTGGGCGAGGGGGAGGCGGCGGTGGCGCTATTGGCGGATGGGGCGTCGTTGGGGGCGGCCGGGGTGTGGACATTGGACGGCGCAGGGGCGGCCGTCGCGCCGGTGGCTATGGAGCAGATGCGGACGCCGGATTTCACCGCGCTGGACCTGGGGCTGTATGCGAATCCGCGGCCGGTGCTGCCGGTGGCGATGTCGCGGGATTGCGCGTGGCGGCGGTGCAGGTTCTGTGCGCACAACTTCTCGTTCGCGGGGTATCGGCGCAAGCAGGTGGAGCAGTTTGTTGATGAGCTGGAGGTGTTGATCGGGCGACATGGGGCGCGGCATTTCTATCTGGCGGACCAGTATGTGGCGGCGGTGACGCTGGAGAAGTTGTCGGAGGAGATTCTGCGGCGCCGGCTGGATGTGGCGTTTCACGCGATGTGCCGGCCGACGGCGGATTATACGCGGGAGCGGCTGGAATTGGCGGCGAAGGCCGGGTGCTGCTGGATCAGTTGGGGCGTGGAGACCGGTTCGCAGCGGTTGCTGGACCTGGTGGGCAAGGGGACGCGGCGGCAGGAGATCGAGCAGGTGATTGTGGATAGTTTCAATGCGGGTATTGCGAACTTGCTGATGATGATCTTCGGGCTGCCGACGGGGGCGGATGCGGACCTGGCCGAGACGTTCGACCTGCTGGAGCGGGTGTACCGGGAGTCGCTGGATATCAAGGCCAGTTCATTCGTGCTGTTTGAGGGGACGGACCTGGCGCGGTCGGCGGAGGAGCTGGGGATGGTGGTGACGGGGCGGCAGCGGCTGCTGGAAGTCGCGGGGCGGGCGGTGCATTCCACGCGGCTGATGTTCGAGGTCCGCGGGGACGATGGGGTCCTGATGGAGCCTCGGGGCGGGTTCGAGGTGAGCCGGTGGCAGCAACGGCGGCGATGGCTGGGCGGCGGCCAGTTCTGGGAGACGCTGGCGTGCGAGCATTTTCTGCTGTACTGTGCGGAGAGAGCGGCCGGGGACGGGGTGAGGCGGATGCCGAGACGCTCGCGGCGAGTGGCATAGGAGTTTGGCAAATGGCAAAACAGCAAAACCACAAGGCGAAGATCAAGGTATCTGTTGTGGTGATGGGTACCTGGATGGTTGGGGTGTTGGGGGGCGTGGGGTTCTGTGCGCGGCAGTGGATTTGATTGCGAAGGATATCGTGCTGTGCGACTGGCATTACGGGCGGCGGGATGCTCGATACCGGATACCGGCGGCGCAGTTTACATCTTCAACAACAGACGGATGGCGAGTCCCGCGGCGGGCGTGGTCAGAAGCGGTAGACGAGGCTGACGGCGACGGCGACGGCGTGGGAGCGGAAATCGCCGAGGCTGCTGTAGTAGTTGCGCTTGTTGACGTCGGGGTTGAAGATGCCCAGGAGGTTGTAGCCGTCGACGCGGATGGTCAGGTGCTTGGAGTGTTCGTACTGCAGGCCGGTGTTGAGGTAGTAGTTGCCGCGGTAGGCCCGCTCCCATCCGGCGTTGACGGCGGGAAAGTCCGTCATGGCCATGGGGTTGCGGGTGTAATCGACGTAGTCCTCCAGGCCCGGGAAGCCCCAGTAGATTCGCAGGGACCCGTCCACGGTCCATTTGTCGTCGAGCTTGTGGCGGGCGACGAACTTGGTGACGTGATTGGACCAGTTGGCCAGGTCACTGCCGTAGCCGTAGGGCTTGGCGGTCACGACCGTGGCCATGCCGGGTTCAAGGTGGAAATCGTACAACTGCGTGAAGCCGTG
>DDXG01000298.1:1891-28685 GCA_002347125.1 Phycisphaerales bacterium UBA2266
CTGTCGAGCTTCTCCGGCCGACTGTTGCTGCCGTTGCCGGTGTCGACCTGGACCCGCATCTCCTCGGCGAAGTTGGCGCGGACGGAACGGGCCCAGATGAACTTGAAGGTGTCTTTCGCGTTGGGGGCCCAGACGAGGGCGGCGCGGGGGCTGAACATCCTCTCGGTGTAGGTATGGTCGTCGACGCGGGCCCCGATGAAACTTGATACGGTATCCGTAATGGTCCACTGGTGTTCGCCCAGGAATGAGATCATGTCCGTCGACCAGCGGGGCATCCGCAGGCCGGCGCCGGCGAACCGGCTGTTGACGGGGCTGTCGAGGTGGGGCCAGCCGGGCGAGGGGAACCCGAATTCTTCATGGGAGTATTCGATACCGCCGGCGAGCTTGTGGTTGTCGCACAGGTCGTGCTTGAACATCGCTTTGGCGTAGTATTCATCCTCGCGGTAGGCCTCGCTGATCGCATTCGACTGGAACCGCTCGAAGTCCATCATGTCGTAGCTGAAAGCCAGTTCCATGTCGGTGCGTTCGCTCAGTTCGTCCTTATAGCCTACGTAGCCGGTGGCCTGCTGATAGCCGGAAGACGACTGCTGCAGCGGCTGCACCCAGTCGCCCCAGCCCCAGGGATAATGCGTCATCATGCCCTGGTCCCAGACGAACTGCCGGCCTCCGCGGGTGTAGCGGGCCCACATATCCCAGTTGCCGCGTGTGACCTGGGCATGCATCTTCAGCGGCGGCAGGTTCCGGTGGGTCTCACCGTCGCGGTTGATCGACGGGTTCAGGAGCTTGTCGCCGGCCTGGTAGCCGTCGCCGGGCAGGACCGGCCCGGGGTCGGCCGGGTCCCAGGGATAGGCGGCGTCCGGCGGGAAGTCGAAGCCGAAGACCTGCGGGGCGTCATGTTTGTCGGCGCCGAGGTACTTGCCTACGCCGACATAGTAGAACACGCCGCCGTCATCGTCCTTGAACCGTTGGCCATGCTTGTACTCGCCGGAGTAGAATTCCTCGATGGCTCCGGCCCGGCCGGTGATTTCCGTTCCCTGGAAGGTGTCGGCGTTGTCGGTGACGATGCTGATGACCATGGAGACGGCGCCGGGACCGTAGAGGGCCGAGCCGGGGCCGCGAATGACGTCGATGTGGTGGATATCGCGGAGCATGACCAGGTCGCGTTCGCTGACGACGCCGTAGTGGGTGCGTTCGTTCATGACGCGCCCGTTGACCAGCAGCAAGTACTTGTCGTCGCGGTCGTTGATAATGCCGCGCAGACCCAGGTGGTCCGCCTCCCAGTGGTGGCGGATCCATTGGAGGTTGGGCACATAGATATCGAGCAGCTCGTTGAGGCTGCGGGCGCCGGAGGCCTGTATCTGCTCGGCGGTGATGGTGGTGACGGCGGCGGGGACCATGCGCGGCCTCGACCGCGTGAGCGTGGCGGTCGAGTCGATTTCGATCTCCATCAACTGCTCGATGGACATGTCGAATAAGTTGGGCTCCTGGGCCGCTCCGGCGGCGCCGACGGTCGCGACCGCCCATAGCAGGGTAACCTGGAGCGAACTTCGTAATGCTCGCATAGACTACGATTCCTGACAGAACTCGTTGATGCTAGGAAATCGTCCACATCGCGGGCTCTCTTCAGGCACAACCGGCCGGACGACCGGCATTAAGCCGGCAAAGGGACATCGGCCGCCGTCCGGCCGCGGACCCGGCCCCCCACGCGGCAACCATGACGGGCCTGATCGAGGCCGGCCGGCGCGGAACCCGATAATCACATGGATATCGAGCCGATAACGGGCACGACCGACGGATGGGCGGCCTGAATGTCCGCGGCGGCGGTCAACGAGCACCTCCGGCAAGGAACGCCGGGGCCATTGGGCATGATTCCAGTGCGGCTTGGGAAAAGGCTAGGTCGTCCCATAAGTCAGGAAAGCGTTGACAGACCCCCAAAGCGACGTGAGAATACTCGGAATCCGCGCGGGCCCGGTTTCTCAGTGTGCTGTTCGTGGCCCGTGGGCGGGTCACGATGGGTATTCGCCGGGAACAGACGGCAACGCACGTACTGGAGGTCAAGGATATGGCGGCTAACGAATCGGATGCCCGCGTCAGGGCCGTTACGCACATGAACCCCCGCATCGAGCAGGATCGCAAACTGATCGTCGATGCGCGGGCCAAAGGCAAAGGCGCCCTGGCCAAGACCTTCATCCGGTTGTCCGGGCCCGGATGGCTCCAGAGCGGCATCACGGTCGGTGGCGTGTCATTCTCCTCGAGCCTGTTCCTGGGCGTGTTGACAGGCTACAATTTCCTCTGGCTGCAACCGGTGGCGATGATCGTGGGAATCGTCATGCTGGCGGCGATCTCCTACATCACGCTTTCGACGGGCAAACGGCCGCTCAGGGAGATCAATACGCATGTGAGCCCCGTGCTGGGCTGGAGCTGGCTGCTGGCGTCGATGGCGGCGAACCTCGTGTGGTCGATGCCGCAGTTCACCCTGGCCACGCGGGCGGTTCAGCAGAACCTGCTGCCCAGCGTCATCGGGCCGGATGTCGTGCCGGACCCGTGGGGTAGGGCGATTGTCGTCGGTTGTGTTCTGGTGATATGCATCATCGTAACGATGTTCTATGGGGCCGGGGGGCGCGGCGCAAAGATATTCGAGTTCATCATCAAAGGGATTGTCAGCCTCATCGTGCTGTGTTTCTTCGCGGCGGTGATCAAGCTGGTGTTCGAAGGGGCCGTGCCCGGCGGCAAAATCCTGCGGGGGCTGGTTCCCGATCCGCGGTACTTCTTCAAGCCGGTCGAGACCCTGGCGCCTTACCTGGCGGCGGTGGGGGAGGATTGCCGGGTGTTCTGGACGCACCTGATCGTTACTCAGCAACGGGACGTGTTTATCGGCGCCGCCGCCGCCGCGGTAGGCATCAATATGACGTTTCTGTTTCCCTATTCGATGCTCCGCAAGGGCTGGGACAGGGATTTCCGCGGGCTGGCGATATTCGACCTGTCCACGGGCTTGTTCATACCGTTCGTTCTGGCGACGAGTTTCGTGGTCATTGCCTCGGCGTCGCGCTTCCACACGGTTCCGGCGCCGGGTTTTGTGCCCGATACGCCCGGCGGCCGGATAACCGAGGCCCCCGCGCCTAATCTTGTGGGGTCGTACAACGATCTGCTGGCGCAGCGCGTGAAATTCGAGATGGGCGAGCAGACCTTTTCACAGCTTTCGGATGTGCAGAAGCAGCAACGGGCCGCCGAGTTGCCACACGCGGACAAGGTCATGGCCGCCATGCTCGTCAAGCGGGATAACTACAATATGGCCAAGGCTCTGGAGCCCCTGACGGGCAATGTGGTGGCCCAGTATCTGTTCGGGCTCGGCGTACTGGGACTGGGTATCAGCGCCGCGACGATGTTGATGGCGATCAACGGGCTTTGCCTGTGCGAGATGCTCAATCGGCCGCTCAAGGGCTGGACCCAGCGGATCGGAATGCTGATGGTCTCTGTCGGCGCGATCGGGGCCATCGTCTGGAAGCAGCCGGCGCCGTGGCTGGCGATGCCCACGTCGGTGTTCTGCATCATCCTGATTCCCATCGCGTATGTGACGTTCCTTCTGATGATGAACCAGAAGACCCTGATGGGCAACGACATGCCGCGCGGCGGAATGCGAGTGCTGTGGAACGTCCTGATGATCATCACCGTGGCCGTAACCATATTCATCAGCGGCTGGAGCCTGTGGTCGCGGCTGAAGTCGTGGAGCATACCGGTGGTCGCGGTCTTCATCGGGCTTGTCGTGGTGGTTCACTTTGTCCGCAAGGGTCGGGGGCGAACGGCGACAGCATGACGAACAAGCAGTGGCAACAATTGCTGGCGGTCATCGGCGGCGAGGTGTTCGATCCGCCGCCGACGGGTTTTATCATCGACAGTCCCTGGCTGCCGGGTTGGGCGGGTCTGTCGATCATGGACTACTACGCCTCGGAGCGGTCGTGGCTGGATGCGAATCTCCACGCGGTCCGCAGTTTTCCGGATACGTGGTTTCTGCCGGGCTTCTGGTCGGAGTTCGGGATGTGCACGGAGCCGTCGGCGTTCGGGGCCCGGTGTCGGTGGTCCGAGAATGACTTCCCGCACGCCGACAAGGTCATCGGCCGCATCGAGGACATTGCGGACCTCCCCAAGCCGGACCCCGCGACGGACGGCCTGCTGCCGTTCGTGCTCAAGCGGCTGGAGCACGCGGCGGATCGGATCGCCGGCGCCGGCCATGCGATTCGGTTTGCGGTGGCGCGGGGGCCTTTGAATATCGCATCGTTTCTCATGGGCGCCACCGAGTTCCTGATGGCCATTCGCACGGACCCGCAGCCGATAGCCCGGCTGCTGGAGACGATCACAGAGTTCACCGTGGACTGGCTGAGGCTGCAGAAGACCCGGTTTGACAGCATCGACGGGATTCTCATTCTCGATGACATCGTGGGGTTCCTCGGAGAAGAGGACTTTGAAGCGTCGGCGAAACCCTATCTGGCGCGGATATTCAAGGCGTTCGAGGCGTCGGTGCGGTTCTTTCATAACGACGCCGGCGGGCTGGTGTGTGCGCCGCATCTGGCGGGGCTGGGGGTGAATCTGTTCAATTTCAGCCATAACCACAGTCTGGGGCAGATGAAAGAGTTGACCGGCGGAGAGGTGACGCTTCTGGGCAACATCCCGCCGCGGGATGTGCTGGCGTCCGGCACGCCGCAGCAGGTGCGCGAGGCGGTCGGCGCGGCGCTGGGGTCGGTGAAGGACAGGCGCCGTTTGATTGTGTCGTGTGGAGGAGGCATGCCGCCGGGGGTCCCGACGGAGAATATCGAAGCGTTTCTACAGGCGGTGGAGGCGGGGTGAGCCGGGATGTCGCGGCGGGGATATGAGTGAGGGGGTTGACAGCGGCATTGGGAAGGGGGATGTTATCGGCATGACAGGTTTGGCCGCGGGTGTTGGGGCGGCCGGATTGAGCGGCTATGGAGACCACAGATGGGCCGAAGTGTGCTGAGCATTATGGTCGTGGCGGTCGCCGCCTTGCTGGCGCCGGCCGGTTGTGACAGCGACACATCCGGGGTTCTGCGCATGGGCGGCGGGCCATCGTCGGATATGGGTGTCCGGCCGCCGAGCGGGTTTGACAGCGCCGTGCCGGCCGCGGGGGATGCCGAGGTCGTCGAGGTTCGGATCAGCAACACGGACGGGTCGGTCAGCACGGTGAAGCTGCGCAAGCGCGGGTCGTCGTACGTTGGCCCGCAGGGGGAGAGCTACGGCGAACTGCCCACAGAGGCGCAACTCAAGAACGCCTATGGTTTCTGATCGCCCGTGAGGAAGCCGGCGTGTGTGAATCAGCCGCCCAGGCGGCGAGGCGCCGGGATGTTCGATGTGCGCGGCGGGTCAGAAAGGGTGATACAACTGGCGCACATCGGTGGGGGTCTGGTGCGGGGGGTTGGGCCAGTTCAGGGTACCGAAGATGAATTCGCCGGCCTGCCGGATCATGACTCCGGGCATGCAAGGGCACATTTCGAATGAGCCGATGATGTCGTTGTCGAATCGCATGAGGGTTTCGAGGAGGTAGTCCCAGTTCTCGCGGGCTATGCCGCCGGCCAGGCCGGGGCGTTCGTGGTCGTCGATGAAGCCGTAGTTGTCGGTCAGGTGCAGGTGGGAGATGCGCGGGGCCAGTGCGTCGACGTACTGCTTGAAGTCGTGGTCGGGGTCGAGATTGGCGTGACCGGTGTCGAGGCAGTATCGCAGGCTGTCGAAGACCTCGCCGGCTTTCTTCATCACAGGCAGGGGACCGGTTTCCAGACAGAGGGAGACACCTGATGTAGTGGCGCGATGAATGACCTCGGCGGCGAAGTCGTAGCCATCGCGGTCGAGGTTCTGGCTGATTCGCAGGCTGGGCAGGTCGGCGACGAGGTGGGCGCCAAGCATCTTGGCGCACTGCAGTTGTTCGTCCCATTGTTCGAGGCTGGGGCGGTCGTTTCGGGTCCGCATGGCGACGAGCATGCCGTCGGTGGCCGCCTTGAGCCGGGCCCAGTTCCTGCGTTCGTAGCGACAGTCGTCGAGGCCCCTGATGCTGGGCCAGAGTTCGACGCCGAAGCCGAGGGATCGCAGGAACTGACATTCCTGTTCGAGGCTCAGGCGGGTTTCTCGCCACCAGAATATCATGGTCGATACGACATAACGGATACGCATGGCATCGTCTCCATATCAGGTGCAAAAGCGGCCTGCCAGGCTCACAATCTTATGTGTATCGTGGAAAATGGGCCGGCGGTCCAGATTTTGTTGGGAAATCGTGGTTTTTGTTGTGTTTGCGACGGTTTTGGCGGCCCGGCGGAATCGCCAATGACGGGTCTGAAGGGGGAAAACCGCCCGGATGGGCGAAATTTCTGTTGAAATGCGCCGACTGGCCGCTACACTACGGGATTCTGGAATTCTCGGAGTATCAGCCATGAAGAAAGACATACATCCCGAATA
The DNA here is from genome assembly GCA_002347125.1 of Phycisphaerales bacterium UBA2266. GTDB lineage: Bacteria > Planctomycetota > Phycisphaerae > Sedimentisphaerales > Anaerobacaceae > UBA2266. Next base: position 8,348 of record DDXG01000298.1, read on the forward strand.
CCATACGGTTACGGTGCGTTGCGGCTGCGGCGGCACATTTGAGACGCGCAGCACGTCGAAGGAAATCCATGCGGAAATCTGCTCCATGTGCCACCCGTTCTATACGGGCAAGCAGAAGTTCGTCGATACGGCCGGCCGCATTGAGCGTTTCCAGAAGAAATACGGCACCAACTACGGCAAGAGAGACCAAGCCAAGCAGCAATAGCTGCCCCGGTGCGCCACATAAAGGCTCCTACCCCGCGATTGCCGGGATAGGGGCTTTTTTTGCTCCGTCGCGGCATGCCCTGCGATGAGAAAAGGGCCCGACCGCCGCTTGGATGGCAAACCCGCCTGAGGACCCCTCATGGTCGCAAGAACCGACAGTCTGATTCGCAAGCTCGACGAGATGGAGGCTCGATACGTGGAGATCGACCAGGCGTTGGCCGACCCGGCGGTGGCCTCCAACTCGCACAAGCTGGTGGCGCTGGTCAAAGAGCAGGGCAAGCTCAAGGCAACCGTCGGCAAGTACCGCCGCTACAGGCAGGCCCAGGCGGGCATCGCGGACGCCAGGGGGATTGTGGCCGACCCCCACACGGATGAGGAGTTTCGCGGCCTGGCCGAGGCGGAGATCGCCGAACTTGAGGACAAGAGCGAAGCATTGCTCCAGGAGATGCAGGACACCCTGGTGATGGCCGACGACATGCACGTGGACGCCATCATCATGGAAATCCGCGCCGGCACCGGCGGTGAAGAGGCGGCGCTGTTCGCCCGCGACCTGTACGAAATGTATACCCGCTACGCCGAGCACCGACACTGGAAGGTCGAGCAACTCAGTTTCAGTGTCAGCGAGAAGGGCGGATTCCGCGAGGTCATCCTCGCCGTCAAGGGACCGGGCGTCTGGGCGGAGATGGGCTATGAAGGCGGGGGCCACAGGGTGCAGCGGGTCCCGGAGACGGAGGCCCAGGGGCGGATCCACACCTCGGCGGCGACGGTGGCGGTCCTCCCGGAGCCGGAGGAGCTGGATATCGAGATCAGCCCGGACGACGTGATCGAGCAGGTGTGCCGCTCCGGCGGACCAGGCGGCCAGAGCGTCAACAAGCTCAGTTCCGCCATCCGACTGGAGCACATCCCGACAGGCATTACGGTCTCGATGCAGGACGAGAAATCCCAGCACAAGAACCGGGCGAAGGCCTGGCGGATTCTGCGCTCGCGGGTATACGAACACTTCGAGAGCCAAAAGCGCGCGGAGCGCGATTCGCAGCGCAAGAACATGATCGGCTCCGGCGACCGCTCGCAGAAGATACGGACCTACAACTTCCCTCAGAACCGCGTAACCGACCACCGCATCGGCCTGTCGCTGTACAACCTGGACAAGATCATCACGGGCGCTATGGGCGAACTGGTCGAGGCGCTGAAGCAGTACGACAAGCAGCAGAGACTGGCGAGACTGTGAAAGACCATAGACCATAGACCGTAGACCTTATACAAGGATGCAATGGGTAGGGATTTCAGGAAAGTGAAGGCATGGCAGCTTGCGGATGATTTCGCAGTGGCTGTATATGCGGCGACGAAGTCGTTCCCCAGGGACGAACTGTACGGCTTGACGTCACAGGTTCGACGGGCTGTCGTATCCGTGGCGGCGAACATAGCCGAGGGCGCGGCCAGAGAACACAAACGGCAATACCTCAACTTCCTGTACACCGCGCGAGGTTCCTTGGCGGAGGTTCAATACCTCCTTCACTTCGCGAATCGGATTGGCTATCTCGCTTGCCAGGTATACGATTCTCTGGACGCTTCGTGTGTGGAACTTGCGCGAACGCTCGCCGGACTGATAGGCGCCGTGGCAAAGGAATGTGACTAGACCGACCGCAGTGCCTGTCCGGCACATCCAACGGGCGTCAGCGGTCTTGGGTCTTGGGTCTTGGGTCTTACGGAGCGAAGCGACGAATGATTATCGCCGTCACAGGTATGGTGGGTTTGAACAAGAAGGCGTATCTGGAGCGGGTCTGCGCGTTGGCGCGGTCGCGGGGTCGGCAGGTGGCGCTGTGCAACGTGGGGGATATGATGTACGCCGAGGCGCCGGACATTCGGCCCGGCCGGATTCTCGATATCTCGCTCAAGCGGCTGCACGGACTTCGACGCAGCGTCTTTAAGGACATCATCGCGGCGAGCCGCCGGGTGGAGAACCTCATCCTCAACACCCACGCGACGTTCCGCTGGCGGCACGGGCTGTTCCCGGCGGTGGATTTCGACCAGATGCGGCAGCTTGGGGCGGATATGTACGTCTGTCTGCTCGACGGGGTCGTGGCGTTGCACGGCCGGCTGCTGGCCGAGCATACGGCCGAGCACAGCCTCAAGGACCTGATCGTCTGGCGCGAGGAGGAGATGATCGGCACGGAAATGCTCTGCAAGGGCATCGACGAGAGCGCGCCGTTCTACAACCTGGCCGTCGGCGCCGAGCAGGACACGGCCGAGGCCTTCTACCGGCTGGTTTTCGAGCCGGATCGACCCAAGGCGTACCTCAGCTTCCCCATGACCGCCGTGGTCCATCTAAGCGGGGTCCGGGCGGAGATCGAGCGGTTCCGCGGACGCATGAAGGAACGGTTCATCTGTTTCGACCCCGGCGACCTGGAGGAATCAGACCTGCCGCACCTGGCCCGCCGGGCCCAGGCCGAGGGTCGCGATTACGTGGAGATAACCGCGCTGGGTGGGCACGTTCGCCTGGCCGTCGATGAGGTCCTGCAGATCGAACGCGACATCAACAGCCAGATATACGCGCGGGATTTCCTGCTGATCGACCAGGCGGACATGATTGTGAGCTTCATTCCGACGCTGCCGGACGGGCGGGCGTCGATCTCCAGCGGCGTCGAACGCGAATTGCAGCACGCGCACGAGGCGGCCAAGGAAGTGTACGTGATCTGGCCCGCCCAACAGACGCCGTCGGTCTTCATCACGCAGACGGCCACGCGGGTATTCCGGTCGGTCGATGAAGCCATGGAGGCCCTGGCGACTCATGGAGCACGCACTGAGCGAGGAGGGGCCTGAATTGAGACGCCCCGTTTCGGACAGCAGCAGCCGAACCTTGGCCGGTGAGCCACCCATCTCGCCGGCGCAGTACCGTGTCGAGGGCGTCTCGCCCTCGAGTCGCGGGAAAAGCCGCCGGCCCATTGCGTGTCGTCTGTATGTGCGTCGTCTGTCGCGTCCGGTTGGGGCGGCGGCGATGAGCCACGTCTTTGCGGACATGGATGGGGCGGCGATTCTGGGGGCCAATACGGCCGCGGAATGGACCGGCGGCCTGAGCTACTGGGCGTGTGAACCTCAGGCAGTGTTCGAGTTCCGCGGGGGCAGCCTTGTCATGCTGAGCGAAGCGAAGCATCTCCGCCGGTCGGTTGCCTCCCAGCCATTCGCCGAACTGCAGCGGGCCCTTGACACGTACCGGCTGGAGGAACATCGCGGATGCTCCCTGCCTCGCGGGGCGTTTGCCGGGGGGTGGATCGGGTATTTCGGCTATGAGCTGGGCCGATACATCGAGCGACTGCCCGATACGACGGTTGATGACCTGCGGATGCCGCTGATCCGCCTGGCGTTCTACGACCGATTCGTCTGCCAGGACCATCGAACGTCGTCACTGTACCTGGCGGCGCTCGACATAGAAGGCGACGATGAGCCCGTCGAGGCCAAGTTTGATGCTCTGGAGACGCTTATCGAGCGGGCCCTGGACGCCGACGAGCCTGACCTGCCGCCGGCCGATATCGAATGCGTCGATCTCAAGCGCGTGCGATGCAACATGGATCGCGCGTATTACATGGAGGCCCTGGCCCGGATCAAACGGCATATCCGTGATGGGGATGTGTATCAGATCAACTTCTCCCAGCGGTTCGCGTGCCCGTTTGCGGGTTCGGCGGTTGACTTGTTCGCATGGCAGAACCGCTATAACCCCAGCCCGTTCGCCGCATATCTCGACGACGGGCGGTTCCAGATCGTCAGCGCATCGCCGGAGATGTTCACCACCTTGCGGGATGGTTGGATCAGCACGCGGCCGATCAAGGGTACGCGCCCGCGGCTCGACGAGACCGCCAAAACTCGCGCCGCGGCATTGAATGCAGCGGCCCGGCGGAGCCTGCTGGCCAGCCCCAAGGAGCAGGCGGAACTGAACATGATCATCGACCTGGAGCGCAACGACCTGGCCCGCATCTGCGTGCCCGGCACGCGGCAGGTGGTCGAGCCGCGGACGTTGGTGGCCTACCCGACGGTCTATCATGCCCTGGCGACGGTGGCCGGGCAGGTCCGCGAGGGGATGAGTTTCTGCGACATCCTGCGGGCGGTCTTTCCCGGCGGCTCGATCACCGGCGCGCCGAAGATACGTGCGATGGAGATCATCGACCAGACCGAACCGACGGCGCGCGGGGTGTACACCGGGAGCATCGGATTCATCGGTATCGACGGCAGCGTGTGCTTGAACATCGCCATTCGGACGATTATTCTCAGGCAGCGCACGGCGTTTGTCCAAACGGGCGGGGGCATCGTGGCCGATTCCGACCCCCAAGATGAGTGGAACGAGACGCTTACCAAGGCGCGGGCCCTGCTGGCCGGTATCCGGGCCTTACAGGGCTGATCCGCGTGGTTGCTTCTATGGCTGAACAGGTGTTTCTCAACGATGCTCTGGTGGACGCGAACGAGGCGGCGGTCTCTGCGTTGGACAGCGGCCTGCTGTATGGGGCCGGTCTGTTCGAGACGATGCGGGCGGGCAACGGTGTGGTCTTTCGGCTGGACGACCATCTGGACCGCCTGTTCGCCGGGGCCGAGGCCCTCTCCGTAACTATTGACCAGGATAGGGCTTACATCACGGACGCGATCTACCGACTGTTGGAGGCCAACGGTCTGGGGGATGCGCGCCTCCGCCTGACAGCCACCGGCGGCCCCATGACGCCCGATCCGTCGCGGCGGCATTCGACGCTGCTGATCAGCGCCACGACGCTGGCCCCGTATCCGGATGAGTACTACCGCAAGGGGGTCGTGGTGGCGCTGTCGCCGTACCGTCAGAACCCCTTCGACCCGACGCACGGACACAAGACGACCAGCTACTACAGCCGGCTGCTGGCCTTGCGCAAGGCCCACGCGGTCGGTGCCGCCGAGGCAGTCTGGTTCACCGTGGAAGGCCATCTGGCCGAAGGGTGCGTCAGCAACGTGTTTCTGGTCAGGGACGGCGTAGTGCTGACGCCCCCGGCCGACACGCCAGTCCTGCCGGGCGTGGCGAGAAAGGCCGTCTGCTATCTCGCGGGCGAACACGGGGTGCGGCTCGAACAGCGGCGATTGACCATCGACGACTGCCTGGCCGCCGAGGAGATGTTCCTGACGAACGTGATCATGCAGGTGATGCCGGTGCGCAGCCTCGAAAAGCACGCCATCGGCAAAGACAAGCCAGGACCCATCACGCAGATGCTGCGAGAGAAGTTCCTGGAATACGTCGACGAACAGTGCAGGAAACGACCATGAAGGTAGCAGAGATTGCCCGCAAGATCGATTCGCTGATTCCCCTGAAGCTGGCCCAAGGCTGGGACAACGTGGGTCTGCTGATCGGCGACGCGAACAAGCGCGTTGGGCGGATTCTCCTGACGATTGACACCACGAAGGCGGTTGTAGCCGAGGCTTGCAGGCTCAAGGCCGATATGATCGTGAGCTACCACCCGGTGATCTGGGATGGTCTCAAGCAGGTACTTGCGGCCGGGCCCTCGGCGGTGGTGCATGACCTGGTCCGGGCCGGGATAGCGGTTTTCTCGATTCACACGGCTTTGGACACCGCCGACGGGGGCGTCAACGACGGCCTGGCGGCCATGCTGGGGGTTGTGGATGCCGAACCCTTGGGCGATTATGTGCAGAACCCGGCCGCCGACAGGGTCAAGCTGGTGGTCTTCACGCCGCCAGAGGCGTTGGCGGCGGTCTCGAACGCCATGTTCGCGGCCGGGGCGGGGGTGATTGGCAACTATACCCATTGCTCATACTATGGGCAGGGCATGGGCACGTTTCGCGGCGGCGCCGGCTCGAAGCCCGCGGTCGGCCGCAAGGGGCGGCGGGAGGAGGTCGCGGAGATGCGGCTGGAGGCGATTGTGCCGGCCGACAGGTTGCAGGCCGTCGTGGCCGCCATGACCGCCGCGCACCCATACGAGACGCCCGCGTTCGATTGTTACAGGCTGATGGACCCGGGCGGGCCGCTTGGCTTGGGCAGGGTCGGCCCGCTGGCCGAGCCGATGACGGTTCGCAGGCTCATTCCACGCATCAAGAGGGCCACCGGGGCCAGGGCGTTCGGGATCGTGGGCGATGACCGCCGGCTGGTCCGCACGGCCGCGGTTTGCGCGGGCACCTGCGGGGCGATTCTCAACACGGTGATCGCCCGTGGGGCGGATCTGTACCTGACCGGGGAACTCAAGCATCACCAGGCGTTGGCGGCCGCCGAGGCGGGTCTGACGTGCATCTGCCTGAGCCATACGGTCTCGGAGCGATTCATTCTGAAAAAACTGGCAAAACAGTTGCGTCCGGTGCTCGATGGGGTAAAAATCACGCTCAGCACGGCCGATGCCGACCCGTTCAAGTGGGTGAATGTATGACCAAGAAACGACGATCGCAGCCTGGCACGGGCGTCCTGCCCGTGCATGAGACAGGTGTCTCGGACGCCGAAGGCGGGGCGCCTGTGTCGCGCGCTGAGGACGATCTTGCCGAAAGCGGAATGCCTGAATCACCCGATCGGGGGGCCCACTTCGCCGAAGGCACGGACGGGGCAATGTCGGACCCCCTCGCGCCGGTAGCATCGCCCGAGACGACTGAACCGGCCGTTTGCTGCGCCAAAGGCTGCCGGCCCCGCGCGGGTGATGAGACCGCCGAGTGGCCCGACGAGACAGCGGAGGTTGAGCCACCGCAGGGTTCGACCGATGGACGGGAGGACATCGAGCCGGAAGATGAGGGTCTCGACCCAACGCTCGAATCGGTCGCCGAAGACGGCGTCGAACCGGACGATGAGGGTCTTGAGCCGACAGTGGAGTCGGTCGTCGAGGCGGTGCTGTTCGCCAGCGATGAGCCGCTGACCGATGCACGGCTGGCGAATATCGTTGAGACGACCTCCAAACAAGTCCGCCGGACGGTCGACGATCTCAACGAGAAGTACCGCGGCAGCGGCAACGCCTTCCGGATCGAGCAGGTGGCTGGGGGCTATCAGATGCTGACGCTGCCGCCGTTCAACCACTGGCTGCGCAAGCTCCTGCGGGTCCGCAGCGACAACAAGCTCAGCCCCGCGGCGCTGGAGACGCTGGCGATCATCGCGTACAAGCAGCCGATCATCCGCGCCGACATCGAGGCGATCCGCGGGGTGGCGGTCGGCGAGGTGATTCGCAGCCTGATGTACAAGGGACTGGTCAAGATCGTCGGACGGGCCGAGATTCTGGGGCGGCCGATGTTGTATGGAACCACAAAGAAGTTTCTGGAGGTCTTCGGGCTCAACACGCTCAAGGACCTGCCGAAGATAGAAGAACTCAAGAAGCCGCGGGACGATGTCGAGCCCGCCGAGCAAGAGAAAGGCGAAACGATGGAGCAGCAGATCGTTGATGTCGCCGCCGCTCTGGCATTGGCCGAGCCGGAGGCTGCGTGCGATGAAATCATGGCGCAGGAAGCCGTTGAGCCCTCCGATGGGCCGGTGACCGGTGTTGCGTTGGCGGGTGATGAGGACGAGGATTGGGACGATTCGTCCGATGACGACGAAGGCGTCGAAGAGGAATGGGACGACGAAGACGACGAAGATGAAGACGATGATGACGTGGACGCCGTCCATTCGGATGACCATGAAGTGATCGCCTGGGACGACAGCGACGAGGATGATGACGGGGACGAAGACGACGACTGGGATGATGAAGAAGAAGAGGAGGAGGACGACGATGATGACGATGGAGAACTCGAAGACGACGAAGACTTCGACGAAGACGACGACCCGGATGAACTCTGATACGGCCGTCGATCCGGCGGCGATACTCTGAAAGGCCGCGGATATGGATGGGCACCCCCCCGGCAATCCGCCCGTGAGGCGTTACGGTGGTGGGTTTGCGCCGATGACGCGACGGGGGTTTCTTCGCAGCTCTATAACCATGCTGGCTGCGAGCGGTCTGTCCTGTCGGCCGTGGATGACCGATGTGCCGGCTCGTCGGGCCTCGGTGCGGTTCGGACTGGTTGCGGACTGCCACTATGCGAATGCACCGACGGCCGGGACGCGGTTCTATCGCGACAGCCTCGGCAAGCTGGATGAATGCGTCGGTGTGGTGAACGCCGAGAAGGCGCGTTTTCTCGTCGAACTCGGTGATCTCAAGGACCAGGGCAACCCCCCTGTCGAGACCGACACGCTGCGTTATCTGCGGGACATCGAGCAGCGTTTCCAGCGATTCGAGGGCCCGACATACCACGTCCTGGGCAATCACGACATGGACAGTCTCTCGAAGGGTCAGTTCCTGGAGAACGTGACGAATACGGGAATCGAAGCGACCCGGAGTTATTATTCGTTCGATTTCGAGGGCCTGCATTTCGTCGTGCTCGATGCGAACCACAAGTCGGACGGGACCGACTACGACCACGGCCGGTTCGACTGGCGCGATGCCAACGTACCGGGGCCGCAATTGCAGTGGCTCCAGGAGGACCTGGACGGGGGAATGATCCCGATACGCATCGGGAATGGACGAGAGACGATCCCGAAGCGAGTTCGGGACGATGGACGACCGACGATTGTGTTCGTCCACCAGTTGCTCGACGGCTCCGGTGACCACTACGTCAACAACGCACGTGAAGTCCGAGCGATTCTGGAGAAGCCGGGCAGGGTGCTGGCGGTCTTTCAGGGCCATCAGCACAACGGTGCTTACTCACAGATCAATGGCATACACTACTTCACACTCAACGCCCTGGTCGAAGGACCCTACCCCCAGCACAACGCTTTCACGATGGTCGAGGTTCACCCAAGCCTCGACATCACCGTAACCGGCTATCGGGACACACCGAGCCGGGAGTTGGTCCATGCCTGAAGGTGGCCCATTGGAATGAAACCACGGATGTAAACAGGTCGCTTACTTCCAGGGAAGAGCGTCTTTCGGGGTCAGGGCGGTTTGGGGGCGGGGGTGGGATTCGTTGAAGGCGTAGAGGTCTTCGAGTTTCTGTATCGTGACGAAGGATTCGTCGATCTGGCCGTCGGGGGTTCTGATGCGGTCGAGGGCCAGGCGGAGGTGCTTGGCCATGAAGGGGTACATGGCGAGGCGTTTGGAGCGGCCGTAGTCGTGGCCCTCGTCGGGAAAGTGGGCGCAAGCGACGTTATCGGCGGCGTCGAAGAATCCGTAGATGCGGCGGATGTGCGGATACTCGACGTCGGGCGTGTTCCTGGTCCAGTCCTTGCCGTCGGAGATCAGCAGCATCGGCCGCGGGGCCGCCAGGGCCGCGATCTCGACGTTGTCGGTGATGTGGCCGGGCCGCTTGTGGATGGGCATGCCGCTCTCGCAGACGCAGCCGCCGAAAAAGTGGGCTGAGACCATGACCGTCGGCACGCTGACGGCGATGCGGTCGTCCACGGCCGTCAGCAGGAAGCTCTGCGTGCCCCCGCCGGAGGCCCCGGTGATGCCGATGCGCTTCGGGTCGACGCCCGGCCGTGAGATAAGGAAATCGACGGCGCGGATGCTGTTCCACAGTTGCAGCTTGAGGACCTTGTCGATGTGGTGCTGCCAGCCGGCCTGTGCCCAGTCGCCGTAGCCGACCATGTCGTAGGCGAAGACGACCGCGCCCATACGGGCCAGCGCGGCGCAGCGGTACTGCATATCGTTGCGGAAGCGGCCGTAATCGCTCTTGTCGCCCCAGTGGCCGTGCGGGCACAGGACGGCCGCGTAGGGGCCCTCGATGCCGAGCGGCCGGTAGAGATTGCCGGTCACGTACACGCCGGGCAGCGACTGGAAGGCGACGTTGGCCACCGAGTAGCCGTCGAAACGGCGACGGCTGTGGATGATGGGTTTGAGGTCGCATTTCTCGGGCAGGGGCGACAGTTCCGCGCCTTCGAGGATGCCCCGGCGGATCTGGGCGGCACGCTGGAGCCATGGGTCCTTGTCGCTGTAGAGTTTGGCGAATTCGGCCAGTTCCGCCTTAGCGGCCTCTTCGGTCAGGAAGGCGCCCTGGCGGAGATCGGGGTTCTTCTCCTGGGCGGGGACATTGGCGGCGACGCCTAAGAGAATCGGTGCGATGATGGAGGTAATCCATGCTCGTTTCATTATCGGTGCTCCAAATTACGAAACTCGAAATCCGAAACTCGAAACAAATTCAAAACGCCAAACTCGAATATCCCAAACGCTGTCGCCCTGATGGGGGTGGCATCCCTTGCCGGAGGCAAGGGATGGGGCCCGGCGGGCCGATCCACCTGAACGGCACGGCCTCCATCCCTTCGCTTGCGCGAAGGGATGCCGCCGGGCGCCGGGTCTGGATGCCCGTTCGAGTCCGGCATGACATGTAGGGACAAGGTTTGGGGCTCCATGTTGTCGCTTTGGGTTTACAGTTTTCAGTTTGCAGTTACCATTGAGATAGCGGGTTGAGTTCAGTGTCGGCGGTTGGTTTGCCGTCGGGCCAGTTGGGCGAGAGCAGGACGGCAATCCGCAGGTCGCCGGTGGTCTGCGGCAGGCGGACCATGAGGCGTCGGACGCCCTTGTTGGTCTTCTGAGGGGCGGTCTGTTCGGCGGATTCGACGGAGAATTGGGCGCCGGCGGGTGAAAGGACGCGGGCGGTCAGGGTCTTGCCGTCGAGGGTCAGGACGGCCGAACCGTCAGTTTTGACACTGATATCGGCGTCGGTGGTCATGCCCCAGGCGGGCTTGCAGGATTTCGTCAGGGCGAACTCATCCTGGACCAGCACCGCCCGGCGGGCGTCCACCATCGCCATGCCGCGCAGGGCCTTGCTCGCGAAATCGCCGTAGGCGGTCGTGAAATCGACGATGCCGCAGGGGCGGTCCTCGTTGAGCACGGTCTTCGCAAACCGGCTCTTGCCCATCGGGTCCTGGTCGGTGTCGTCGAAGGTTACGACATTGTGGCTGAAGGTGTTGAGGCGGTAGTAGGACCATCGCTTGCCGCCGCGTTTTCCGTCCCAGTAGCCGGCCATGTTGTAGTCGTCCGAGCCGAGGTCGCGGGCCCAGCGGACGCCGAGGGCGTCGATCTCGAAGTTGCCCAGATCCAGGTGGCCGTGGTTGACCTGGTTGTACCCGGCCTTGATGCCGAAGAACAGGGCGTCCGGCTCGGTCCAGGAACTGCGGAAGACCGCCACCTCGACGGCCCCGTCGAAGTACTTGTCGAGCTGCCGCGCGGAGCGCAGCCTCGGCGCTGGGACATACCAAACGACGTGCTGAGGCGAGCCGCCGCGTTTGAGCAGCTCGATATGCTCGGCCTCGGCGTAGAGGGCTTTGTTGAAGGTCTGGGCCAGCCACAGCATCGCGGCCATCGGCCGGCGGGCGGCCTTCTCACCGCTGTCGGCGTAGTTGAGGTAGAGGCCCGTCGGCCCGGTCATGTAGATCGGTTGCAGGCCGGACTCGGCCAGGCCCTTGACCTCGGTCAGGCCGAAGTCGGTCCCCAGGGCCGTCTTGAGGGCGCAGAGCCCATAGGCCGTGTAGTGCGTGGCGTAGCTCCAGTAGCCCGGCCCCTCGCCCCAGGCCCCATCGGGTCCGTAGCTGGCCAGGGCGGTGGGGAAGGACCTGACCGCGGCCGGGATAATCGTCTCGGCGTATTGCGGGTCGGTCTCGGCGATGGCCAGGGCCCCGACGATCAGCCCGCCGTTGCAGACCTGGTTCCAGTTGTACTCGCTGCGGGACCACCAGGCCCTGTCCTTGTAGCACTTGATGCCGGGTTCCAGGCCGTTGCGGATCAGGCCCGCCTTGATGGTCTGGCGGGTGGCGTCGTCCATGACTGAGTACGTCCAGTCGTAGCCCAGACCGACGGCGTGCGTCATCTCGGCCACGTCGAGGAAGTGCGACGGGTTCCAATCCTCAAAGGCGCAGACGGCCAGCATATTCTCGATGGCCTTTTTCGCGTACTTTTCCTCGCCGGTCCAGCGGTAGGCCACGCCGAGGCTGTACATGCGGTTCATCGCGGCCCGGCTGACACTCAGCAGCCGTGGGCCGATCTTGCGGTAGGTGAGCATGGGCTGGCCCATATCGCGGTCGGCCTGCTCGATGGTCTCCTTGACGCACCGTTCCAGCATGACATCCTGGTCGTGGAGCCGCCGCAGACCCTTCAGGTCATCGTCGAGGAGCATCAGGCGGGGGTGGCCTTGGACCAGGGTCTTGAGGGCATCGGCGCCGTTGACCTCGAATTTCGCATCGGCGGCGCAAGCGGCGGCGCACAGGGCCAGGACGAGGGTGATACGGATGGACCTGATCATGGTGAGACCTCCTGATTGTTCGGTTGCGTTGCGGCTGCGAGACAGTGGCGGCAGGCGTGTCGCGGGCGTCTCGCCCTCGACACGGGGCGCCGGCTTCAGTTATAGGAAACCGCACAACGCCGCCGCAAGCAAAATATCGACCGGGATTGACCGCCTCGCCGGGGGGCCGTATCATCGGCGGAACACGGTTTTTCGCTTTGAGGGTACGATCATGCAGACGTTTATCCATGAGGCCAAGGCTCAGATGGGCGCTGCGGCCGGTCGGCAGGCGGCGGAGTTGATTGCCGCGGCTGTCGCGGCCAGGGGCTCGGCGAATATCATCCTGGCGACCGGGGCCAGCCAATTCGAGATGCTGGCGGCCCTGGTGGCGGCGCCGGGCGTGGACTGGTCGGCCGTGTCGATGTTCCATCTGGATGAGTATATCGGCCTGGGGGCGGGCCACCCGGCGAGCTTCCGCAAGTACCTCAAGGAGCGGTTCGTCGATATGGTCCCGGCCCTGAAGGCGGCGCACTTGGTCAATGGCGACGCGGCGGACCCGGCGGCCGAGTGCCGGCGGCTGGGGGAGCTGATTGCGGCCCATCCGATTGACGTGGCGTGCGTGGGCATCGGGGAGAACGGGCACCTGGCGTTCAACGATCCGCCGGCCGACTTCGAGACGGACGAGGCCTATCTGGTGGTCAAGCTCGATGAGAAGTGCCGGCGACAGCAGCTTGGCGAGGGCTGGTTTCCCACGCTCGACGACGTCCCGACGGTGGCCATCTCGATGAGCGTTCAACAGATCATGTGCAGCCGCACCATCATCTGCACCGTGCCCGATACCCGCAAGGCCGCGGCCGTCAAGGCGGCATTGGAGGGGCCAATTACAGACCTCTGCCCGGCTTCGATCCTGCGGGAGCATGGGGATTGCCGGATGTTCCTCGACAGGGCGGCCGCGTCGCTGCTGAAGACATGAACGCACAGGGCCGGACCATTGAGATCCCGGGGCTGATCGACCTGCAGGTCAACGGCTACAGGGGCGTGGACTTCTGCGATCCGGCCCTGACGACGGGGGCGTTCGCGCGGGCGTGCCGGTGGATGCTGGAGGCGGGCACGACGGCGTTTGTGCCGACGCTGATCACGTCGAGCCGCCGGACCTACGAGCACAACCTGCCGATCATCGCGGAGGTCCTGGACAGTCCCGAGTTCCGCGGGCGGGTGCCGGGCATTCACCTGGAGGGGCCGTTCATCAATCCGCAGGCGGGCGCCCGCGGGGCGCACAAGGCCGAGTGGGTTTCGCCGCCGGACGTGGGATACCTCAAGCGTCTGCTCAAGTGGGCCCGCGGCAAGGCGGTGATTCTGACGCTGGCGGCCGATGTGGATGGGGCCGAGGACCTCGCCCGCTGCGCAGCCGACCACGGCGCGGCGGTGTTCCTGGGTCACCACCTGGCGGGTGAAGAGCACCTGCGCAGGCTCGCGCTGGCCGGCGCGACGGCGGTGACGCACCTGGGCAACGGCGTGCCGGCGCAGCTTCACAGACACAACAACCCCGTTGTGGCGGCCCTGGGGGAGGACCGGCTGGCGGCGACGCTGATTACGGACGGGCAGCACCTTCCGCCGGCGATGATCAAGACGATTCTACGGACGAAGGGACCGGCCAACTGCGCGGTTATCAGTGACATCGCGCATCTGGCGGGCTTGTCACCGGGGCCTTACGAGGTGGGGGGTCAGCCCGTGGTGCTGGCCGACAGCGGAAGGATCTACGACCCGGCGACGGGCTACCTGGCGGGTTCATCGTCGACGATGCTGCAGTGCATGAATCACCTGGCGTCGCTGGATTTGCTCACCGATGAGCAACTGGCGGCCGTGGCGTTCGACAACCCCCTGCGCCTGATCGGCCGCAAGCCGCAGGAAATCGCCGCCGGCCCCAAGATCCGCTACGACACGGCGGCACGGTTCTTCTATGTCGATAAAGATGAGTGAGCTACTCTATTTACGACTTGAGCCACAGATTTCACAGATTACACAGGGTTTTTAACCACGGATTGACACGGATTTGCTGCGGCGGTATCCCGCTGTTCGCAGTGCGTCGTGCGTGTTGCGTATTGCATGGCGAGGGCGTCGTTCTGCAGAAACCAGATGGTGCGCAGGTGGTTGCCCGGAGGGGGGGGGCGTGAGGCGGATTGCCTATATTGCCCAGTTTGCGCAAGTTTGGCTTTGTTTTTCAAAAAGGCCTCGGACTTCAGACCTCAGGCTCCATGGGTCGTAGATCAGGGGTCTGGGGCTAGGCATGGAGTCAGGTTGCCTATATTTCCTGGGTTGCCTAAGTTTGGCTTTGTTTCGCATTTTTGCGGTTCTCGGTGTCGGTTGGCGGCCGGGGGCGGCGCGGTGGGCAGAGCGACCTGGAAGGTGGGGTGGAACCATAGATGTGGGGTTCGGTAGGGATTTGGATGCTGGATGCTTGATTGGGGGCTGTCTCGCTCCATTGGGGTGGTATTGTACCGCATGGGGTCGGCGATTGTCAATTGAAATCCGGGTGTGGGAAACCGCGGCAGATGCGCGGGCCTATACTCGCGCGGACCTGCGCGAATCGCGACAGCGTCCTATCGGCTCGGATACAGGCCGTTGCTCTTGTGTCATCTGGCTGGATTCAAGCCACAGATTTCACAGATTACGCAGATTGCTGAATCACGGATTCACGCGGATTGATGGGTTGTCGCTGGTCGATGGTCCCGAAGCGGGTTCGGGATCGCCGGGTGGAGCGGCCTGCGGCCGCGGATCTGCGTCTGGCGGGATTTGGCTTGACGGGCGGGCGGCGGCGTGGTAGAATAAACTGCTGCAAGTGCTGGATTTATCGCTTTGGGCCAGGAACATGGTTGAGGGCGGCGTGTTGGGTTTGAAGGATGGCGATGGAGTCGCGAGGGTGCTGGATAATCAGGAAAAGAGGTGTCCAGTGTATAATAATAGATGGCTGTCGCTAGTTACTCTGTCTCTAGTTTCTAGTTCCGACAGTTTCTGATCAGGGTACCAGACACGTGCTTATCCGTGTTTATGAAGGCTCGGCGAACTGGGGAGCTATGAAATGAAAGAGCAAGACGCCGCTAAGATAGGTGCGTGTACGCAACAACTGGAGGAACTTCTCGAAAGATGCACGATGCTCTCCATTGCACAGAGCGCTGCATTCGAATTGTGGAAGTTGGTGCGTGAGGGTATTGGCGGCACGGACATGTCCTCTCCGTACCGCCAGGTTTGTCACATCCTGGGTGTGGCACTCACATCGGATGAGCACCCTGAAGCAGCTGCCATCACAAAGGAACAGTGGCAAGAGGCTAAGAAACTCAGCACGAGCGTATTTGAGATGTATGGATTAACATACTTCTCGAGGCCAGCGGAAATGCAGTCGCTTTCGGCAGAGGAACAACGCAGAATTGCAGTTACGATGAGCATGTTCCTGCAAGAGCTCAACTCTCAAGCCTTGCGATCGGAGGACCAGTTGTTGGCTCGTATCCAAGCGATGTATGTCCCATTTGACGACATGCTGAGAGAAAGGCTTGGCTTCAGTGCTTCGGATGTCGTTCAGTTGATTAGCTACATCAAGAACAACCTCCGGGGGCAATTGAACCGCGCCGCTCTGGCTGTGGAGAATGCGAAAGAGCTTCACAAGCAGTTTGTCGCGACATGGACGGAAAAAGGGTGGGATCTGGGGCAGGTACGTGTAGAGGCTCAAAAGCACCCAGTGGCTGATGCGGCCCGTAAGGCGTTCCAGGCTATGAATGCTCTTTGGTTCTTGGATCGCGAAGACATTAAGCGGGAGATCGGTAGCAGCGAAGTCGAGGCCATGTTTTCAGTTTTGGCCATATCTCGGGGAGCAGTAGGCGTTATGTACAAATACCCTACTGAAGTAAGCCCAGTCGTCCAATTCCCTCTGATCGTGGTGGGTATGGATAGCCTATTGTGTCCAGCCGAATGGCTGCTCTATCATGCTGCGGAATTCCACTTCGGGCGATTGCTATCGCAATGTAATGAAGCTGGGCGGTTCTTTGAGACACGTGACAAATGGATGGAGAAGCGCACTTACGATGCTCTGGTGGGTCTTCTTGGAGAAGATGGCCATCTCTGGCGGGGAATCTACGAAACGGCGGATGGGCAGTTTGAACACGATGTCATTGCCCGGGTTGGTGGAATTTGGCTCGTCGCAGAGGTGAAAGCGGCACCTGTGCGACGTGGGTTCTTTGACCCTGACAAGGCTTTCGTGAGGATTCGTGACGATTTTCGTGGCGAGCGCGGTATCCAGAAGGCCTTTGAGCAGGGCGAGCGACTGAGGCGGATACTCGTTACATCCGGTCGGATCCGCTTGTTCGACGCCAACGGCCGCGTGGTCATTGATGAGCCCGGACCTGCCCAAGAGGCGTTCGTGATATGTGTTACGGGCGAAACTTGGGGAAGCGTTGCAATCGACCTTTCTTTCCTACTTGAGAAGGACGATGATGTTCCGTATCCGTGGGCAGTGTCCATAGACGACTTGGAGACGTTTACGGCGGGATTGAAGACCAAGGGCATGGGGCACGAAGATATGTTCAGATTCCTGCGTGACCGCTCGACCCTGCACGGGCGGCCTCACTTCAGTGGGGACGAGCTGGACATTTGTGGTTGCTTCATAGAGCACGGGAGTCTTCCGGCAATCCCGGATGGTACAGGGACTTTTCTGACGTTTAGCCCGGCGCATTCGACGGTGTTCGATGACATGTACTATGAGGGGCAGGGTCTTTCTCTGAAGCGAGACAGGGGCCGGGAACACGAAAAATACCTGCAAGAATGGGAGACTATGCAAGCACGGGTGGCTTCCTATCTTGGACTGCAGTGTGAGGTGGGGTGGCAAAGGCCAACTGCGGTGGACCCGATGCAGCATAAGATAGGGAGGAACGAACCTTGTCCCTGCGGTTCGGGGCTGAAATACAAACGGTGCTGCGGTGCGGTGAATCGGAATCACCCATGAGGGAGCCGCCTTGGATTGGGTTCTGGATCGCCCTTAGGCAGTGTCGGGAAATAAGTGAACGAATTGCGTCTTCCGTTGAGGGCAAATCACGCAGCCCCAGTCGTCCAATGAAGCATCAGTGTACTTCAGTTATTGTCTGACGCTGCCTTAGGGGCAAGGCGAGCAGTGCTGGGGGCCGAATGGAGCAGCCCGTGTAGGCGAGAGGGACAGCTGCCGGTCCCTGCAACCGCGCAACGAAGTCGCCTCGCAAGTAGGAATCAACGGGGTGCGGTGCGTCTTCTCGCAGGTGGCGATGTCCTGTGGAGCAAAGGGCTGGATACCCTCGGCACGGGGGTTGGGTGTTTGATACACGGGCAGTCCCGGCGCGCCGGGACGTGCTACGGGCGGGGGGCGGCGTGTTGGGTTTGAAGGATGGCGATGGAGTTGTATTGGTTCAGCGTGAACTGGACATTTGCCCTTTCACGTTAAGGCGCATTTCACCATGAAGACCTTGCCTGCGGCAAGGGATGCCACGCCGGGGCAGAGGCGGTCGGGGGCATGTCAGCCTGGTCTTGAGGCACGCGAAGGGCAGGGCCTTCACAGGCTATCTCAAAACGGTCACCCTGAGCAAGGCGAAGGGTCTGGGCGTCGAAAAGGAGAGATTCTTCGCTTCGCTCAGAATGACACACATCTGAAATGCAGAATTGCATGGGGAAGACAGCGAGCGGTGAGCGGAAAACGCCCGCTTGCTGTTCTCTGACGACTGTTTTTTGGGTTTGCGTGCGGGGCCGGCCGATGGTAAAATGGGGGTTGGTTACTGGAACAGTCGTTATCCTGTGCATATAGAAGGCATGGCCGGCAGAATTGTCATTGACAGCGAGCGCTGCAAGGGATGCGGTCTTTGCGTGGTCGTCTGTCCGAACAGATGCATCTCGATCTCGCGGCAGTCGAATTCGAGCGGGTATTTCCCCGCAACGGCGGACAATACCGAGTGTACGGGGTGCGCCAATTGTGCGATGATTTGCCCGGACGCGGCGATTCGGGTCTGGCGCGCGAGCCGGATCGTGGCGGCCGACAAGGACGATTCAGCGGCCAGTCGCCGCATGGCCAAGGAGAAGGCGTGACCGAGAGAGTTCTCATGTGCGGCAACGAGGCCCTGGCCGAAGCGGCGGTCGTGGCCGGTGTGGATGCCTATTTTGGCTATCCCATCACGCCGCAGAATGAGGTTACGGCCTACATGTCGTGGCGGATGCCGCAGGTCGGCCGGGCGTTTGTGCAGTGCGAGAGCGAGCTGGCGGCCATCAATATGGTCTTCGGGGCCGCGGCCACCGGCAAGCGGGCCATGACCAGCTCCTCATCTCCGGGCATCAGCCTGATGCAGGAGGGCATCAGCTTCCTGGCGGCGGCGGAACTGCCCTCGGTGATCGTCAACGTCATGCGGGGCGGACCCGGGCTGGGCAATATCGCCCCGGCCCAGTCGGACTACTTCCAGGCGACCCGTGGCGGCGGGCACGGGGATTACCGCACGATTACGCTGGGCCCGTCCACCTTGCAGGAGCTGGCGGACACAATGCCCCTGGCATTCGACCTGGCGGACCAGTACCGAACCCCCGTATTAGTATTGGCGGATGGGATTATGGGCCAGATGATGGAGCCGGTGGTCATCGAGGAACGGCCGCGACGGGCCCTGCCGCCCAAGGACTGGGCCCTGACCGGGGCCGACGGGCGAAAGCAGAATATCGTCCGCTCGCTGTGGCTGGCCGAGGGTATCGTCGAGCAGCACAATTACGACCTTCAGAAGAAATACGAGCAGATCGTGGCCAACGAGGTGGTCTGTTATGACTGGGGCCTCGACGACGCCGAGATCGTGGTGGTGGCCTACGGCATCGCGGCGCGGATTGTGTGTTCGGCGGTGGCGCGGGCGCGGGGCGAGGGGATCAAGGCCGGGTGGATTCGTCCGTACAGCCTGTGGCCGTTCCCGGTCGATGCGGTTTCCGCCGCGGCCGAGACGTTCCGCCCGTTCCTGGCGGTCGAATTGAGCCTGGGGCAGATGGTCGAGGATGTACGGCTGGCGGTGGCGGGCAAGGCGCCGGTGTTCTTCTACGGCCGCACCGGCGGCGGTGTGCCGACGGTCGAGCAGGTGTTCACTGAGATTCGCAAGCTGACGCGCCAACCCAGTTCGGTGGCGCGGCGGTGAAATGGTACAAGACGACGCTATGCAATTGGTATTTGAACGAACGCCGACCTTCAAGGACTGCCCGACGCATTACTGTCCGGGCTGCGGGCACGGCATCGCCCATCGGCTGCTCGCCGAGGCCATCGACCAGCTTGGCATCCGGGGGCGGACGCTGGGGATCGCGCCGGTAGGCTGTTCGGTGCTGGCGTACGACTATCTCGACGTGGACATGGTCGAGGTCGCGCACGGCCGGGCCCCGGCGGTCGCCACGGGCATGAAGCGGGCCAATCCCGACAAGATTGTCTTTTCCTACCAGGGCGACGGGGATTTGGCCGCCATCGGAACAGGCGAAATCATCCACGCGGGCCACCGCGGCGAGCGGATCACGGTTATCTTCGTCAATAACGCGGTCTTCGGCATGACCGGCGGGCAGATGGCCCCGACGACGCTGTTGGGGCAGGTGACCGAGACCACGGTCGAGGGGCGCGGTCCGCAGCACGGCTACCCGTTGCAGATATCGGAGATACTGGCGCTGCTGCCGGGGGTGGTGTATGTCGAGCGGTGCGCGTTGAGTACGCCCGGGCGGATTCGCCAGGCGGGCAAGGCGATCCGGCACGCCTTTGAGCTGCAGCGCGACGGGGCCGCGGGAATGGCCTTTGTCGAACTGCTCTCGCCGTGCCCGACGTACTGGCGGATGAAGCCGGCCGACGCGATGACCTGGATCGAGGACACCATGACGGGGGCCTTCCCGCTCGGTGTGCTCAAGAAGGACTGAAGATAGGGCATAAGAGCACAAGAGCACAAGAGCA
>DDXG01000281.1 GCA_002347125.1 Phycisphaerales bacterium UBA2266
AGCCTGTTCTACGGGCGGTGGCGCGTGGCGCAGACCGACCGCATGGTCCAGGCCGGGCCTCCTGTTGGAGTCGTTCAATCCAATACGCCCCAGTCAGTGAAGGAGACGTTTCAGTCGGGCAGGCAGATTATCGAGGAGATGCTGGAACTCAGCCAGGCCTGTGCGAAGTTCGGAGCGGACCTCATTATCTGGCCGGAGACGATGGTTCAGGCCGTTATCAACAGAGAGGTTGTCGAGTTGATAGACCCCAACCACGAGTCGGCCCAGTTCGACCGGGTCCTTTCGTATCATGCGGCCCAGAGCAAAGCCAACCTGCTGGTGGGGGCCTATGCGGCGACGCCCCGTATTACCGATGACCGCCACGTGGACCTGGTGGAGAAGTACAATTCCGCGATTCTCTATGATGCTACGGGGCGCAAGGCTGACCAGCGCTACGACAAGATACACCTTGTGCCATTCGGGGAGGTCATCCCATTCCAGCGGACGGCGCCGTGGCTCTATGGGCTGCTCATGTGGTTCACCCCTTACACCTATGACTACTCGCTCAGCTACGGCACAGAGTACACAATCTTCGACATGAACAGCCCAGGCACAGCGGCGCGCAGCCGGCATCGCTTCGCGGTGATGATCTGCTACGAGGATACAGTCCCGGCGATCGCGCGGCGTTTCGCCCTCGACGACGCGGGTCGCAAGCATGTGGATTGGCTGGTGAATGTCAGCAACGACGGGTGGTTCGTGCAGTTGAACGACGACACAGGCCAGATCGTGGCCAGCATCGAACTGCTCCAGCATGTGGCGATCTGCGCATTCCGGGCGGTGGAGAACCGTCTGGCGGTCGTCCGGAGTGTCAATTCGGGCATCAGTTGCGTGATCGACTCGGCCGGGAGGATTCGGGATGGATTCGAGGGCGGGAGTCTGCCGGACGCCCATACCCATCGGACGGCGGTCAAGGGCTGGCTCGTGGATCGCATGCCGGTCGATCCGCGGGTGACGGTATTCAGCAAATGGGGCCAATGGCTGGATTTTTGTTGTAAGATGAGCGTTTGGGCCATCATAATACTGCCTGCACTGTTCAGATGGCTCAGAACCAGGAAGGGATTCAGGTTTACGAGGACGTCCGAATGAACGATAGCGGAAAAGGACTTCAGGATCGATCATCCACAGGCTCGACCGGTTGGTTTGGGAGGAGCGGCGTCCTGCCGGCGGCCGCGCTGGCGGTCATGCTGGGGATGCTGATGATATGCGGCTGCGAGGAGTCGGCCAGGCAGCCGGCGAAGGATAGATCCGAGACCCTGACGGAACTGCCCAAGTACTCAACCAGCGACTACATGAACGAGGCGATTCGACTGATTGTCGCGGGCCTGGGCGATCAGAATTCGCATATTCGCACGAGAGCCGTGGAGGTAGTAATAGACACGCGGCATCTGGGGCTCATGCCCAGAGTTCAGCAGTTGTTGACGGATCGGTATGTGCCGGTTCGATTTCTGGCGACGCTGGCGGTGGGCGAGCTGAGGTATGAGCCGGCGATGCCACAGATCAAGGAGCGCCTGAAGGACCCGGACTCGAATGTCAAGATCGCGGCGGCGTACGCGATGGTGAGGCTTGGGCATAAGGAGTATGAGAAGGTTCTGCGACTGGCGTTGCCATCGTCGAATCAGGAACTGCGGGCAAACGCCGTGCTGATGCTGGGCAAGAACGGCAATCCGGACGACATCACGCCGATCAGAGAGGTTCTCGTCGACAGCAAGAGTAGTGATAAGGTAACACTACAGTGCATCCAATCGCTGGCGATGCTGGGTGATGAGAGCGTCTATCCGAAGCTGTGGACCCGCCTGATCAGCAAGTACGCGGATGATCGGCTGGTCGGCGTGCAGTGCATGGGGGCGCTGGGCACGCCGCGGGCTCGGGATGCGCTGATCCTTCAATTGGAGGATGACGACAACTTCCTTGAGGTCAAGTTGGCGGCGGCCGAACAGCTTGGCAAGCTGGGCAGCCCCCTCGGGGTTCCGGAGGTTCTGGCAGTCTTTGAGAAGAGCATGACGGCGACGATGAGCGACGAGGAGGCTAGACGGGTCAAGGTGCTGGCGGCGTCTGCCATCGGAGAGATAGGGACCGATAACCTGACGAGATACCTGCCCGGCCTGCTCAAGGACAGGTCGGTGTTCGTTCGTCTGGCGGCGGCGAAGGCCGTTTTTCGGGCTGCTATGAAGGCGCCGGCATCCTGACCGGGTCGGACGGCCGGACACCCTTTATCCGGCTTCTCTGGATGCCTCATTTGGCCCATTTTGCCAGAATTAACTTGACTGTTTCGGCGTTCCGGCGTAAAATATGTGCTGGATGTTTAGCAACAGGGTCTGGGTCCCCGTCTGCAATTATCGGGTGTATGGGGGCCGGCAAGGCCCTATTATCGAGCCTTTGCGTGTACGGCGCGCCCCGTGGCATGGTAGGGTGGAAGCGACGCCTGATTAGTGAAAGGAGCCTGTTTTGAGTACGCTGACAAAGGTCCTGGTCATACTGCTTTCCATTTCCGCCATTTTCCTTTGTGCGGGGGTGGTTACGTATGTTGCCAGCGCGGATAACTACAAGCAGAAGTACGAGAGCCAGCGCAACGGCCTCAGCGCGGCTCAGCAGCGGGAACGCCAGGCGCAGGACGATCTGAACGCCGCCAAGCAGGAGTACGACCGGAAGGAGGCGTCGCTGAGTACGGAGATCGCGGGGCTCAAGACGCAGAACGAGCAGCTCGCGGCCAACCTGACGGAGAAGGACCGGCAGGTCAGCCAGCTTACGGCGCGTCTGGAGTCGATAGCCAAGGACGGACAGAACGTGGCGATCGCGATGGACAACAACCAGCGGATTCTCGACAACACGTTGGCGGAACTGAACAAGGTCCAGGCCGAGAAGATCAAGCTGGACAAGGAGTTGAAAGAGACCACGGCGACGTTGGTGGAGAAGATGTCGGTCATCGACACGCTCAAGACCCAGAATGATCGGCTCGTGGCGGAGAAGGCGGATCTGGACAAGAAGATCAGCCAGATCATGACGCAATACGGCCAGACGGCGCCGGTGACGGCGCCGGTGGTCTCCCGTCAGGATATGGTCAAGCCCGCGGCGGCGACGACGTCGGACATCGGACTCAAGGGCGTGGTTACGGCGGTGGACACGAAGAACAGCCTGGCCGAGATATCGATCGGTTCGGCGAACGGCGTTCGTCAGGACATGAAGTTCCATGTGACGCGCGGGGCGGAATTTGTGTGCGATATTCTGATATTGGATGTTGACGCGGACCGGGCGGTGGGTATCCTAGACCTTGTCCGGCAGCAGCCCAAGGCGGGCGACGCGGTCAGCACGAATCTGTAACGGTCCCGTCCGCGTCGCGGCGCGGACTGAAACCCCATGCAGTCGAGGTAAGACATGAGTCCGAGCGTACAGACTCGAGGAAAGAAGGCCACCGTACCGGACAACGTGTATACGGTGCTTCTGGCCGCGGCGTTCGTGGCGACGCTGGGAACGGTGATCTTCACGCTGAGCATGTGCTATGTGCAGTATGGCACGCTGTTCAAGGCGGCATCGCCCTTCTGAGAAGGCGGGGGCGCACGGACGGCAGCGTGAGGCAGCAGTTTGGCGAACCGAGAAAGGAGTCAATAGTGTTCCTGGACAGTGTCTTGGGCTGGTTCAGCATGGATATGGGGATCGACCTGGGGACCTGCACGACGCTGGTGTGCGTTCGGGATAAGGGGATCGTTCTCAATGAACCGTCGGTGGTCGCGGTGCGCAAGGGCACGAATATCGTGCTGAACAACGGGGAGGCGGTGGGCTTGGTGGCGCGGGAGATGCTGGGCAAGACGCCGGGGTCGATTTCGGCGATCCGTCCGTTGAAAGACGGGGTTATCAGCGACTTCGAGATCACCGAGGCGATGCTGAGCTACTTCATCCGCAAGGTTCACGGCCGGGGGGGGCTGGTGCGGCCCCGGGTGGTGATTGCGGTTCCCAGTGGGATTACGGCGGTGGAGCGACGCGCGGTGATCGACAGCGCCGAGCGGGCCGGGGCGAGAAAGGTGTACCTGGTGGATGAGCCGATGGCGGCGGGCATTGGGGCGAATCTACCCATTACCGACCCGACGGCGTCGATGATCGTGGATATCGGGGGCGGCACAACGGAGGTGGCGATCATGAGCCTGGCGGACATCGCCACGGCCGAGTCGATCCGCGTCGGGGGCGATGATATGGACGAGGCGGTGATCAATCACCTCAAGAAGACGTACAATCTGCTGATCGGCGAGCCGCGCGCCGAGAAGGTCAAGATTCAGATCGGTTCGGCGTCGCCGCTGGAGGAGGAGTTGACGATGGAGGTGGCCGGCCGCGATACGATCTCCGGGCTGCCCCGCAAGATCGTCATCACCAGCGAGGAGATCCGCGAGGCGCTGCACGACCCCGTCGCGGCGATTATTGATGCGGTTACGACGACGCTGGAGCGGGCCGAGCCGGAGCTGGCGGCGGACCTGATTGACAACGGCATCCACATCTGCGGCGGCGGTTCGCTGTTGCGGGGGATGGAGACCGTTCTGGCGAATGCGACAGGCTTGAAGGTCACGCGGGCGGAGGACCCGTTGAGCTGTGTGGCTCGAGGCACCAGCGTGTATCTGGAGAACCTCGAGCTTTGGAAGGATACGATGGATCACAACGAGTATAGCTGGGAGTGACCCGTCGCCAGAGGCCCCGTTTCTTCGCTGAGTGAAGCATTGGGGGCAAGGATGATGCACCGAAGCAATGCGAAGGAAGCCATTCAGAGTCAGTAGGCGAATGTTGTTCGTCTGGTTGCTGCTGGCGGGATTCATATCCCTCTTTGCGCCGCAGGGGATCACGAATAGGGTGCATCTTGCCTTCGCCCGGACCTTCGAGTGGCCGCTGAGCCTGGGCCGGACGGTGTCTCTGAGTTCGGGCACAACCAAGGCCATGCCTGATGCGGTTTCGCAGCGAAAGTACAACCAACTGCATAACCATCTGCTGAATGTGACGGCCCAGCGGGACCAGACGCAGCGTCAGGTGGAGTATCTGGCACGGCTTCGGTCGGTGCCGGCATGGGAACGGATGGCGTTTCTGCCGGCGGAAGTCATAACACTGTCGCTGGGGGCCGAGGATGAGTTGTTCATCAACCGTGGAACCGACGACGGCGTCGCCAAAGGCCAGTTCGTCCTGGGCGACAACAGCGTCATAGGGGTGGTCGCGGACGCCTCGCCGAAGACGGCGCAGGTGCGGCTGCTGACGGACCCGGGATCGACGGTGGCGGCACGGCCGCTGGGTGCTGACACAGGGCGGCTCATGCAAGGTCTGGGCGGGGGCCGGGCGAAGATCCGCTTGATGAAGGAGAAGGTCGAGACGGGGTCCCGGATCATGGTGTGCGCCAGGCCCGGGTATCTCGACTGCGACATGGCGGCCGGGGTGGTAACCGAATGTCAGAGGAATGCGACCAGCCCGCTGCTTTGGGACGTTACGGTTTCACCGGCGTGCGACCTGAACAAGCTGGGGGGCGTCGCGGTGATTGTCATGGGCACTCCGAATTAGTCGGAGCGGGTGTTTACGGCCCTGGGTCAGGGCTGTCGCGTGGGCTGATCATGCACTGGTTTCGATTTGTCATACTCTTGCTGGTCGCGGCAATGCTGCAAGCCGGGTTTGTCGGCACGTTTGCCGTCGGGCAGGGCGTGGTGCCGGATCTGTTTCTCATCCTGGTGGTCTTCTTCGCTGTCTACTGCGAGCCTTATGACGCCGTCATCATCAGCTTCGCCGTGGGTTTCGCCGCGGATATCGCGGGCTCGACCATCGGACCGCATATGATCAGTTTCGGCGTTGTCGGGACGGTGCTGTCGGACCTGAACCGGTTCATGGCGCTACGGAAGATGTCGTATCAGGCTGTGGCGATCTTCCTTACGGGAACACTGGCGGGCATCGTGACGCATCTTCTGGCGGGGATTCAGGGGCAGCAGGGCCTCGGCGGTCCTCAGACGTCGGTTCTGTGGGGGCCCATTTACTCGGCGATCATCGGGCCGTTTCTGTTTCTGCCGGCAGCGTGGTGGATGCGGATCCGAGTGTTTCGGCCGGCGCGGTACTGACCGTGGCATATCCGCATGTTCGAAAAGCGTCTGAGAATATTCATAGGCTTGAGCCTGCTGATTCTGGCGGTCTGTATCGGACGTCTGGCACAGATGCAGTTCCTGGATCGCTCGGCGGTTGAGCGGGCCGTCAGGAGTCTGAAAGAGGAGTGGTCCAAGTCCAGCCAGTTTACCACGGCCCGCGGGCGGATTCTCGACCGCAAGGGCCGCGTGCTGGCGGTCGATGAGCCACGGTTCTATCTGCATATCAGCTACCGCCTGAGTTCGATTCTCGATGAGAGGGTGCGGCGCGCCGCCCAAGGGGCGGCCACCCCCGCAAAGGATGAGACCGCGGAGGGGCTGCAGAGCCGTCTGGACGAGATCAACATCGTGATGGACAAGTGTACCGCGTTTAATATGAGTCGGGAGGAGATCGAGAGGCGTCTGGGTGAACTGAACGACCGAATGTGGAATCTTCGCAGCTTTGTGGCCTGGGTGCGCGCGGAGCCGGATCCGAATCTGCTGGCCCAGTACAGCGGGCGGGTGAACAGCATTCCCTTCTGGCGGGCGATGGAGGATTTCAAAAAGGGGTTTTCCAGCGAAGAAGAGCAACTCCAGGCGGTCCGGGCGGTCGATGACCTTCGTGATCTGAATACGAGCATCGCGCTGCTGGAGTTGCACGAAGACGACGACGTGTTCGCGGCGCAGGTGGAGTTCCTGGGAGTCAACGGGGTGGAGATAATGCCGCAGGCGGTTCGCGACTATCCTTACGGGCCGGTCGCGTGCCATGTCATCGGATGGGTGGGCCCGGCGAAGAATCCGGCGTACCGGGAGTTGTTCGCCGATGAACCGTTGGCCAGCTACCTGGAGGACGACATCTGCGGGCGCGATGGGGCGGAGTACGTCTGTGAGGCGATTCTACGAGGACGGCGTGGCGGCGTGACATATGATATCGACAAGAACGTCATCAGCCGCGCGCCGCCGCAGTTCGGCGGAGACGTCGGCCTGACGCTGGACATTGAATTACAGAAGACCATCGAGGAGATGCTGGTCGATCCGAATGTGAACCCCCTGTCGAAGAACGACAGCGCCGCCGTGGTGCTGGACGTTCCGACAGGCGATGTCCTGGTGCTCGCCTCACAGCCGCGATTCGACCTCAACCGCGTGCTTGAAGACTACCCAAGGATATACGACTACAATAACAGTTCACCGCAACTGTGGCGAAGCCGGGCGATGAATACCCCGTATCCACCAGGATCAGTGGCCAAGCCGTTGATCCTGGTGGCGGGCCTGGAGGCGGGGGCGATTCGGGCGGATGAGGTGATTCCATGCCCCGCGGCGCCGGCGCCGCAGGGCTGGCCCAATTGCCTGATATGGTTGCGGCATCGAACAGGCCACGGAGAGTCGAACAGCGCCCGCAGCGCACTCAAGGGCAGTTGCAACGTCTACTTCTCGCGGCTGGCCGACCGCATATCGCCGAGAGGGCTTCAGAGAGTCCTGTGGGATTTCGGGTACGGTCATGCGGCGACGCCCCCGCCGCTGGTCAGCCGGGCCCCCGACAACGTCCGCAACTTCCGGCAGTCGCCGGGGATAATCGCTAGTCGCTTCGCCGTCGGTCCGATGCAGACGTTTGAAGACATCCCCCCTTTGGATGCCTCGGAACGGCGGCGATTCGGTATTGGACAGGGTAACCTGCGTGTGACACCCCTTCAGGTAGCCAGTGCGATGGCCACGCTGGCGCGCGGGGGCGTCTCGAAGCCGCCACGGTTGCTCTTGCCGCAGGCGGGCGTACTGGATACCCAGACGACCGAGGCAGTGAACCTTCACATCAACGTCGGCACCATTGACGTCGTGCATGATGGCATGTACGCCGTCGTCCATGAGCCGGGCGGCACAGCCTATAACGCATTTGCCGGACGTGAACTAGCGAGTGCTTCCGTGAAGTTGTATGGCAAGACGGGCTCGACGCAGGACCCGGAGTGTGCGTGGTTTGCCGGCTTTGCCGCGGACTCGTCGGGCAGGGAGCTGGCCATCGCGGTCCTCATTGACGGCGGCCAGAGCGGCTCAAACGATGCAGCGCCGGTGGCGAGGGAGGTCCTCAAACGCTGCATCGAATACGGCTACATAGGTAACGGGCCGGCGCGGTAGGCTGTCTCGGCAGTCTCCCGATGGTTCAAGCACGCAACGCAAGACTCACAGGCATGGGAAGGCGGTTGAGGGCCTGCTGTACGACGTCAAAGCACTTGTCGTTGTCCGGCCATAGGATGTCATCGGCAACAGGGACGGGCTTGGCCAATTCATCGGAGAACTGCCGGATGGACGACTCATCAAGCCGGGGCGATGAGACACCGAGGCCGAGCTTCCGGGCGTAGTGAGCGTTCATGATCTGCTCATACTGGCCCTTGATGGGCAGCAGAAGCATCTTCTTCCGCAGATACATGCACTCGCTAATCAGGGAGAAACCCGCCGATGCGATCACACCCCGACAGGAAGCCAGGTCGGCAAGAAAGCCCTCGGTAGAGCGTTTCTTGAACAGACAATTGCCTGTTTCCTCGCTGCGATCAAAGCCGTAGACATGGAAACGATAATCGGGGAACCGTCCGAGCGTCTCGATCAGTTGTTCGCGGCCGGCGGCGCTGGTGGAGTAGACCACGACATGGCCCTCGCACGTCGGCGTCAGCGAGGCCACAACCGGACGGACGACCGGCGGGGCCAGCAGGGCCGAGTCGGCGCGGAGCGGGGCCTTGAAGAAGTTGATGAGGACATACGCCACCGCCCCGACATAGTAGAACTCCGTGAACACGCTGGCGGTGACACGGGAGAACCAGTTGCCCTTGACGGGCTCAAGCTCGCAGAGTGTCAGCACGTGTTCGTGGTCGATGCTGATGAACGGAACACGATTTCGCCAGGCCCACCAGGCGCTGAAGGGTTCAAAATCGGAGATGATCAGGTCGGGGGCAAAGGGTTCGAAGTAGCGTTTGAAGAGCTCATCGTTCTGGCGGTTGCCCTCGGGGATGCGCATCAGGTTCTGTTTGAGGGTTTCGGACTTGTCGATGCGCCCGTCTTCAAACGCGAACGACAGTCCGAATATCTCGCGAACGCGCTCGCCAAAATACTGTTTGAGATACGTCAGCGATTTTCGCGAGCCGACGAACATGACGTCGTGGCCTGCGTCAACGAGCCGCCGGCCGATGAGATGAGACCGGCTGCTGTGGCCGAATCCCTCGCCGGCGACGCCATAGATGATCTTCGCCATGAACGGCCCCTGTCAAAAACGTGTTCCAGACACACCCTTACCGGCGAAAGCATAGCGTAGGCCGTCGGGCAGGGCCATTTTCAGTAGGCGCCGGTCCGTTCCAGGTAGGTCAGGGTCTTTTCGATGATGCGGGCGGCGACGGGCGCGGCGATAACGCCGCCGGTGTAGCCCTTGCCGAGGCGTTTGTTGGGTTTGCGAACCGAGACGAGTACAACGATTCGCGGGTCCTCGGCCGGCGCGCCGCATACGAAGGAGGCAACATAATCGTTGGCCGAGTAGCCGGGTCCGTCCTCGCGGGCGATGTTGGCGGTGCCGGTCTTGCCGAAGACCTGCCACTTCTTGAGTTTGCCCTGTCTTCCAGTGCCTTCGTTGACGACGGCGACCAGGGCTTCCTGGACCACCCAGCGAGCGACCTCCGGTTTGATGATATAGCCAACGGGAGGCTTCGGTTCGACGACGCTGCGGATGCGGCCATCCGGTTCGACCACGGCCCGAACGGTGTGAAGCTGCACGAGGTGTCCGCCGTTGGCCAGGATGCACATGGCCTGCACGAGCTGCATGGCGGTGACGGTGATTTCCTGGCCGAAGGGAACTCGTGTCTCGCTGTAACCCGTCCACCGGCTGACAGGCCACAGGACGCCGGTCTTCTCGACAGGCAGGTCGATACCTGTCTTCTTGCCGAAACCAAAGGCGTCGAGACCTCGGTAAAGTCTGGCTCGACCCAGACGCTGGCCTATCTTGGCCATGCCGATGTTGCTGGACTTGACGAGTATCTCCTTGATGCTCAGGTCGCCGAAGCCCTGCTTGTATTCCCCGATTCGACCGAAGCCCTTACCGCTGTAGCTGCCGTGCTCGCAGAAGATGACGTCATTGGGTCGGACGGCGCCGGCGTCAAGAGCAATCGCCGCCACAAAGGGTTTGAGAACGCTGCCGGGCTCAAACTGGTCCGTCAGAGCCCTGTTGCGGAAGGTATTGGGGTCCGCATAACGGACCACACCGGGGTCGAAGTCCGGCAGAGAAACCATGGCGAGGATACGGCCGGTGCCGGGTTCGGCGACAATGGCGACGGCCGACTCGGCTTCATAGGCCTCGAACTGGGCAAGAAGCTCGCGGTGGGCGAACTCCTGGATGGTGGCGTCGATGGTAGTGATGATGCCAGCCCCGTGTGCCACCGCCACGTCCTGTTCCTTGAGCCTGATGGGGCGTCGAAGGACGTCCACCTGGAACGTGTTGCGTCCGGGCGCTCCGGACAAATCATCTTCTCGCCACAGTTCTATGCCTTCGAGGCCGCGATGGTCAACGCTCGTGAATCCCACGGTGTGGGCGGTCAGACGACCCATCGGGTAATGGCGTATCCACTCCTCCTGCACACCGACGCCGCGGATCTTTCGTGCGGCGGCGCATTCGTTCGGATCGGCGCCGACCTTTATCTTCGCGAATCGGGGATTACCGCTTTCTCGAATGAGCCGTTCAACGACATGAAGGTCCATGTCGAGGGCGACGGCCAGTTCGCGAGAGCCGGTTTCTATGTCCGTCATGGCCTGGCGGTCGGCGAAGACGACGGACATTCGATTGCTGACGGCCAAGAGGCGCCCGCGGGCGTCAAGAATGGTCCCGCGTCGAGGCGACTGGGTGTACAGGGCCTTCTGCTGGCGCATGCACATCTCGTTGTAACGGTCGCTGCAACGGTACTGGAGGTGGAAACACCTGGCGCCCAAGGCGAAGAAGGCACAGCAGATGGCCGCGCCGACAATAATCGTCGCTCGCACCGCTCTCAATGTTACTCCTTTGCAGCACGTTGTTCAACGTCGCCCGGCCGTTCGGGCGAGTCATTGGGATTCGACGTCGACCAGCCGTGAAACGGCGGTCGGACTGATGAGGTTCTCCAGTTCGATCTGCCGCTGCCAGAGTTCTTGGCAGACACTGTCGCGATGGACGCGGAGCGTGCATAACTCGTAGAACGTCCGGTTGTTGGAGTTGCGCAGATGGACCGCGAGGATCAGAATCGCCGTCAGAAAGAGGACTGAATACACAAACCGAAGTCTGGAGACCATAAGATTCCACTGAACGACCGGCAGCCACGGCCGGCACCCCGCCGTACCACCTTATGGGCCTAAGCCGATTACTCCGAGGGAAGACGCAGCTTCGTACCCACGGCGACCTGCTTGGCATCTTTGACAGTATCCCGGTTGAGATTAAGGATTTCCTGGGACCGTGCGCCCTTGCCAAGTTCCTTGGAGGCAATCTTCCAGAGGTTGTCGCCCTCCTTGACAACGTACCANNGGTGGAGGCGCCGGGCAAAGCCGGGATCATCAGTTCCTGGCCGGCGATCACTTTGTGCTTGGATTCGAGGATTCCCTTGTTGGCCTCGTAGATGCGGTCAATATTCACGATTCGGTTGCCCTCTTCGGGTCCGTAGTACTTCTTGGCGATGGAGGCGAGGGTCTCACCGGATGCAACCGTGTGTTTGGCGATAGCAGCCGGGCGCGGCACGTCCAGAACGACCTTGGTCTGGTGTGCAGGGGGTGTTTCGGTCATCGGCAGGGCGCTGTCTCTGGCGGCCACAAGGTCGGCCGGACCGATCTCAATCTGCCTGGGCAGCTTGATAACGACCTTGGTGTCGGCCGGGGCGGGAGCATCGACCGGCAACGAAGCGTTACTACGTGCGGGGGCGTCAACGGGGATAAACGCCGGATGGTCCGCCAGCGCTACGGCGGGGGTACTCGGACGCGGCTGCGGCGTGTCAAGCTGGGCCACGTCCATTGCCGACGGCGGCAGGGTCGGCTCGATACTGCCCGCGCCGAAACCCTCGGATCCTGAGCCGCTCTCCAGACCCGCGGCCGGGTCGACGCCAGATGTATGGTCAACCGCCAGTGCCTGTTGCGGCTCCGCGGCCGGCAGGGCCGGCTCATCCCTGAGCGTATCGAAGGCCGAGCGTTCCATGGCCCCCAGACCCTGCGGCTGATCAGCGAATTGTGTCCTGTCTATCGTCCATTCATTGCCATTGGGCTCCTGGCGCAGGCTTGGCAGTCCGTTGATGATGAAAGCAATGATGAAGATGAAGACCAAACCCAACAGCAACCCGATTTTCGCATCCGAAGTCATAACAGCACTCCTTCCAGACACCCTATGCTTCGCTGACTGTATTATCGTTTCCGCGCCATGCGGAGTTTCGCACTCCTTGCTCTTCTGTTCCGTTCGGCCTCGCAACGGTCGGGGACGATCGGTTTCTTCGTCAGTATGTCGTACACGCCGGCGGCCGAATTGGCTTTGAAGTCCGCCTTGACCAGGCCGTCTTCAAGGCTGTGGAAACTGATAACGGCGAACCGGCCGCCACCTTTTAACCTTCGCGGGGCCGCGGCCAGGAGGGCCTTGAGGTTCTCCAGTTCGTGGTTAACCGCGATTCTCAGGGCCTGAAAGGTCCGCGTAGCGGGGTGGATTCTCCGCCATTTGCCGCCCGGTCGGGCCAGCGCCGCCGCCACGATGGAAGCCAAACGTGCGGTCGTCATAATCGGCTGGTTTTGTCGGTGCTGAACAATGAAGCGTGCAATCCGTCGAGAGCCCCGCTCCTGCCCGAATTCGTATATCAAATCGGCAAGAGCCTTCTCATCAGCCTCGTTGACTATATCGGCCGCGGTGGTCTCTATTCTTTTGTCAATTCTCATATCCAGGGGCATGTCCACCTGGAAACTGAGGCCTCGCTGAGGATCCGCGAATTGGGCACTGTTGATGCCGAGGTCGGCCAGGATGAAATCGGCCGGGCCGATGCCCGCGGCGTCGAGCTGGTCGGCGATCTCACGGAAATTGCAGCGAAGCAGTACTACCTTACACTTGAGTGCCTTGAGTCTTTCGGCGGCCCGGAAGAGGGCCTTTTCATCCACGTCCAGCCCGACAAGAGTCGCTCTCGGGCCGAGTCTTTCTCCGAACAGAAGACTGTGACCTCCGTGTCCGACGGTCGCATCGACCATCACCCCATCCTGAGGCAAGTCTATCCGTTCGGCCAACGCTTCCGCCAGGACCGGTATGTGCTCGACTTGGGGATCATCGGCGTCCATTGCCATCGCCAGAGCCCTTGGCCGGGGCGGCGGAGACGTCCATTCCACAACATCCCGACGGTCTACATCACCGCCACGGCGGACCGTCGCCTTGAGAGCTTCGCCATCTGCGGGGAGAACTCAACGTCGGCGAATGGGCCACCCAGACTCCTGAGCCGCTCCAGACGTTCCCGGAGCACTTCCGCCGAGGCCAGTACGCGGCTGTCTACGGCCCTTCGACCGGCCAACCCCTCGGCGACTATCTGACAGTAATTCGTTTCAAACTCGATCATTGTGCCTCCGTACGCGAGTCTACAGGTCTTCACTTTGCTTCTGCAGGACGGTGTGCCGCGCCTGCGACATCTGCTTCTGGTATTGGGCCATGTTGTTGTCGAGATACTGCTCCCACCGCTGTGTATTCCACAACTCTATGTGGTCGCGGACTCCGATCAGGGTAATCTGGTCCTTCAGACCCGCGCGCTGGCGGAGCCTTTCATTCAGAAGGAGCCGCCCCTGGGAATCCAACTCGACCTTGCTGGCCAGGGCGAAGCTCATACGCTCAAAGGCAACGGCCTCGTCCGGGGCGGTCGTTCCCGGGGCGAGCGCCAGGGCCAACTGCTCGAAGTAGCGTTGTGGATAAAGGCATAAGATCCCATTGGCTCCCATGACGATATAGAAGTTGCTGCCGTGCTCTTCGGCGTCGATCTGGTTGCGGAGCTTGTTCGAGACAAGCACCCGCCCCTTGTCGTCAACTGTGTGCTGGTATTCACCTGTGAGTAACAACATGGCGAAAGCCCCACTGAGCCATACAATAGTGGGAAAGATTACCACTCACTCCCACTATCGGTCAAGAATGCTTCTCCACTTGCACCCACTTTTTCAGAAAATTTTCTTATCGGACGGTCACGGCCGGGCGCTGCGTGACAATATGATGCGGAGAAATCCGGGCCTACGTGAGAACCCAGCCGGAAATGTCGTCCGGGCGGGCCCACCAAGCAATTCACATACGCCTGTGAGTTTTATCGGGCTGACAGGCCATCTGGACCTGTCTGAGGCGAAGTCGGCGCCAGCCCGGATATGGGCCCAGCCGGGTGGTATGGGGGCCGTGGGAGGAAGTGGGAGCCGGGCAGCGTGAGGGGCAGAGCGGGTGATGGGAATCGAACCCACATGGCCAGCTTGGAAGGCTGGAGCTTTACCATTAAGCTACACCCGCGAGAAGTAGTGCCCACTTATAGGTTCGACCGTGGGCCCTGTCAAGGCCAAAGGACGCAGGCCCCGGTTTTGGCTTTGCGGCGGCAGGGCCAGCAAATACAATAGCCACCGTAACTTAGAGTCCATAGTCGTCGTTCAATGACTGAGGCCGAATAATGGGTATTGCCGAATCTGCGGCAGCGGCAAAGCAGGCGTCGATTCTGCTGGCGGCCGTGCCGACTCAGACGAGAAACAACGCCTTGGCAGCCATCGTGGAGGCCTTGAGACACCGCAGCGGCAAAATTGCGGCCGCCAACCGGGTTGACGTGGACCGGGCCAGGGCGGAGAACCTAGCCACCCCCCTGCTCAAGCGTCTGAGGTTCGACGAGGGCAAAATACATGAGGTCTGTGAAGGGATTGAAAGCCTGATTCGTCTGGTGGACCCGGTTGGGCGGACGCTTTCGGGCATGGAGCTGGACGCGGGGCTGGAACTGCACAGGGTCAGTTGCCCGATTGGGGTAATCGGGGTGGTATTTGAGTCGCGGCCGGATGCCCTGGTGCAGATATCGACCCTGTGCCTCAAGAGCGGCAATGCCGTCCTGCTCAAGGGCGGCAGCGAGGCGACCGAGACCAATCGGATTCTGGCCGAGATTATCGCTGATNNGATTCTGGCCGAGATTATCGCGGAGGCCACGGCAGGGGCAGGGATTCCAACCGGGTGGATTCAGTTGCTCCAGACGCGGCAAGATGTGGCCCAGATGCTGGATCTGGATGAACAGATCGACCTGCTGATTCCCCGCGGCTCAAATGCGTTTGTCCGTTATATCATGGACCATACGAATATCCCGGTGCTTGGCCATGCGGACGGGATCTGCCACGTGTACGTCGATTCGGCGGCGGATCTGGATATGGCGGCGGCGATTGCCGTGGACAGCAAGTGCCAGTATGTGGCGGTGTGCAACGCCGCCGAGACGCTGCTGGTGGCCGAGGCCGTCGCGGGGCAGTTTCTGCCGAAGGTCAAGGCGATCTTCGACAGTAAGGGCGTGGAACTGCGCGGATGCCGGAAGACGGCCGCGATCATCCCCGTCAAACCGGCGACGGAGCAGGACTGGGCGACGGAGTACCTAGACCTGGTCCTGTCGGTGAAGGTGGTTTCCGGGGTGGATGAGGCGATTGAGCATATCAACCGGTACGGCTCCGGGCATACGGACTGTATTGTAACGGGCGACCGGGCGGCGGCCGAGCGGTTCATGGACTTGGTGGATTCGGCCGATGTATTCTGGAACGCCAGCACGCGCTTCAGCGACGGCTTTCGGTATGGGCTTGGCGCCGAAGTGGGAATCAGCACAAACAAGATTCACGCCCGCGGCCCGGTCGGCCTGGAAGGGCTGGTCATCTACAAGTGGAAGCTCATTGGCAGCGGGCAGGTCGTCGCGGATTATTCCGAAGGGAAAAAGACCTTCAAGCACCGCCCTCTGATATGACTGTGACATGAGAAAGCTCATGCGGAATTTTTCGACTGTCAAGCGTGTGGTGATCAAGATCGGGACCAATACCCTGGCCAAGGACGGCGGGGTGGACTCGGGGTACGTCGAGAGCGTCGCGCAGCAGGTCGCCGAATTGCTCCAGAGTGGCCGACAGGTGGTGATTGTGACATCGGGGGCCATCGGCA
>DDXG01000050.1 GCA_002347125.1 Phycisphaerales bacterium UBA2266
TTTTCCAGTTCCCGGATGTTGCCCGGGTAATTGTAGGCCATGAGACAGGCCAGGGCATCGTCGCTGACACCGGCAACCGACTTTCGCTGGAGGGCGTTGAAATGGGTGATGAAGTGTTCCAGCAAAAGAGGGAGGTCCTCCATGCGTTCCCGCAGGGGCGGCAGGTTGAGGGCCACCACATTGATCCGGTAGTAGAGGTCCTCGCGGAATCTTCCCTCCCGCACCTCGACCTCCAGGTCCCGGTTCGACGCCAGAATAATCCGCGTATCCACGCGGATCGTCTTGTTACTGCCCACCGGCTCGAACTGCCTCTCCTCCAGCACCCGCAGCAGCTTGGCCTGCAGTGCCGGCGTCGCGTTCGATATCTCGTCCAGGAAGATCGTGCCGCCGTCCGCCGCCAGGAACTTGCCCTCCTTGTTGCTGACCGCCCCCGTAAAGGACCCCTTGGCATGGCCGAACAACTCGCTCTCCAGCAGTGTCTCCGGCAGGGCTCCGCAACTGACCTCGACAAACGGCCCGCTGCGCCGACTCGACCGATGATGAATGGCCCGCGCCAACATGCTCTTGCCCGTTCCGCTGGGCCCGGCCATCAGGATGGTCGTATTGCTCTGGGCCACGGCATCGACCAGCTCGAAGATCTTGGCCATCTTGTAGTTGTGGCTGATGATGCTTTCGAGGCTGTACTTCTGGGCCAACTCCAGCCGCAGCCGCTCGTTCTCGCACATCAGCGACTGCTGCTTGATCGCCCGCTCCACCGCCAACCTCAGCTCGTCATCAACGATTGGCTTGGTCAGGTAGTCAAACGCCCCCTGTTTGATGGCCCGCACCGCCCCCTCGATGGTCCCATACCCCGTAATCATGATCACCACCGTCTGCCGATGGGCCGCCGCCACCTTCTCCAGCAACTCAAACCCGCTGCCATCCGGCAGGTTGATGTCCGCCACGACCAGCGCATAACCGTTGTGGTCGAGCTTCCGCAGGGCCTCCTTCAGCCCCCCGGCCCCGTCGGATACATAGCCCTCGCCCGAAAGGAACTCGCAGAGGGAGTCCAGGATAATCCTGTCGTCATCAACAACCAGAATGCGCTTGTCTTTCATGCCCTATCCACCAGCCACTAACCACCAACCACTCTACAGTTGCCTGCCATCGGAATCCGCACGGTGAACACACTGCCGCCGCCTTCGCGCCGCTGCGCGGTGATCTCCCCCCCGCATCGCTCCATGATCTCCCTGCAGATCGCCAGCCCCAGGCCCGTCCCTTGCCCGTCGGGTTTGGTCGTGAAGAACGGCTCAAATATCCGCTGGGCATCGCCTTCGGCGAATCCGCACCCCGTATCCGCGAACGCTACCGTCACCATAGTGTCTTCGACCCGCGTCGTAATAGCCAGCTCGCCCTCGGCATCCATCGCGTCAAAGGCGTTCTTGATGACATTGCTGAACACCTGATAGAGATTGCCCGCCCGAATCTCCGGCACGTCCGCGGCATAATCCCGCACGACCTTCACGCCGGCAGGGGGGCTACACCGCATCTCGATCCCGCGAAGGGCCTCCTCCACGAGCACCTCCGGGCTTACAAACTCCGCACGCGAATGGCTGCGCCGCGAGAACTCGAGCAACTGCCCGGAGATCTGGGCCATGCGAATCAGCGCCTCCCGGCACCGCTGCAGGTACTCGACCGGCCGCGTGGTCTGCCCATCCCGCAAGCACCGGATTGACATGTTGATGTACCGCAGCAGTCCATCCAGCGGATCGTTCAACTCGTGGGCGACCTTAGCCGTCAGCCGTCCCAGAGACGCCAGCCGTTCAGCCTCGGCCAGCCGCTCCTCCAGCGACCTCCCGTGTCCGGTCTCTGTATCGGGGCGTGATCGGTCATCGGAATTCATAGCATCAGTCTAGGCAAGGCGAATGCCAAAGTCAACACGGGATGTTTCCAAAAAGCAACGCCACACCACTCTCCTTCGTCATGCCGGCACTCTCAGTTTAGCACCTGCCGTAAACTGTTTCTAATAAACCACATCCGCACGATGGCAGGGCGGTCAGGCCCGATTCGGAGCCGCCACAGACATGACACGACGTGGCCATTTCCCAACATCCGGTTTCGCACCGCCGGTTCGGCGATTGCCATCCCGAACGCAAGCCGCCGTAATCTGCTCTCTGGACAGGACTTACAGAAGATAATATGGGCAATCCGGCGCCGGCCCTGCGGGAACGGCGCTTGCTCCACAATACTCCGGGCATTTACAATGGTCGCATCCCGCCACAGGATGGCGGAATCAGGCCTAGCCTGACTAAGTGCAAGGAAGCTGCAGGATGGACCCTGTCGAACAGCGAGCACATCGTCGTCTGCCGATCGAGATCGGTGTTCTGGCCCGTGGCGACGGCGAGGCGGAGACGTTACAGCCACTGGGCATCACGACCAACATCAGTGCCGGCGGTCTCTATCTCCACACAAGCCGCCCCGTGCCATACCGTGGCGACCCGATCCATATCCGCCTGCGGATCCCGCCGACAACGGGAGTGGCGGACCTCGGCGCCGAGCTGTCAGCCCAGGCACACGTATTGCGGATCGACAGCCTCCCTTCTCCACCAGCATCTGACGGACCCCGTTATGGGGTCGCGCTGCAGTTTCGTGAGCGACCGGCGATCCATCTCTAATCAATCCGGCCAGATCCCTTCAAATACCTCCACGGCGGGCCCGGTCATGTAGACGCAGCCGTCTTGCTCGCACCAATTCAAATCCAGATCGCCTCCGGGCAGATGTGCGCGAACGACCCTTCCGCTGCGGCCCGTCAGTACACCCGCCACGCAGCAGGCGCAGGCCCCGGTCCCGCATGCCAGTGTGATCCCGCTGCCACGTTCCCAAGTCCGCACGGTTATGGCGTTTGGGCCGTCCACCTGCACGAAGTGCGCGTTGACTCGGTTGGGGAAGTACGTGTGACGCTCGACGGCAGGACCCAGCCGCTCCAGGTCAACCGCCGCCACATCCGGCACAAAGAACACAGCGTGGGGATTGCCCATGCTCACACACGTCATCCGCAGTCGCTGTCCAAGCACCTCTATCGTCTCATCGACGACCCGGTCGCCACCGACGGCCACCGGGATCGCGGCCGCCGCCAGGATCGGCTCGCCCATGTTCACACAGACCCGCTCGGCCTTGCCGTCGACGCCGACGGAAAACCCCAGCGTCAGGACCCCGCGCCCCGTCTCGACCCGCATCGACAGGGGCATCGAAGCCTGCCCGGGCACGTCAAAAGCCTCTTCACGACCCGCCAAGCCACGGTCATACGCGAATTTCGCCACGCACCGCACACCGTTGCCGCACATCTCCGACTCGGACCCATCCGCATTGAACATCTGCATCCGCACGTCGGCGACTTCGCTGGGGCCCACCAGAATCAAGCCGTCGGCGCCAATCCCAAAGTGCCGATCGCTGACCCGAACCGCC
This sequence comes from Phycisphaerales bacterium UBA2266, assembly GCA_002347125.1. Taxonomy (GTDB): domain Bacteria; phylum Planctomycetota; class Phycisphaerae; order Sedimentisphaerales; family Anaerobacaceae; genus UBA2266. Next base: position 3,445 of record DDXG01000050.1, read on the forward strand.
ATCTGCGCAGGACCCGGCAACTGCTGCTCGAAGCAGTCCACGTAGACATAATCATTGCCCAGTCCGTGCATCTTGACGAAGCGCATAAGAAACTCCACATAGGTAACACGCCAAGTATACCCTCACGCCCCAGCCTGAGCAAGCAAAACCCGCTCTATTCCCGACCCCGTGGCCACCTACATCCGCCGCGCGTGCCGCCATCGGCCGGCCTCACTTGCCGATGGCAAACTCCTTGCGGCGCGTATTCATCTGGGCCTTCATGCGCGCGATAATCGACGAGTGCATCTGGGAGACCCGCGACTCCGACAGGTCCAGCGTCGCTCCAATCTCCTTCATTGTCATTTCCTCATAGTAGTACAAGACAATAATCAACTGTTCGGCCCGGGAAAGCCCCTTCGTCAGCAGGCTCTTGAGGTCGCGTTTCTGAGCCTCCAGCACCGGATCCTCGCTCTTCTGATCCTCGATGATGTCGATCTCCCGGACGTCCTTGTCGCCGTCGTCGTCCATGAACTTCGTATTCAGCGACACCTGCCCCGGAGCATTGGCATCCCGCTGAAGCCGCAGAAACTCATCACCCGCCAGATTCAGCTCCGCCGCGATTTCGTCGTCGGTCGGCTTGCGCCCGAGATGGGTCTCCAGCGAATGCGTCGCGCGCGAAAGCTGGTGCGCCCGCGACCGGACCAGTCGCGGCACCCAGTCCATACTCCGCAACTCGTCCAGAATCGACCCCTTGATCCGGGGCGAACAGTATGTCTCGAACTTCACTCCGCGACCGGGATCATAGGCGTTGATGGCGTCCATCAGTCCGAAGTTCCCGGCACTGATGAGGTCGTCCAGCTCCACCTTGTCCGGCAGCTTGCTGCGCACCCTTTCGGCACAATACCGCACCAGATCGCGATAGTACTCCATCAGCGCATTGCGGCACCGCTCATCATGCGTCTTGTGGAAATCCTCCCACACCTGGTCAATGTCAATGCTCACCTTGGTCCTCACAGCTTACCTCCATGTTCAGCAGTGATTCGTTGGAATCCCCATACTCCATACTCGCCCGGGCCCGTGACGCACAAACGCCGCATCGTCGCTTTCGCGACGCCCCCGAGTTCGAGTCGATTGCCATGTAGAATGCGGTACACCATGCCCGGACTTCTTATCGGCCGTTCCATCGGCCACTTTAGAAGAACAAATCAGCCACCCGCCGAAAAAAACCCGCTTGCCTCTTTCCTACGTTCGCTCCACTGTCCAGCTTTGCCGCGAGGGCGCCCAACGACAATGTTATCGGAGCTTTCGGGTACGCCAAAACGACGGGCTCTCGCTGCTTGACCGCCGCAAGAACCCGATCATCCCGCAGCAGTGTTCCCGCGTCATACACATGCACCCCGAGAAAACGCGCGGCCACGTTGGATATCTGCTGGTACGTTTTCTTCCCCTCGGCCGGTGAATCCGCCATGTTCACCACCAGGTTGATCCGTCCTTTGTACTCGTGCCGCGACAGCACCTTGATCATCGCGTAGGCATCCATAACGGCCGTTGCCTCAGGCGTGGTCACAACAAGCACATCATCGGCCGCCAGACAGAAGCCCACCACGGCCCGCGATATCCCCGCTGCCGTGTCGATCACCATCAGGTCGTGGTCGTCGCTCAGTTGCGACAGTTCATCGAGAATCCGACGCCGCTGAAACTCGCTCAAGTCCGCCAATTCCTCGAGGCCGGACGCCCCGCAGACCACGCCCAGACCGGCCGGCCCCGGATGCACAACTTCGCTGATGCTCTTATGGCCGCTCAGCACGTGCGAGATGTTGTACCGACTGCCCACATTCAACACGACGTCGAGATTCGCCAGCGACATGTCGGCATCCAGAAGCAGCACCCGCCGCCCCGACGCCGCCAGGCATACCCCAATGTTGGCGGAGATGTTCGTCTTGCCCACTCCTCCCTTGCCGCTCGTGACCGCCAGCACGCGAGCCGGCCGGCGGCAGGTCGCCATCATTCGCTCCAACTCCATCGCGTCCGTGCTCATGACGTTCCAACCACACGGCGTTGCCGCCGTGTCGCCGTCTCCTTCTCCGAATCCATTCATTATCGGGCCCGGACATACGTGCCGGATGCCCTTGCCGGCAACATCACACCGCCGCGCAGTCCGTCTGACGCAACAACTGCGCCGCAATCCGTTGATGCAGAGAATTCTCCACCAGTCTGACCACCTGATCCTTGAGGTAGGACTCTCGATCACTCCTGAGAAGCGATTGCGCCGCTGTATCCGCCACCGAATACACCTCGAAGCCGCTGCGCCCTTCAAAGCAGATGTGCTCCGACGCCCCCAACACAAGCCGTCGATTCTCCGCGTGTTCGGCAATCGCCGCATCCATCAAGGCGCAGAACTCCTCCATCGGCACATCCTGTGGGATAAACCCCGCCTCGTCCGCACACCGAATATTGCGAATCAGTATCTTCTGTCTGGCCTCGGTAAACTCCATCACCTTGACCAGCAACTCCGTCACATTGTCCGTAACAAACGAGAACAAGTCCATACCGGGGTCCTCAATAGTCCGACCATTCACCAGCCGACGCGCCCGCCGAATCGCCACGGCCCGTCATAAGGCCGCATGTCCTGACTTGACCACTCGATGAATGACCTGCGCCGACGCGACTCCCGTTGCCAAACCCGACGCCGCACGACTGTGTCATCCATGACTCTATCGCTGCCGCCCACATCCCGCGTATCGATCCGGCCCCGCCGGCCCAATCGAGACGCCCGCCTTTATCCCCAACCTGATCCACGCCAATCCTTGCTGATGTATGTGACTGTAACCCTACCCGGCAACCGGCCCGTGGCATCCGTACCCCGAACCCGGCCGCCGATGCCGGCCCTAACTCATCTTCAGATCCTCTTGCCGAAGAATCTGGCGAATCTCCTCCAAGGTCTTATCCTCGCGCAACTCCATGATCCGTGACAACCGCGAGAACACCGTCTCGTCGTACAGCCGATGCCCGCCCTGGGTCCACTCAGACTCGCGAATAAGACCCATCGTCGTGTAGTTGTGAATCGTCTGCCGCGAAAACGGCGTATGCTGAACCAGCTCACCGATCCGGTAGAGCTTCTGGGGAACCGCGATTCTCGACTCTTGCTTGCCGGCCTGCATCACCATCTTTCTCACCCCTGCCTGGATAGAGAGCACACTCTGTGACGCGGTAATCCAAACCCACAAGACAGCCTTGTTCGTCCGCGTCGTAACGAAACGTCCTTTACATTTTGTAAACTGTAAAAGCTGTTCCTCGGGGTGTCAACTGTTTTTCTGATTTTTTGGAAAAATTTACGGACCTTGCATACACCCCTATGTCGCACTTTATCGGTCCTATTTCCGCTGCCGGTTTTCTGAGGTGTCCAGGCCTTTGTCTAAAGTCGAGGCACCCGTACACCGAATACCTGTGAATCGGACTGCACGCGAGAGATGGGGTATGGGTCGCGGCGTGTTTCAAGGTCATTCGCAGAAGCAGTGTTGCGAATTGTCCGATAGCAGACAAGGCGGGGTGATGGTCTCCCGGCCGTCGTTAAGACAATCTTCGTAGCTTGAGACGCATCATGGAGCAGGACGACAACAGCGATAGAGCGACCTCCGAATCCGGCGTGCCGATACTTGAACAGATCACCCCTCTGGCCCGCCGCGTCAACTGCCTTGACCTGGATGCCATCGCGGAGGTCTGCATAACCGACATACCGCGACTGGTCTGCGTCAAGTTCGCCTCGCTCTATATCCTCGACGACACCAACAACATCCTCCACCTTCACAAACACAACCATCCCTTCCTCATCAACAAGATCGTCTCGCTCAACCAGACTCCGCCATCGCCCATGGTCATGGCCGTCCAGAGCAAGCGTCTCATCCTCATCAGCGACATCGATACCCATCAGCAACCCGTCATCCGCAAGTCTCAACGGGCCTTCGCGGAGAACTACCAGACCAATAACTGCGCCATCGTGCCACTGGTCTGCCAGGACAATGTGGTCGGCGTCCTGAACCTCGCCGACAAGGTCGGCGGCGAGGGCTTGACCCGCGAGGATATCGCCCTGGTGGAGTTGTTCGGCCAGCTCGTCGGCGCCTCCATCGGCAACATCAAGCTCTTTGAGCGGATTCAGCGACAGGCCACCACCGACGGCCTGACCGGTCTGATCAACCATAAGACCTTCTACGATATGCTTGAGAAGGAACTGTGGCGGTCGCGTCGTTACGGTGGCAAGATCTCGCTGATCATGATCGACGTGGACGGCCTCAAGGGGGTCAACGACAACCACGGCCACCGCGCCGGGGATAAGATCATCCGGGAGATCAGCCGGCGCATCAAGGACTGCATCCGGCAGATCGACATCGCCGCCCGCTACGGGGGCGACGAGTTCGCGGTGATTCTACCCAATACGCAACTGTCCGACGCGACGGTTGTGGCCGAGCGTATGGTCGCGGCCGTGGCCAAGTCGCCCGTTGCATGGAAGGGCAAGCAAATCTCCCTGTCGATCAGCGTCGGTCTAGGCGAATACGGACCCGACACCAATCCTGAAGAGGTGACCAGTAAGTCGGACCAGGCGCTTTACGCCGCCAAGCATTCGGGCAAAAACACGGTCCGCGTCTTCCGGGAATCCAAGTAGCCCCGTCTCGGCTTCACCGGCCGACCTGAGCTTCTCCCATCCTCGCCTTCGCATCCTCGTAGGCATCCTGCCCCAAGCGGCTGATCGGCTCTCGGCCGGGATACATCCTGCGGAACTGCTCTCGAAAGGCATCCTCGACCTCTACGGCCCGCCGATAATGCGCCGCGGCGGCATCCGGGTCGAGCAACCGTCCCATCGCGACCTCAAGCCTGGCACAGTCCGGGTACTTCTTTATGGCTTCGGCCAGTATCTCGCGGGCCTTCGCCGTATCTCCCTGGAGTTCGTGCACCTGCGCCAGCTTCTCACGGTGCCTGTAATCCGCGGGGTTCCGGGACCCCGCCAGGGTAAGACGCCGACGGGCCGCCTCCAGCAAGTCGGGGTCCTTGGGGGCGGACTGTTCGTATTGCCTGAAATACACCTTGGCGTCCAGGCTTAGCACCTCATCCAACCACCTGTCGGCCTTCGCCGCGGCATCGAGCGCTGTGTGAGCCCGGTACAGGTCGCCGGCCGAAATCGCCGCGTGCGCCAGGCGGATACATGCCGTGCCGCGGTACACCGGCCGGTAGCAGACAACCATGAACACCGCAGCTACTATCGCAACGGCCGCCGCCAATCCCGCTCTGGTGATGCCCGGCAGGGGGGTCGGAGGGTCTTGCGGCCCATCCGCCATATGCCCGCAGGCGCCCAGGCAACCGATCATCGCCCATACGGCCGTATAGACACCCGGCTCGAATAGGGCAAAGTCAATGAGATTCTGCACAAGCACCGCCGCCACGGCNNCACGTCCAGCCCCGCGTCGGCCGTGTTCACCGGGACCAGCCTCCAGCGAAAGGCAACCAGGCACACCGCCAGCACAGCGCCGAATACTCCAACGAACCGAGCCGCTCCGGGACCATCAGAAACCATCTCCAAGCATGACCTGTCATTCTGAGCGCAGCGAAGGACCTCCCGGCGACGCCCAGACCCATCGTCTCGGCCAGGGTGAGAGTCCTTGGGGAGGCTCTTTGCATGGTCGCGCCGCTCCGACGCCTCCTGTGGACCCCTGCCCAACCACCGCCATAGAGGTCCGATCACCATAAGCAAGAACCCTGCCAGTCCCAGTGGACCGTACTGGGCCAACATGCTCAAGGCGAAGTTGTGTGGATCGCTGACGCTCTCAATGGCCCCATCCGGCTTGTAGTGCGTGTAGTACGTCCCGAAGTTGCCGCCTCCGACCCCGGCCGGGTGGTCCGCCACCATCCGGCCCGTCGCGTGCCAGTACTGCCAGCGCACCAGCATGGAGTTGCCCCCCGGCAGCGCCCCGTGTGCCAGGCCATGGCCGGCCACGGCCACCGTCGCGGCACAGCCCGCCACGAGAATGCCTATCAACAGCCTCCACCGCTGCCGCCGCACCCAATCGCCACACCGCGCCAGCGCCAGCCATAGAACCGCCCCGACCGCCAGACCCAGAAACGCCCCCTTGCTGCGCGTCAGCATCAGCGTTCCAAGCACCGCCGCCGCGACCAGGCCCCGCAGCATCAACGACCGCGCCCCATCGGCGCCGGCCCCTCGTGGCGGGCGGCCCGGCCGCACCACTATCGGCGCAACGGCAAACAACCCCAGCAGCAGGAAGCACCCCGCGGAGTTGCGCGTCGTGAAGAACCCCCGCACGCCGCGCGAATACAGCCGATGTTCAAACAGAAAGGCATCGAACGTACCCGGCTCAATGCCCAGGGCCCCGAGCATCTCCCGCGGATTCTGTTCGTACTGCTGGATGGTCACGTCATTACTGACGAACTGCTGTTCGAGCCCCTGATACACCGTCGCGGTTGCCAATCCCGCCAGCACGCACAGCACCAGACGGATCCGCAGGCGACTGTTGAGCACCTGCACAAGCAGGGCGGCCATCAGCACAGGCGCCATCATCGCGGCGGTCGCCGTGGCCGCCGCCCGTTTATCCGAGGCCAGGCAGCCCGCAATCACCGCCCCGGCCAGAAACACCGCCGCCCCAATCTCAAAACCGCCCCAGCGATACATGAGCCGCCCTGAGATCACCCCGTCGATCAGCCAGACCCCGAATCCCAGGATGAGCAATCCCGACAGCGTCAGCGTATACAGGGCGTCGCTCGTCTCGCCCGGCAGGGCCCCGGTGCTGCCGGTAACGCTCTCAGGCACGGTCGCCCGAATCGCCATCACCAGCAGGCACAACCCCAGCAGCAGGTACTCGAATAACCGCCGTCCGGCCGGGGCCGGGCCCTGTTCGACTGTGATCCCCGGCTTGTCAGATTTTCGCGCCACTGCAAACCTCGTTACTGCCCGCCGCCCGTACTCTCAAGAATCGCCACCATCGCCAGCACCAGGACCGTCTGAACCCCAATCAGCACCGCCCCGGCGAGGTTGACCTGATTGAGAAAGACCGCCGCAATGCCGGTACACAGCGTCGCGAGGTACAGCGTCAGGGCCGTCTGGCGATCCGTCAACCCGCGCCGCCGCAATCGATGCGAAAAATGCTGCGTATCGCCCACGAATGGGCTCTTGCCCTGGCGAATCCGCAGCAGGGTCACGCTGGCGAAGTCGTAGAGCGGCACCGACATGGCCACCAGCGGCATCAGCACGGCATAGCCGCGCCCGCTGCCGGCCTGCGAATAGTAGGTCGTCCGCAGACTCAGCAGCCCCAGGAAGAAGCCCATGACCAGCGACCCGGCGTCGCCCATGAATATCGTGGCGGGCGGGAAGTTGAACAACAGAAAGCCCAGCAGCGTGCCGATGAACACCAGCGCCACGCCGCCGACGAACACCTGTCCGCTGCCGGCGGCCGCGGCGAACAGGATCGCCGCGACGATAACCGCCATACCCGCCGCCGCCCCGTCCATGTTGTCCAGGAAATTGAACGAGTTCATAATCAGCACCATCCAGACCGCTGACAGCAGGACTGTCGCGGCCCGACTCTCGATGAACAGCTCCACGCGAATGTCCGCCAGCCAGGCCGCCGCCGTCGCGGCCGCGAACTGCACGACCAGCTTCAGGAACGGCCCCAGCTTCTGCTTGTCATCCCACAGCCCCACGGCGAACAGCGTGGTGGCCACGGCCATGACAATCGCCAGTTGACCCGCTTTCGCGGCGAAATCCGCCGGGTCAATGCCCACGGCCGCGGCCAACGACCCGAAGTGCCCCGGAACCAGCACAAACTGAATCCCGCACGCCGCGGCCGCCAGGAACAGCATCAGCGTCACGTAAATCGCAATGCCGCCGCCCAGCGGCACGACCGTCCGATGGTATCGATCCGCGACAGGCCTGGCCACGAAATCCGTCCGTAACGACCATCGGCGAACCAGCACCGTCAGACAGACGGACACGCCGAACGCCCCCAGAACCAGCCCCATCGCCACAGCCCAGATCATATACGCCCCTTTACCCTAAGCCTCCCCAATATCCCCAAGCGCCGACGCACACGCACCGGGCCCTTCAACTGAGCCGCCAGCCGTTCCCGGACCTGGTCGAAGAACTCGAAATAGCCCTCCTGCCTGTAATCCGGGTACGTATACGGCATTGGCTTCCAGCCCTTGTCGTAGACCAGCGTCACCTCCGCCCACATCCGTCGCCCGATGTAGATTCGGTGCGAGTAGTTCTTCGTCGTGGCCAGGACCAGTTTCGATGGCTCGATGTAGCCTGGGTCCAGGTTGACCGGACGCGGCAGCGGGAGAGCCGCCTGCGCGGCCAGCCTGCGCTCCAGGGCATTGGTCATAAGCTTGATGCGCCCGAGCAGTCCTGGATCGATCAGGTCGTCTACGCTGACGAATTGCCGCAGTATCCGCGAGCCGGTCTGCTTGCGGTAATACTCCGTGGAATCGAACGGCCATTCCTCGCTCCTCAAGTCCACCGGCCCGAATCGGCGGCCTACCGCCTCGACCGCCTCATCGAGACACTGGCGATTCGCCGCCAGTATCCCGACGATCAGCTTGACCGGCGTAGGGTCCTTCAACTCCCACATGGCTGTACGGTCGATCCCCAAAGAAGACCGGGGCCGTCTCAACGGCCCCGGTTCTGATACGGCGTCAGACATCGCAGATGCGAGCCGCGTACATCAACGACTGCATCGGGTCCTTCTTGGGAACGAACTCGTGGCCGACGTATCCGTCGAAGTTCGTATCCGCGATGGCCCGCATGATAGCCGGGTAGTACAGCTCCTGCGTCTCGTCGATCTCATTGCGGCCGGGGTTGCCGCCGGTGTGATAGTGCCCGATGTACTCGTGATACGTCCTGATCGTCCGGATGATGTCGCCTTCCATGATCTGGGCGTGATAGATGTCGTACAGAATCTTCACACGCGGCGAGCCGACCTGCTTGCACACCTCGACGCCCCAGGCCATTCTGTCGAACATGTAGTCCGCATGATTGACCTTGCTGTTGAGATACTCGATGACGATGGTAACGCCTTTCTGCTCGGCGTAACCAGCCACCTGCTTGAGGCCCGCGACCATGTTCCTGATGCCCTCGTCGTCGCCCATCCCCTGGCGGTTGCCCGGGAAGGTGATGACGTTGGGCATGCCGTGCTCGGCGTTGGCGTCGATGGCGTCCCGAATCGCCTTGAGACACTCGGCGTGGTTCTCCGTGCGATTGAGGCCCTTGGTCAGACCATGCGTATTCGTCAGCGCGCAGACGAGCCCGTGCTTCTTGAGCGTCGCAAATGACCCCGGCCCGAGCAGTTCGATGGCTTTGAGGCCGATGGTCTTGCACGACGCGGCGAATTCATCCAGCGGGATCTTGTCGTAGCACCACTTACTCACGGATTGCTTGATCCGGCCCTTCGTCACACATGGTTCCACTGTCGTCGCCCCTTTCACGCTGTCTATGCCCGCCCCCAGCGCAGCCACACCGGCTGCCGCCAGCGACGATTGACATATAAACGTCCGTCTGGATAACTGTTGTTCGTTCATAACCATCTCCTTTAACACAAAAGCACCGTCATCGACGGCGATGTCGGCCATTCCGACGCACTCACGCCTTGCACCTCAATTCGCTTTTCAGCATCGCAACCCGTTCCACGACCCGCTCGCAGACTGCCTCGATGGCCACGATTTCGCGATCCGACTCGCGCCGCAGCTTGATCTCCACGTTGCCCTCGGCCAGCGATTTCTTGCCCACCGTCACGCGAACCGGGATGCCAATGAGGTCCGCATCCTTGAATTTCACGCCGCCCCGGGCCTCCCGGTCGTCATACAGCACGTCCAGCCCGCGCCCCATCAGGTCCTCGTAGATCCGCTCGGCGGCGGCGGCCACCTCCGGGTCCTCCTGGTTCACGCACGTCACCAGCACCTCGTAGGGGGCAATGGAGATGGGCCAGATGATACCGCTGGCGTCGTTGCCCAGCTCAATGGCCGAAGCGAGTATCCGGTTGACGCCGATCCCGTAACAGCCCATCAGACAGGGCTGCTCATGGCCGTTCTCATCCAGAAACTTGGCGCCCAATTTGACGCTGTACTTGGTTCCCAGCTTGAATACCTGCCCGACCTCAATACCCTTCTTGAACAGCAGTTCCTTGCCCCGATAGGTATCACCCGGCACAGCCAGCCGCAGGTCCAGCACCTGCGCCCGGCCCATATCGAAATCCCGCCCTGGGACGATATTGACCGTGTGGTAATCCGTCCTGTTGGCCCCGCCGATCCAAACATCCATAGCCGCCACGGCGTGGTCGATCAGCACCTTGCCAACGCTGTCGGCCAAGCCGACCGGACCGGCAAACCCGACATGGGCGCCGGTGGCCTTCATAATGGTCGCCTCATCCGCCAGTTCAATATGTGCCCCGCCGAGGGCCCCGCGGAGTTTCTCCTCGTTGACGTCGTGGTCGCCGCGGACCAGTACCGCCACCACATCCTCGCCTGCGGTGTAGATCAGCGTCTTGACCATCTGGGCCGGCTGCGTCTTGAGAAAGGCGCAGACCGCCTCGATACTGCCGACATTCGGCGTATTCACGTCCTGCATCGGCGGTGCATCGGCAGGGAGGGCGGCCTTGGCCACCGGATCGACCGCCGCACGCTCCAGGTTGGCCGCATAGGTCCCGTCGGCCGTGTAGACGATGGTATCCTCGCCGGACTCACAGGGGATCGTGAACTGATGCGACCCGGAGCCGCCCATCTCCCCGCTCTCGGCCTCGACAATGACGTAGTCCAGCCCGCACCGCTCGAAGATGCGGCAGTAGGCGTCGTACATCTTGCGGTAGGACTGCTCCAACTGCTCGGGATTGGCGTCGAAGCTGTAGGCGTCCTTCATGATGAACTCCCGCGAGCGGATCGCCCCGAACCGGGGCCGGAACTCGTCGCGAAACTTCGGACTGATCTGGTAGAGGTTGAACGGCAACTGCTTGTACGAGCTGATCTCGCAGGCGGCGATATAGGTGAACACCTCCTCGGCCGTCGGGCCCAGCACATGGGCCCGCCCGTGCCGGTCCTCCAGATGGAACATCGTGGGTCCGTAGTCGGCGCTGCGCCCCGTCTGGTCCCACAACTCCCGCGGGTGCATCGAAGGCACCACGATCTCCAGGGCCCCGGCCCGATCCATCTCCTGGCGCACAATGGCGATGATCTTGAGCAGGCTTCGCCACCCGAGCGGCAGATACGCATAGGTGCCGCTGGCGACCTTGCGGAATATGCCCGCCCGGATCATCAGCTTATGGCTGATCGTCTCGGCATCGGCCGGCACCTCTTTGACCGTCGGTATGAACGTCTTGCTGTATCGCACGTCGAGCCTCGTATTCCATTATCTGCTAAACACCATCCAAACTCTAAAGAGGGCTTCCTTCTTATAGCCGAAACCCCACCCGCCTGCAAGCGCCGGCTCCGCTGTGGCGGAGTCATTCGAGATCCGGCACTCCACGGGCGGCGTGCCAGATTCTGAGGATGTGGATGGCGTCTCGTACGTCATCCACCCAGTAGATAATCCGGTAGGGTCGCAAGATGATCTCCCGTATAGAGTCTTCCGCTTTCTCCGGCACTGCTCGGCTCGAGAAGGGGAATGCGGCGGCTTGTTCAATGCGACGAAGAATGCGCTCGGCGAGGCTGGCGGCGGTAGCGGTGTCGTCCATGCCGATGAACTGAACGATCTGCCTGAGGTCCTCAACGGCAGTCTGCGACCAGACTATTTGGCAAGCCATTTCTTGAGGCTTTCCTTGACCTCTTCGTGGGGAACTACCTTGCCGGCCTTGATGTCCGCCAAGCCCCTGTCAATACCCGCCAGGAACCGGACACGTTCCTCAATGTCCTCCCAAGTCGCCGAGTCGGGCAGTTCCTGGATCGTCTTGATAGCCATGTCTTTGCTCGTCATACCGTTAGTATACCGCCGCTGAGCCCGCCAGGCAAACGAATGCACAGGTTCTTGTGAGGAGTCATATTAGAAAATATGCGTCCGCGCAAGCCCAATTCGCCCCTTGCCCGCGGCCCCCGCGGCGGCTATACTGCTTCCATCGACAGGGGGCCACGAGGGTCGCCTGCGAGCCTACGGAGCCAACAATGCCACATGTCTTCATCAAAGAAATAGCGCCTGCACAGACCATCAACGACATATACCTGGTCCGCGACCCCATCCTGCGGAGCACCACCCGTGGCGATCTCTACATCGCCATGTATCTGTGCGACCGCACCGGACAGATCAACGGGCGGATGTGGCAGGCGACCGAAGCCACCTATAACGCCATACCCAAGCCCGGCTTCGTCCATATCCAGGGCCGCAGCGAACTCTACCAGAACAACCTGCAGATCGTCATCAACAGCATCAACCCGGTGGACCCGGAGAAGGTCGATCTGGACGATTTCCTGCCCCGCACCGACAAGGATGTGGCCAAGCTGTTCGAGGAGGTCAAGAAGATGCTCGCGGCCGTCAAGAACGAGCAACTGCGCATGCTCGTCGGGCGGTTCCTGGCGGATAAGCCCCTGATGGAGGCCTTCTGCAAGGCCCCGGCGGCCGTCAAGCTGCATCACGCCTACCTGGGCGGGCTGCTGGAACACACACACAACATGCTGCGCGTGGCCCTGTCGGTCCTGCCGCTGTACCCCGAGGTTCAGGCCGACATGGTCCTGACAGGCATCCTCCTGCACGACATAGGCAAGACGGAGGAACTCGCCTGCGACATCGCCTTCAACTACACCGACGCCGGCCAGCTCGTGGGGCACATCGGCCAGGCCCTGCTGATGCTCAATCGAAAGGCCGACGCCCTGGCCGCCGAAGGCAAGCCCATCGATCAGCGGATCCTCGACGGCCTGGGCCATATCATCCTGGCGCACCATGGGCAATACGAGTTCGGCTCGCCCAAGCTGCCGGCCACGGCCGAGGCCTTCATGGTCAACTACATTGACAACCTCGACGCGAAGCTCAACCAGGTCGCCGGCACCATAGAGAACGACCCCGGTAACACGGATTGGACCGCCTGGGTCAACGCCCTTGGGACCCGTCTGTACCGCAAACGGATTGAGTAGCGGCCCAGCCCCGGCGGGGTTGTCCGGTTCACGAGCCGATATCCCGATTGAACCGTCGCTGGAGGTCTTTGAGCCGATTGGCAGGCTCGAAGCCCATCCGCCATATCGTAAAGGCCGTCTTGTTGTGCGTCAGTGGCTCGTCCATGTCCACCCACTGCTCGCAGCGTCGGCCGTCCGGGGTACCGGGAATCGGCGAGAAATCCGCCAGCATCCCGCGTATCCCAAGCCCGTGGACGAATTGCATGGACGCCTCCACGTCCTCGGCCGACATATCCGGATGACCGAGTATCTGGTACGCCGTAATCAGCGCCCTGTCGGCCCCGGCGTCGGTCAGATGCCGCACAGCCGCGGCCAGTTCTTCGGAGTAGACCTTGCCCCCGGTTGCCTCCTGGACCTGTCGCCGGGCGCATTCAAAGCCCAGGTAGAACGTCTTAAACCCAGCCCGGACCATTAGTTGCGCCAATTCCGCCGTCACGAACCGGGCATTGAGGGCGTTAGGACTGTGGAAGTTCACGTGGATGCCCCGCCGCAGAACCTCCTCCAGAAAAGGCACAAGCACCTCCTGGGCCCGAAAGAGCAGCGCATCATCATAAAATGCCACGTCTTCCGCTCCTCGCTTCACCAGCAGCTCCAACTCCGCCAAAGACCGCTCGATCGACCTTGGCTCAAAGCGCCCGTAGACCAGCGGAACCGAGCAGTATGTGCATGCAAATGGGCATCCCTGCGTCAATTTCAGCACGCCGACGCCCAAGTCGTCATAGGCCTCCCACAGACCCGGCTGCTCCGGGTCGGGCGAGAGCCCCAGAGACTCCCAGAGAGGCCCCAGTTCCGTACCCTTGACCACAAGGTCGGCCCCAAGTCGCTCAGCGTGCTCGGTGCATAGGGTCGCGTAATTGCCCCCAAGAACGATCCGGGCTCGGCCGCTCAGTTGCCGCACGTCGTCGATGACCTCCCGCAGCGCCGGGTACCAGTAGGTCATCATCGTCTGGACCAGAACAACGTCGAAGGGTCCCACCTCAGCCAGAAAACCGCGAAAGACCTCCCTGGGCAGGCCAAACCGCCGGAATCGCCGGGGAATCCCCGAAAAAACGGCGGGCGGCTCGATCCGCTGCTCGATAAAACGCCCCCGACCCCAGGCGTCGCTGACTNNGCGCCGGTCCATGTAGTCAAAGAGCCGAAAAGACACCTTGCCCCGCAGGAATCCCGCCACACTGAGCAGCCCGTAGGGCCGCAGCCAGAAGTCATAGGCGGCGAAGTCGTACACGGGCGGGTTGACCAGCAGTATCCTGAGCATCAGGAACCTTCGAAAACGCTGCAAAAAGCTGTTCCATCATCAGCCGGTGGGCAAGAAGGATCTCTCCTGTCATTCTACCGCGAGCCATCCGCCGCCTCAATGCTACGCCCCATATTCGTTCTGAGAGCGGCCAGATGCTCCAATCGCCCGGCCGTGAAGTCGCCAAGGGCCGGAAAAATCGCGGTAACAAAACGCTAGTACGGATTCCCCTCGGTTATGGTACAATAGATTTGCGTCAACAAGGCCTGCATATTGAAATCGCAGCAGTCAGTGGCCGATAACGACCATGTGCAGCACTGAGGAAGCCCGTCGCTGTGGCGGGCTATGTGCGCCCCCACGATGGTGGTAATTCCCGGACTGCCGGACACAGGAGGAGTTTCTGCATGGCAGACTCTCGATACCCAGGTTCCAGGACAATTCTCACACCGATACTGCTGACCCTGGCCGCTCTGGCCCTGGCCGCCGAGTCGGCCCAGGCCGCGATCATCACCGCCATCGCCCGCCGCAACAGCACGGCGGCGACCCCGCAGATGGGCTTCGGCCCGCTCGATGAGAGCGCTCTGGTCTACGTGGACCGCACCCATCGCTACCGCAACATCCCTACCGAACTGCTGGGTATCGAATATGTCATGACCGCCAATGACGACAAGACCAACGCCGAGTACGAACTCGACATAACGCTCTCGCAGGCATGTAAGCTCTATCTGCTCATCGACAACCGCGTCGGCGACGACAACGCCGGCGACCCGCCTACCCTGGGCGCTGGGGTCATGGACTGGGTCCTGACCATGGGATTCGCCGGCACCGGCATGCAGATCGGTGTGGATGAGGGCGGGGATGGCACCATTGACAACTACGCCTATATCTATGCCCGCAACGCCAACGCCGGGACGATTACGCTCTACGAACAGAACAACGGGGCCAACCGGAACCACTACGCCGTCGCCGCCGGTCCGCAGACCGGGACCGTGAACAACCCGCCCGAAGTGGACGCCGGCGACTACGACGCGCTGATCTGGCCTATCAACACGCTGCAACTGAGCCCCGTCGTTCACGATGATGACCCGTGCGGCCTGGGCATCCTCACCTACCAATGGTTCAAGGTCTCAGGTCCCGGAACCGTCACATTCATACCCGGCGTCAATATCGCCGACCCGTGTGTGGTCTTCTCCGAGCCGGGCGACTACACGCTGGAACTGCGCGTCTGGGATGACCTGCTCCAGATGGGCAGCGCCACCGTGACGATCCCGGTGATCATGCCGCTGCTGGGGGATTTCAACGGCGACAATAAGGTCAACCTGCTCGACATGGTCATCTTCGCGGCGCAGTGGCTCGATGCCTGGCCGAGCCCGGCGGACCTCAACGCCCGCGACGGCGTCAACAATCAGGACTTCGCCATCCTGGCCGCCAACTGGGGGGCGGGTGAAGAGGCTCGCGTGGTGATCAACGAACTGCTCGCGAGAAACGTCCAGGGCTTCCCTGACTTTCAGGGCCAGCGTGAGGACTGGATCGAGATATACAACGCCGGCAGCGAGGCCATCGACATCGCCGGTATGTACCTGACGGACGACTTTGAGGACCCGACCAAGTGGCGGATCCCCGACGGGATGGCCCAGTTTACGCTGCTGGCTCCAGGCGGGTTTGCCCTGGTCTTCGCCGATGGCGACGTCCAGGACCTCGGATTGCACGCGAACTTCGAGCTGGACGCCGACAACGGCGAGCGGCTGGCCCTCTACGACACCGACGGCCGCACGCTGCTGGATAAGATCGAGTTCGGGCCGCAGACCGCCGACGTCTCGTTCGGACGCGAGCCTGACGGCATCAACAACTGGGTCACACTGGCGCCCAGCCCGTTTGCATCGAACAACGGCCGCTACCTCGAAGTGGTCGCCGACACCAAGTTCAGCCACGACCGCGGCTTCTACACCGCGCCGTTCGATGTAACCATCACGACAAAGACCGCCGACGCCATCATCAAGTACACCATCGACGGAAGCACCCCCAGTGAGAGGACAGGCTACCTGTACGTGGCGCCGATCTCCATCACGACCACGACGTGCCTGCGGGCATACGCCTTCAAAGCAGGCTGCAAACCCTCCAACGTCGATACGCAGACGTACATCTTCCTTGCGGACGTCGCCAGGCAGGCGACGAATCCGACCACGGGAGCGCAGGTCGTGCCCTCCGGTTACCCGGCCACCTGGCCCGGTGGCTCTTACTCCGGGGCCGTCACCGGCGATTACCAGGTGGACCCCGACATCACGAATCCGGCGGGGCTGTATGGTTCCATCTACGCCGCCACATTCGCCGCCGACCTCAAGCGCGTCCCGACGATCTCGCTGGTCATGCACAAGGACGATTTCTTTGGACCGTCCGGTATATACGTGAACCAGTCGCTCGACGGGACCGAACGGGTCTGCTCCTTTGAGTATATCGACCCCAACGACCAGGACAGCTTCCAGATCAATTGCGCCTTGGCCATGCAGGGCGGCGTCACTGGCGGCGGCACGAGTCTAAGCCGTTGGAAGACGTACAAGCTCTCCATGCGGCCCCGCTTCAAATCACTGACTGACGACCTGACGCCTACAGGCGGCCCGGCTCGCATGAACTTCAAGATATTCGAGGACTCGCCCGTCGACAGCCACAACACCATCGTCCTCGACGCGGTCCTCAATCACTCCTGGCTGCATACCGAACAGGGCCAGAGAGACACGGCCAAGTACATCCAGGACCAGTACGTGGCCGATCTGCACAACGCCTTGAACGGCCCGTCGTCCAATCATGGCTCCCATGCGCACGTGTACATCAACGGCCTCTACTGGGGTCTTTACTACCTGCACGAGCGTCCGGATCATGCCTGGGCCGCGGAGGTCTACGGCGGCAGCAGCGAAGAATACGACGCCATCAAACACAGCACCTACGGCGTCATTCAGGATGGCGCGGGCGGCAGCGCTGTTTCCAACCTCAACGCCATGATCACCGCCGCCAACGCCGTCTATTCGGACCCAGGCAACATCACCAAGTGGCAGACCCTGACTTCGATGCTGGATGTTGATAATGTCATTACCTATCTGTTGGCCAACTGGTACTGTGGAAATCACGACTGGCCCAGCAAGAATTGGTACGCCACGCATCGCAACAAACCGGGCGGCCTGTGGCGGCTCCATTCGTGGGACGCCGAGCATACACTCGAAGGAACGAACAACACGGGACAGAGCCCGCTGGACATCCACGCCAAGCTGGCCCCCAGCCCGGAATACAAACTCCGCTTCGCCGACTGGATTCACAAGGCGTTCTTCAACGACGGCCCGCTCATGGCCCCAAACGCGGCCGGTCTGTACCAGAAACGGCTCAACTCGATTGAGCGCGCTATCGTCGGCGAATCGGCTCGATGGGGTGACAACCGAGAGAACTACCCGCCATACAAGACCTACACGCGCCAGGATTGGCTGAGCACGCAGAACGGCCTGCTGACGAGTTACTTCCCGAACCGCGGGTTAACGGTCTTTGGCTGGCTCAAGAACGCCGGGCTTTATCCCAGTGTGGACGCGCCGATCTTCCTGGTCAACGGCAGCCCTCAGCACGGAGGGCAAATCAGTTCCACGGACCAATTCAGTATCACCTCGACGTCCGGGACCATCTACTACACCCTGGATGGGTCCGACCCTCGGCTGCCCGGAGGCGCGGCGAACCCGGCGGCGCTGTCTGTGGCCGGCGGCGGCAGTGGTGTTGCGCTCGTGCCGGAGGCGGCCACGAAGAAGGTCCTAGTCCCGACGGCGGCCATCTCCGACAACTGGCGAGGCGGCGGTTCATTCACCGATACGGCATGGACCACCGTTACCGGCGCCCCCGGAGGCGTGGGATTCGACCGCGGAACCACTGGAATCGCGTACGAACCGTATTGCAGCCTCGATGTTGAGGCCCAGATGTACAACAGGAATGCCTCCTGTTATCTGAGGATACCCTTCACGGTGAGTTCTGCGAACCTGGCGGCCATCCAGTCCATGACGATCCGTGTCAGGTACGACGATGGTTTCGTCGCCTATCTTAACGGCACGGAGATTGCCCGGCGGAACTTCACCGGTACGCCACTGTGGAACTCGACGGCCTCTACGTCGCACACAGATTCGCTGGCTGTCGTGTTCGAGGACATCGACGTCTCCGCCCATATCGGTCAACTGACCACGAACAACATCCTGGCCATCCATGCGATGAACCGCCGAACGACAGACGCGGACTTCCTGATCTCCGTTGAGCTTACGGCCTCGATCCCCGCTGATCCGGGTTCGACGCTGCTGCCCCGCAGCGCAGTGGTCAAGGCCCGCGTGCTGAGCGGTTCGACGTGGAGCGCGCTGGCACAGGCGCAGTTCTCGGTCGGGCCGGTGGCGCAAAGCCTGAGGATTTCGGAAGTCATGTACAATCCGGGCGATACTGGCGATCCCGAAGACCCCAACACC
>DDXG01000064.1 GCA_002347125.1 Phycisphaerales bacterium UBA2266
AACGGCGGCAGACCCGCCGACACAACCGCACAGGATGAGCCGGAGCAGTCACAGGAAGAGACGCCGTTCATGGTCCACGGCGTCGTGACTGATGCCTCCGGCGAGCCGATGGCGGGCGTGACCGCCCGCGCCAGTTGCGGAATGGGATCATTGAGACCGACCGGCCGCACCGTCACCGACTCCAACGGCGTGTACGAGCTGTATTTCCGGCCGGGCATGCACATCGTCAGTGACGATCCGAACGAATGGAAGGTGGGCTTCCAGGCCGCCACGATCTACGCGGAAAAGGACGGCTTCTACGAGGTCAGTTTGTGTCGCGCCGGCAACCTGGCCATGTCCGACAGAGAGCCCGATGCTGAGCGAATGAAGCACTTCGTTGGAGTCGTCCTGCCCGACAAGCCCTATGAACTGAACTTCACGATGACCCCCGGGGCCACGGTCAAAGGCACACTGGTGGATCCCGTCGGCAGACCTATGCCCGACAGACGCTTCCACGTGGCCGGAGAGACGCTCTACCCGTCAACAAACGTCCTGGCCGATGTCACCACGGATGCACGGGGCGAGTTCACCCTTGCGAACGTCCCCCTCCGACCCTTCTGGCTCGCCGTCAACGACGTGCGGACTGAGCCGGTGCGTTTCCAGTCCCCCGGCAGCTACCGCCTGAAGCTGACCTGCGATGAATCAACGCCGAACAAGACCGTCGTGACCTGTGAAGTTCTTGAAAGGCCGCAAGCCGCCCATGCGGCCACTGTCGATCTGAGGCACTCCGACATTCGCGTGTGCGTCGTCGGTATCGACGGCAAGGCGATTGGTGGGGGCCAAGTGGCTTTGCAGGTTTTCACCGGGGGCGATGTGGATGACGAGAGCAACTATCACCACTACACCGTCCGGACGGATCCGAACGGATCCGCCGTGTTTGAAGACGTCGAGGCCGGTTCGGCCCACATCGGGCGACTTTTCACGGCCGATGATGAAACGGACGGACAGGTGCAAGGGGCGGTATACGGCCTGAATCATCAACTCAAGATCGAACCGGGCAAAGACTATGATGTCACGCTCGCAGGCAAAGGCCGCCCGGTTGCGGGCAGGCTCGCGGCGGTATCGGGAAGGCCGGACATCGACTGGACCGGAGCAAGGGCCTATCTGCACATGGCGGCGCCCCACATGAGTATGATGGAAATCAACGCCGGATTCTACGCCGCCATGAAGACGCAGGATGCGGGGGACTTTTACAGTCACGACGATATCAACGTGGAACATGACGGCCGTTTTCGGATCGAAGGCGTGCGCGCCGGCGAGTACATGCTCCGCGTGAGCCACCCGGACTACAAGATCGACGGCTGGAATGTGTTCCATAGCTTTGTCGTGCCGCTGATGAAAGCGGGAACGAATGACAAGCCCTTGAATCTCGGCGAGTTGTCGTTCAGAGATGAGCTGTCGCCCGCGCCCATGCAACCGGCTCCGCGGAATCTGTGGATGGGGACGCTCGTATTCGACGAAGATCAACGGATCAACCTCATGGCCGGCACGGATGAGGAACCGAATGTCGTCACCTCAAAGCAGATTCGATTCTCGAAGAACGGTGACGCGGTGCGTGCCGTGGCGAAAGTGCGGTGGACAACGATCTCCGATGAGCGATGGCGGGCGAGAGTACGGCTTCTTACGAAGAACGGTTCGACGGCGGCACAGGCCGAGGTGCTCTTCGAGACGATCCGGCGCATCAAGGGCGTACCGGTGGTGGTCGAGAAGGATTCCGTGTTCGAGCTGGGCGCAGTCGATACATCCAAAACGCCACGATACGTGTTTGAAATCGCACCTGTGGCCGACGAACTGGAAGCGGCCGCATCGACCATTGCGCCGGGAATCGCTGAAGCCACCCCGGCTGTGAAACCAGAGCAGGCGGCTGCGCAGGCGTCCGCGGCGCATCCGGGACGAATCACCGGCGTGGTCATGGACGCCGGCACCGGCGGACCTGTCGCGGGGGCCTACGTGGGAACCGGTGATTTCGGCGATTCCGGCGGCTCGAATTACGCCCGGCATGAGGCGCAGGGTCTGCACGCCAAGACAAAGACCGACGCCGAAGGACGGTTCGAACTGGCCGGCCTGGCCCTGACTGAGGGCCACGAATACCTCCAGCAAGGCCATCCGCTCGTCGTCACGCACCCCGATTACGTCCGCCACGACGAGAAGGTCGCCCTCTCGCAAGGCGACCCAACCGCCGAGGTCAAGGTCTTGTTGCAGCGGGCGGCCCGGATCGACGTAACCATCGTGGACAGCGCGGGCCAACCGGTCGACGGCCACTGGCTGCTGCGGTTGGAGGACCTCAGCGGCCGGACGTTCATCCCCCTCGACAAGGATCCACACCTCTCATCCTTCGCATCGAGTGTCTGGACGAAGCAGCCGGACCTGCGGCGAGACATGGGCCGTTCCAGCGGCTCGTCCTTCGGCCCGCTCGCGCCCGGACTATACCGCATCGAGGCCATCCGCATGTACATGGCGGACAACCCCTCGCCCGAGGGCATCTGGAGGCCCGTGTACCGATACCACGGCGCCATCGACAGCATCGGTATGGCGCCCGGCCGGACACAGCAGGTCAGGATCACCCCCGCCAACCACGAGACAGTGCTTGCAGTCCGGACGCCCGCGGAACCCTTCGAGCAGGTGGCAAAGCTGGAAACCGCACCGCCCAACCTGCTGAAGGACCAGACAATCCGCGGCATCATCGCCATCAGCCGCCAACCCGGGGTCCGCGCTTGGGATATGAACCGCGTCTACCACGTCGAGGATGCCCGCCTTGGACGCATTCAGAAGACCGCGATGTTCTTCACCATGAGTGCGCCCGGCGAGACGTTCGTCATGGAGAACCTGCCACCCGGCAGCTACAGCGTCTTCGCGATGGCCAACGTGAACGTCGTCATGGTGGTCAGTTCGTCGCAAGTAGAGCTTCGACAACGAGATAAGGTCGAGCTGCTCATGACGCCGGGACAAGTGGACGGCGTCGGGCAGGTCAAGAGCCACATGTTTGACCACTCGCTGTCGCTGGAGAAACGTCAGTACAGCCTCCCGGAGCTGTGCGCGATGCTGACGGCGCTGACGCAGCCGGCCGCGCGATGGGCCGCCGGCGATGCGGTAGCCGGCGACAAGGTATCCATGCCGGCCGGACGCCTGACCTGCTGGCAGGTCGTCGAGAGGCTATATGAACAAGGATACGCCCCCCGTGAACAGGACCAGAACACCCTGATCATTGGACCGAAGGCCTTGGTCACGCCGACTATCCGCCCTTACACNNAACAGCCGCCGTCCACGGACTCGGCCCCGCCGGGCGAGCCATCCGCCGCCGACACGCCCGAAGCCTCTATCCGTGAGGTTATCAGCAGATTCTGGCAGGTGGTCAGGGCACAAGACCTCACGGAAGTCAGACAGTATGCCGAGACGGATTGGATGCTGGAGGATGCGGAGTCCTTCGAGCAGTGGGTGCGACAACTGGCCGAGACCCTTGCCACCTGGCAGACCTCCGGGATGGAGGCGGCCGTATGTGACGAGATGGTCGTTCAAGGCGATGAGGCCGTCGGGCTCATACGGGCGATTCCAGGCAGGAACATGGTTCTCTGTCGCCTGCGGACGGACGCCGCCGGCCGGTGGATCATTGTCAACATCAACACCGACTTGGATAAGACGGTCTCCATGGCCGAGGCGGTCGAGATGGTCCGTACCCGTCTTGGCGCTATGACCGGGACCGAACCGGCGGCGCCGTGAGCGGGCGAAAACGGCATACCATGCCCTATGTCAGCCAATTAGGAGCACTAATAATAAACGTGCTTTTCCTAATACCCAGAATCCTCGTGGAATATCGTCCATATCGGCTATGCCGACTGTAACTCTTTTTTCTGCAATAGGATATGTATGAACAAATGGGCTGGTGAGACCCTATTTTCCACTGCGTAAAGGATTCCATTGACTTGCCAGTCGCGGGTCGCTATAATGTCCGGTTCATGGTTAAATCGACGAAGACGACTGAGAAAAAGACGCCAAAACGCGACCCCAAAGTAGCCCCCCTCAAGTCCAAGACCAAGGCTTTTCGGACTTACGATCAGGCCCTCAAGTACCTGTTCGAGAAGACGGACTATGAGAAACAGGAGCGTTTGCGCTATAACACGACGACGTTCAGCCTGGAGCGGATGGAGCGGTTGCTGGCGCTGGTCGGCAATCCGCACAAGAAAATCGATACAGTCCATATAGCCGGCACAAAGGGCAAAGGCAGCACAGCCACGATGCTGGCGCGGATGCTCGAGGCCAACGGCTACGACGTCGGGCTGTACACCTCCCCGCACGTGGTTCACCTCCATGAGCGGATCGCGGTCAACGCGCGCTTGATCACCCAGACCGAGATGCGGGAACTGCTCAATCGTCTGTATGCGCCGATTGAGAAGATGGCCAAGACGGACTCGCCCACCTTCTTCGAGATACTGACGGCTCTGGCGTTCCTGCACTTCGTGGACAAGCAGGTGGATATTGCGGTGATCGAGACCGGCATGGGCGGCCGCCTCGACAGCACCAACGTGATTACGCCGAAGGTCGTGGGTATTACGAGCCTGAGTCTGGATCATCAGAATCAGCTCGGCCCAACGCTGGACTGCATCGCCAAGGAGAAGGCGGGTATCTTCAAGAAGGGCGTCCCGGCCGTGACGGTCAGCCAGGACCCCGTCGCCATGCGGGTCCTCAAGTCCGAGGCGCTGGCGGTCGATGCGCCGCTGAGCGTAACCGGGACGGATATCGACTTCTCGCACCGATTCGAGACGTCGCGGGAGCACGGGCCGCATACGCGCATCTGTCTGACCACACCCACGAGCAAGTTCGAGCACTTTCGGGTTCCCCTGTACGGCGAGCACCAAGCGATCAACTGCGGCCTGGCGCTGGCCATGCTGGACAAGCTCCGCGAGATGGGCTTCGAGATTGACAACGCCAAGACGGCCGAGGGCCTGTACAGCGTATCGATGTCCGGTCGCATGGAGATGATCTGCAACGACCCGCGCATCATGATCGACGCGGCCCACAACGCCGAGAGCATCAAGGCCATCATCCAGGCCGTCGGCCAGAACATCCCCTACGACTCCATGGTCGTCATCTTCGGCTGCAACAGCGACAAAGACATCCGCGGCATGCTCTCGATGCTCCAGTACGGGGCCGACAAGGCCATTTTCACCCGCAGCAACTCCCCCAAGGCGGTCTCTCCGCAGGATCTGGCGGAGATGTACGGCGAGGTATGCGGCAAGATGTGCCAGACGGCCAACAGCCTCGGCGAGGCCCTGCAACTGGCCAAGTGCGCAGTTGGCCGGGAGGACCTGATCCTCATTACGGGCAGCTTCTACCTGATCGGCCAGGCCAAGAAGCGTTTCCAGCCGGACAGCGTCGGCGTGGGCCAGTAGCACAACGCCTACCCTCGCGCACCGTTGCCCGCGGGATATTGCCTGGGTCGCGGAGGAGTTGTCCGTCACATCGCGGCGAGTCCCGAGCCATCCCGCCCGCGGCGGGTGCATTTCCTGTTGCAACGGCCTCGAATGTGGCTTATAAAGGCGGTTTCTCGATATCGGCGGCGGCTCATTCATCGTTACGCAGCCGTGAGTGTCGCTCGTGTAGTACCCTTGTCGAGGACGCGAATCATGTCGCAAACCAAGACGTATATCGCAGTGGATCTCGGAGCCGAGAGCGGGCGCGTGATGCTCGGGACGGTGTCGGAAGAGAAACTGACACTGGACGAGATTCACCGCTTTGCCAACGGACCCGTCGACCTGGATGGGACGCTGCGGTGGGACTTCGATCGCCTGGCCGTGGAAGTCAAGGCGGGCATCGGCAAGGCCGTCAAGGCCGCCGACAGCCGCCCGGTGGGCATTGGAATCGACACCTGGGGTGTGGATTTCGGCCTGGTGGACGCCGAGGGATGTCTTATCGAGCTGCCTTATCACTATCGCGACAGCCGGACGCAGGGGATGCTCGAGAAGGCGTTTGACACGATGGGCAAGCGGGCCATCTACGACCATACCGGCATCCAGTTCATGGTGCTCAACTCGGTCTACCAGTTGCTGGCGATGAGGACCGCTGAGCATCCAGCCCTGGCAAAGACCGACAAGCTCGTCATGATGGCGGACCTGTTCGCGTATATCCTGTGCGGCCGGGTCGTCTCGGAGTACACGCTGGCCAGCACGACGCAACTGATGGACATGCGGACCGGGCAGTGGTCCAGGGCCATGTTTGAAGGTCTGGACCTGCCGATGAGAGTCATGCCCGCCGTCGTCAAACCGGGCACGATTATCGGTTCGCTAACGCCGCGGGTGGCCGCCGAAATAGGCTGCGAGCGCATCCCGGTGGTCGCCGTGGGCACGCATGATACGGCCTCGGCGGTGGCGGCCGTACCGGCTTCGCCGGGCCGGTGGGCGTATCTGTCGAGCGGGACGTGGAGCCTGATGGGCGTGGAGATTCCCCAGGCTATCATCGACGACAAGACCTTCGAGCATGAATTCACCAATGAAGG
>DDXG01000008.1 GCA_002347125.1 Phycisphaerales bacterium UBA2266
TTGACCGTCACGTTCGAGAAGACCGCGGTGGTCGTGGCCGCCGCGTTGTGGCTGCACACCGCCAGACCCAGATACATGCTCGGCGGGTTCATCGAAATCATCGGCGCCGTGTTGGTGTGCATCAGGGTCCATGTCGCGCCATCCATGGAGTAACGAGCCTCAATGCTCCCGTCGACCTGACGGGTCAGACGCACCCATGCCGGGGCCGTCGCCGGCGCTACGGCGCCTGGGTCGCGGTTCGTGTCGCCCCAGCCGCTTGCCGCGCCGTCGGTCAGACGCCACTGCTGGGCCAGACCATTGCTCGGCGTCACCCCGGCAATCGTGTGCGAGGACTTGGGATCCAGACTCGTTCGCATCATCACACCGACCTTGGCCCAGCCATTGGTGTTGACGATGCTCTCGACCTTGGCTGTAATCGTGTGCGTGCCGGGGGCCAGAGCGATATAGACGAAGTGGAACTCATCATGGAAGCCGTCGGCGGCGACTTCGCCGGGATACAACACGTCCCAGATGTCCGCGCCGGCGCCCTTGGCGGTAATCAGCCCGCCCGCCGTCGTGACGCCGCCGGTTGACGGCGGATAGCCGCGGAAGGACAAGGCCAGGGCCTTGACACCGTCCCGGTTCCAGTTGGAACCGACCAACAGATTGCTGGTGGCCGCCTCAACGACCGAGTAGGGAACGGTCGTATTGTCGAAATCCATCCGCAGGGCCCGCTGGCCGCTGTTGACGACGGCGGTGCTCAGGTCCACCATCGAACCGCTGCCATTGCCGGCGTAGCCGGGCGGAGGATTGTTGTAACCCAGGCCGTCAAGCCAGACGTACCATATCCGCTGGCCGGGAACACCGATGGTCGCCAGATCGCCGTAAGACTCGAAGTCGTCCACGATCAGGTAGCTCAGCACCGTAAACCGCCATACGCGGCCCTTCGTGATGGACGAGTCGCTGCTGACCTCATCAATGCGCCAGTAGTACGTGCCACCCATCGCCGCGGGCGTGTTGTATGTCGTGCCCGCCTGGCGACCCCTGTAAACACCCATAGGATCGCCGACACTGGCCGCCTCGACGGTCGCTGCATCCGTCCCGAAGTACACATCATGCTGGACGGCTGAATCGCCCGCCGACCACGACGCAATCCTGGCCCCGTCGATACTGACCGACACGCCATGGACCGGATTCGGATTCCATGCCCGATCGGGGTCGCCCCGCATGATGAGCGTGATCCCCGCCCCATCCAGGGCCTCGTCGTATACGCGGACGTCGTCCATGGCCCCCTGGAACCAGTGCGACGTGGCGAATATCTCACGGCCCATGCGGAAGTTCCCGCCCGGACCCAACTGCTCCGTCGTGGACAAGACCCGCTGCAGAACACCATTGAGGTAAGTCCTCAAATGCCCGCTGCTCGCCGAATACGTCCCCGCGACATGCTGCCAGTCGTTCGCCATAAATGGCGTTCCGCCTCCGACGCCTCGCGTCAGAATCGCCGCATTCGCCGGAGTCCGTATCTCAAACTCCACCTGGTTGTCATTGAAGAGCGTCAGCTTGTAGCCGCCGGAGGAGTTGTTCTGGTTGCCGGCGACCTTGTGATCTCTGCCGAGAACCGCCGGATTGACCCAGGCGGCAATCGTCAGCTCATTGACGAGATTCAGACTCGCCCCACTGCCACACTCGACCCAGTCTCCGTCGCCGTCAAACCGCAGGGCCCCGCCGTCGTAACCGTCGATCCACGTAGGATTTCCGTTGATGATACCATGATTGCCGTGGCCCGACTGGTCCAACACAACCGCGCCCGAGCCCTCGTCGAAGGTCCACCAGCCGCGCAGGTTCGGGTCGGTGATCGCGATGAATGGAATGGTCGTGTAGCTCCAGACGTCGCCGGTGACGATATTCATCGAGTTGTCGATGCTGTCGATACGCCAGTAGTACGTGGTGCCGTCGGCCTGGCCGGTCGGCGTGTACGTCGTGCCCGACGTCAGCGTCTTCTGCTGGAGGTTCGTCGGACTGGTCCCCATGTACACGTAGCTGGCGATCGCGCCCAGGCCGGCCCTCCAGCTCAACACGCTGTTCTTAACGATATTGACCGCACCATCGACCGGCGATGGATACCATGCCTTCACGGACGCCACGTCAAAGTTCCAGACGTCGCCAGTCCACGGGCTGTCCGGGTGCACGTCGTTGACCTCATCGACGCGCCAGTAGTAGGTTGTGCCGGGCACAAGACCTATGGCAAGGTAACTCGCGCTTGCCTGCAGACCCTTGTCGGTCCCGCCTGTTCCGTTGGCCACGGCCGTCGCATTCGTACCGAAATACACGCGGTGCTGCGCGGCATAGGCGCCGGGGCTCCATGTCATCAGCTTCGACGTCGCATTCAAAATGGCATTGTTGGCCGGGTCCGGCTGATGCGCCTTCAACACCTGCCCAAGAAGCTCGATCTCCGCCACCTGCATGCTATTGGCCCCGGCCGGGTTGCGAACGGCCGTGATCAGAACCTGGTAGTGATTGTAGGGCGTCTTGTTCGAAAACGTGATGGGCGTCGTGTTCTTCGTAAACCGCGGCCAAGCCGTGGCTCCCGCAAAATCGACGATCGGCCCGCTCGCAATAAGCGTGTACGGACCGTCGA
>DDXG01000009.1 GCA_002347125.1 Phycisphaerales bacterium UBA2266
AGGTGGTAGAACTGGAAGACGAAGCCCACCCGCCGGTTACGGAACTGGTTCAGTTCGCCGCCGCGGAACCGGCTGAGGTCTCTGCCCTTGAACAGGACAAGGCCCTTGTCGGGGCGGTCCAGGGCCCCGAGGATGTGCATCAGCGTGCTCTTGCCGCTGCCGGAGGCCCCGATGATCGCCACGAATTCGCCGGGGCGAACCGCCAGATTGACACCCTTGAGCACGGGGACGCGGGTGGCCCCCATGCGGTAGGTCTTGTGTATGCCTTCGGCCTGAAGAATGTATTCATTCTGGGTCATAGTCTGGCCACCGTCAGAGTATCCACCGGCCGCAGCCTCGCCGCCCGCCCGCTGGGAATCAGCGCGCCGGCCAGGCACGCCAGCACCGCCAGGGCCGCAATCACCGCGAGCACCCGCGGCTCAGCCTGGTTGGGAATATCCCCTATCACGTAGAGCGAGCGGTCCCATATCTGGAAACCGAAATGCTCGAAGAGCCAGCCCTCGATCTGGTTGGCCCGCCGCAGGAACAGTATGCCGCCGGCCATTCCCAGCAACGACCCGATGGCGCCGACGCAGAAGGCGAAACCCATGAACAGCCGGACCACGTTCAGGCTCGACACGCCCACGCTCTTTAGGATGCCGATGTCCTTGGTCTTGTTGCTGATAATCATGTAGAAGACCACAAACACGATGAACACGGCCGTGATCCCGACCAGGCCGAACAGGGCCGTCATCATTGTCTGCTCTTTCTCCATGGCGGCGATGAACGACCGCCGGTTCTCCTTCCAGCCCTGCACGCGGACCGTATCGAGCAGGTGGGCCTGCGGCTGTTGGGCGTTCTCGGCCTTGTACCGGTCCCAGAGGGCGGCGATCTTCTCGCGGCCGACGGGGCCCCTCACGCCTTCGGCGAGCTTTACGTGAATGGCCGTGATGCGTTTCGTGGGTCCATCCATTCCGCACATGGCCTGCAACGGCTCGATGGGCAGGTAGATCATGGCGCTGTCGACCCTTGCCAGGCCGCTCTGCGAGGTATCGCTGTAGTGGAACGTCTTGGTCGTGGCCACGCTGGTGCCCGCCAGGGCCAGGGCGCCGCGGGCCGTCAGGGGAAAGCAGGTCACCGCCAGGGAGATTTGCGGGATGGACGAGCCGAAGTTGTAGCGTCCATACCGGTCGCGGTCCAGTGCCAGGTCGATGCCCAGGATGCAGCCGGGGAGGTTCGGGTCGCCGGCCGGCTCGAACGCCCGCCGCCAGTCACTCGCGTGATAGTGGAGTGTGGCGGCGAATCCGGTCACGCGGCAGTGCGCGACCAGGTCGATGCCCATGACCTCGACGCCGATGTTGCGGTCGCTGTCGGCCGGGCTGATCAGGGCGTAGCTCTTGACCACCGGCGAGGTCGCCGCGACGAAATCGGCCTGCTCCAGCCGTTCGAGGAAGCCCTCGTAGTAGGCAAAACCCACCAGCGACTCGGTCCCGACGACGATATCGCCGACAAATTCGTGGTTCTTGGCGGTGAAATCACGCACCAGCCCCGTCAGGACCGTCATGACCACCACGACGATGAACACGCACAACATCACCGCCAGGACGGCGAACCAGGTGATCCGCCGCTTCAACAGGTAACGAGATGCCAGGAGCCAGCGATACATCCGTTCTTGCTCACCATATCAAGAGAAAAAGTGTCATTCTGAGCGAAGCGAAGAATCCGGGCTGAAAGTCTTTGATCGCTCCCATTCGAGAGCCAGATGCTTCGCTTCGCTCAGCATGACAAGCGGGATTGCATGTAGCATGACAAACACAGGTATAGTTTTGATATAGTTTCTTATTCATATTGGAGTATTTCGACGGGGCGGGTCCGCGCCGCCACAATGGCGGGAATCAGGGCCCCGACGCCGGCGGCGATAATGGCGAAGACGACCACGCGGCCCGCCGACGGCCAGTCCACCTGGTTGGGGATGCGGCTGAACATGTAGACGCTGCTTTTCCAGAGCTTGAGCCCGAACAACACGCGAATCCACTCCTCCAGCGTGTTGACCTGGCGGGTTACGACGTATCCCAGGACGGTGCCGACGGCCGCACCGATGATGCCGACGCACACCCCGAAGCCCAGAAACAGCGCGGCCACCGACCAGCTCGACGCCCCGCAGCTTTTCATGATGCCGATGTCCTTGCGCTTCATGCGGACGATCATGTAGAAGATGCACGAAATCAGCAGGATCACGGTGAAATCGACCACGCCGAAGATGAACAACAGAATACCCATCTGCTTGCGGAGTTCGTAGACATACTGGCCCTGCATCTGGCGGCTGGTCTCGATGTCGGTTGCTTCGATTGTATACGGTCCCCAGCCCAGCTCGTCCTCGGCGAATACCGACCACAATCCACGGATCATCGCCACGGCCGCCCGCGGATCGATGCCTTCGGCCAGGCGGACCTGCAACTGGTCGGCGACCGGCTCGGGTTCGTCGGGGTAGATGACCTCCTGGACCTTCTCACGGGGCAGGTAGATGAAGCGGCGGTCGAGGTCGTAGACGCCGGTGAACATCACGTCGGCGATGGCAAAAGGCACGACCTTGCGCTTGAACTGGACGGAGCCGCCGGCGTCGCTCTCTCGCAGGACCGTGCCGGTCGTCAGGACCACGCGCTTGCCGATCATGGCCGCAGCGGCGGCCGTGTCGTACTCGTCGGTCAGTTCATTGGGTTCCTGCAGGACGGCGATGCCGACGAAGCCGCCGACCTGATTCGGGTCGCCCGGCGGGTCGAAGGACACCGGCGCCTCCAGGTCCTTCTGCCGCATGAGGGACTCTCTATACTTCGTCACGCGGACGCGCTGGTGCGGCTCAATGCCCCAGACGCTCACGGCACGCACGTGGCCGGTCCCCAGGTGCAGCAGGCCCTGGGCCGAGACGATGACGGTCGCCTCATCGGCGATGCCCGCCTCCTTGAGGCGCTCGATAAACAGGTCGTACTTGCGAATCGGCCGCGGCCCCGAAATCACCACATCCCCGATGAAGTCCGCGGCGCTGCCCTCGAAGGCCTCGATGAAGCCGATAAACAGGCTGGCCACCACGATCAACAGCGCCACCGACAAGGCCACCGTGGCCATGCTCAGCAGCACAATCCGCCTCTTGTGCAGGTACTTCAGCCACAGAAAGTATTTCAGCATGTCACGCCCGCGTCATCGTAGAATCGTGTCCGGATCGCTCAATCACCCGCCTTCGGTTTCAACAGGGGAAACAGGACCACATCCCGTATCGTCGGGACCCCCGTGAGCACCATCACGAGCCGGTCGATCCCGATTCCCAGGCCGCCGGCCGGCGGCATGCCGTATTTCAGGGCCGTGACGAAGTCCTCGTCCATGGTCGCCATCGTCTCGTCCTGGCCGCGCAACTGAATCCGGAAGTTTTCCTCCTGGACGGCCGGGTCGTTCAACTCCGTATAAGCGTTGGCCAGTTCCATCCCGGCCACGAACAGCTCGAACCGCTCGGCGTACCGCGGGTCGGCTTTGCTCTTTTTCGTCAGCGGACACAGCGGCGCCGGGTAGTCCGTGACGAACGTGGGATGGACCAGGGCATCCTCGACGGTCGCCTCAAAGACCTCGTTGACCACAATCACGTCGTCCATGCCCTTTTCATCGAGGCCCAGCTTCACGGCTTTGGCCCGGACGGCGGGCAGGTCGTCGATGTCGCAGCCGGCGTATTCCCCGAGCAGGTCCGCATAACGCGCACGCCGCCACGGACGCGAGAAGTCGATCTCCATCTCGTTGAAGGCCAGCTTCGGGCGGCCGCAGAACCGCTCGACCAGCACTGAAATCAAGTCCTCGGTCAGGTCCATCATCACGCGGTAGTCGCCGTAGGCCTGGTACAGTTCCATCATCGTGAATTCGGGGTTGTGCCGGCGGCTGAGGCCCTCGTTGCGGAAGTTGCGGTTGANNCTCGAAGACCCGCTCCATGCCGCCGACGAGCAGCCGCTTGAGGAACAGCTCCGGCGCGATCCGGAGGTACAGGTCGAGGTCGAGGCTGTTGTGATGGGTGATAAAGGGCCTGGCGGCGGCGCCTCCGGCGACCGACTGCATCATCGGGGTCTCCACTTCGAGAAATCCCCGCTCGCCCAGGAACGCCCGTATGGCCGCGAGGATGGCGCTGCGGGTCTTGAAGCGCTGCATCACCTCCGGGTTGGCCCACAGATCCACGTATCGCTGACGATACCGCTGATCGACGTCGGCCAGGCCGTGGAATTTCTCCGGCGGCGGACACAGGCACTTGCTCAGAACGGTCAGCCCCCCCTGCTCGACCCATATCGTGATTTCACCCGTCTTGGTGCGTCCGAGTTGGCCGTCGGCCCCGATGATGTCACCGACCTCCAGCAGCTTCGCCTGTGGCCAGCCGTCGGGGCCGTCGCCGAGCAGGTTCCGGCTCAGGCCCACCTGAATGGTCCCCGTCCAGTCCCGCAACGTGATGAATATCAGCTTGCCGATGTCGCGCAACAGGACGATCCGCCCGGCGCACCTGGCCCGCTGGTCCGGCTTGTCGTCCTGGAAGCGTCCTCGGATGGACTCGGCCGACTCGGTATCGGCATACCGGCCCCCGTAAGGGTCGTGGCCCAGTTCAAGCATTTTCTCCAGCTTCTGCCGGCGCTGCTGGATGAGTTTGTTCGTATCTTCAACGTTCGACAATGCCGTGCACCCCGGAAAACAACGCCGCCGTTACTTCGCCGCGACCGCGCGAGCCTCGATCAACTTGCTTTGGGCCACCAGCAATCCAACCGCCAACTGCGGGTCGCTCTTGAGCGTTTCCTCGACGGAGTGTTTCTTGACCTCGCCGTTGGCGCTGTCGTGGTTGGCCTGGACGAGCACGTCGTTGTCTCGTTGAATGTCGATCATCTTGCGAACCTCATCGCTTCGCAGTTCGATCTTCACATCGGGCGCGACGCCCCAGTCCGTCTTGCCGAGCTTCTTCATGGCGTCGCGGCTCTCGACCCGCTGACCGGAAGGCAGGTGGTAGTAGGCCATGGTGTATTTCAACTGGGCCCGTCCGCCCGGGAAGGGGGTGATGCCCTGCACGCTGCCCTTGCCGTGCGTGCGCTCCCCGACGAGGGTGGCCCGCCGGTATCGCGGGTCGGCCAGGGCGCCGGCGACGATCTCGGAG
>DDXG01000210.1 GCA_002347125.1 Phycisphaerales bacterium UBA2266
TATGAGCCCCATCGGTCTTGAACCCTTCCCCAACGGCGGGCGGGTCAACATGGGCGCCTACGGCGGCACGGGCGAGGCGAGCAAGTCCTGGTTCGGCGGGCCGGTCTGTGAGACGATTGTGGCCGGGGACATCAACGGCGACTGCAAGGTGGACCTGGCCGACTTCGCCCTGCTATCGCTCCACTGGCTCGACGACCCTCGATAGCATCGACTTCAGGCATCAAGGCATCGAGTATCGAGCATCGAGTATTGCCGCGATCCAAAAAACGCAATACGAAGGACGACCTCAGTCCAGGCTCAGGGGCGGCAGCTCGGCGGCCCCGCTGGTGCGCCATTGGTCGAATCGCGCGCGGACCCGCTGCATCGCCGCCTCACGGTCGGTCTCGTTCATCCCCTGCCAGCGTTCGCCCATCGACCGCAGTCGCTCCATCTCGGCCTGGCGATCGGCCTCGTTCATCGTCCAGAACCGCGCAATCGCCTGGCTCATGCCCTGTCTGAATCGGTCCTCTTCCTCCGGGGTCAGCTTGATATCGCCGAAGACCCGCTGGAAGATCTGTCCATCGTTGCCGCCGAATCCCTGGCCGAATCCACCCCCCATTGGCGGCCCGCCGGCGGCATCGGCCAACGACCTCTGCGGCTCAATCGCCGGTGGCTCCACATATTCCGGAACGGCCGGGAGCTCATGGACGGGCGGGACGACCGGTTCGGGGGCCTCGACGACAGGCTGAACCGGTGCGACGGGTTCGACATCCACGGCCACCCGGGGCGCGGGCACAGGCGGCTCTTTCAGAGAGGTACGCGCCGTGTAAATGCGCCATATTCCATAGCCCAGACCCGCCGCCCCAACAAGCACAATGGCCAAAGCGACGACCTTCGTCCCGGAACCACTTTCAAGTTTGCCCATATTGTTCACCATGCAATGCAAACATCCCCCACGATCCTTCCCA
This sequence comes from Phycisphaerales bacterium UBA2266, assembly GCA_002347125.1. GTDB lineage: Bacteria > Planctomycetota > Phycisphaerae > Sedimentisphaerales > Anaerobacaceae > UBA2266. The sequence goes on from DDXG01000210.1 coordinate 948, forward strand.
CGTATCCAAACAAGGCATACGCACATGCCGGACCGGCGGTTACACCGGCCCGTTGAGATTCTCCAAGTATCATATCATAACACAGAGGTTCATTCCCGCCTGACCACGCGGCAGCCGAAGACGCCGCCGGCGGTTCCGCCGGGCTGTGCCGCGAACTTGACGACGACCTTGTCCTTGCCGGCGGTCCATTCGGCCGGGATGGGATAGGTCTGGTCATAGAATTGGCCCGGCTTGTTACGTTCAAGCCGCTCGGTGGCGAGGGTCGTTCCGTCGATCAGGATGTCGAACACCCGGCCGCCCGCGTCGGAACCCCAGTAGCGCACGACCAGGTCCACGGGCTGCTCGCGGTCCACCTTCATCTCGAAGGCAAACCAGCCGCCGTCGGTGGCATGACGCCAGTGCTCGTCCGCGAACGTGCCGGCGCCGGTGTTTTCGCCCGTCAGATTGTGATCGCGCTCCGGCTGCATCTGCCCGATCCGCAGCACGTCCACCGTCCGCGCCTCCAATTCCGCCTCGCGCCGACGCTGGGCCTCGTATTCGGCCTGCCGTGCGGCCCACTGTTCCCTGGAGAAGCGGTCGAAATACACGTTGTACCGCCGGTCGTGCATGGCATGCAGCGGGATCAGGCGCAGGTCGTCCGGCCGGCCAAGGCCCTTGGTCATCCACTCCAGGGGCCTGTCGGCGACCGGCTCCACGCAGGCCGTCAGGTCCTTGTCGCCCGGCACGAGCACGGAAATCTCGGCCCCATCGGCCAGTTCCCCGCACAGGACCAGCGGCCCATACATGAGCGCGAGACGGTCAGCGTTGTCCGGCATCGCCTCGGTGCGGACCTGCATCGGCAGGGTCGCCTCGAGCACGTCGCCATCGGCCCACATGCGGACCACTTCTGCAAATGAACCCGGCTTTCCATCGCCGCCCTGGGTCTTTCCGTTGACCCGGACGGTCATCCCGTCGGTCGCCCAGTATGGATGGCGTATCCGCACCGCCATACCGACGGGCTTGTCGCAGTGGATCGTCAGTTTCGTGGTATCGGCGGCCGGGTAGTCCGTCTCCTGTACGACCACGACGCCCTTGTCCTTCCACGTCAGCTTCGAGGCGATGAAGAGACTGACGAACAGGCCGTCGCCGTCATGGAAGTAGATGCTGTCGCCGTACTTGGCGTGGTTCTCCATGCCCGTGCCCACGCAGCACCAGAACGAATCGAACGGCCCGCTGTAGTTCTTGCGCGTGCCGGGGTCGAGGAAGCCCTTGTAGACGAACATGCCCGTCTCGGGGTGCTGATGTGCCAGGATATGGTTGTACAATGCCCGTTCGTAGTAATCCGCGTACTCGGCCTGGGGCGACCACGAGAACAGGTGCCGCGTAAGCTTGAGCATGTTGTAGGTGTTGCAGGTCTCGGTCGTGTCGCCCAGCCGCTCGCTGAGCTTGCCGGGCGGGCCGAAGTACTCCCACGCGCTGTTACCGCCGTTGACGTAGGTGTGGTTGGCCACGACGGTCCGCCAGAAGAACTTCGCAAGGGTCACGTACCGTTGCTCGCCCGTCAACTCATACAGCCTCGCCATCCCAATGACCTTCGGCACCTGGGTATTGGAGTGCTTGCCCGCCAGGTCGTCCCGCTGCTCGGCCAGAGGGTCGAGTATCGCCTTGTGGTATATCCGGCGCGAGAGGTTCAGATACTTCTGGTCGCCGGTGACCGCGTACAGATCCGCCAATGCCTCATTGATGCCGCCGTGCTCGCAGTTGAGCAGCAGTTGCATCTGCTCATCCGTCAGTCCGCCGAGCTTGCCCGCCAGATAATCGCCCAGCCCCCTGGCGACCTCTACCGCCCGGTCGTTGCCGCAGAGTCGGTAGGCGTCGATGAGCCCGGCCATCTGCTTGTGCAGCGTATAGATCGGCACCCAGCAGCCGTTGAGGTCGAAGCCCTTCGTGCGGATATCGCCGCGGGCCACTTCGTCGAAGATCTCGCGGCCGCGGGGTATCGCCGCCACGTAGCCGTCGCCGTGGGCATCCTGGCAGACGGCCAGTTCGTCGACGATGTAGTTGACCCGCTCGGCGAACCGCTCATCACCCGTCTGGGCATACATCAGGGCGCAGGCGCTGAGATAGTGGCCCAGCGAATGGCCCGCGATGCCCATCTCTTCCCAGCCGCCGTAGACCCTGCCCTTGGGCTCCAGGCCCGCCTGGGTGCGAAAGCCGCTGAGCAGCCGATCCGCCTCCAGGCTCAGCAGGTACCGCCCGTTTACGTCCATGGCGTGTTTGAAGGGGCCATCCAGCAGCCGCACGTCCGTCATATCGAACGCATAGGCCTTTATTGGCACGGCCGCGCGAATCCTGGACCCCGTCGGCGCGGCCTGCCCGGCCTGCCCGACGGCCGGGTGGATGTTCATCAGGGCGATGGTTGCTATGCTCAAGAACCGTCTCACGTCATTCCCCTTCAATGAGTGGTGTTGGGCCTATGGCTCCTGCTGGGCCTTCTTGAACTCTTCCAGCCGGCTCTTGAATTCCGCTTCCATGGCCTCATCCCCGGCTGCGAGCTTGAGCGCCGCCTCCTGGGCCTGTATCGCCTCGCGGACCTTGCCGTTCTTGAACAGGGCCAATGCGAAGGTGTCGACAATGGCGGCATTCTTGCCTTGCGTCAGGTCATTGGCCTTTGTTGCGGCCTTGAGGGCCAGGGGGTAATCCTGCTTGCCGGCCTCGACCTCCGTCAGGACCCGCCAGGCAAACGCATTGAGCGCCTGGTCGGAGCCGTTTTCAAGGATGATGGCGCCCTGCTCGGCGGCCTCTTTGGCGCCATCGGCCTTCTCCAAAGCCGCGAAATACGCCCGGAACGCCGCCATCGCCTTCTTGTCCATCTCCCCCCGGCGTTTCCTGGCCTCGGCGTATGCCTTGGCGTCGAATTCTCCCTTTATGACTTTCTCCAGCACCGTGTCCAGGTCCGCCATCGGATGGCCCACCCAGACCACTCGCAACTCCTTGTCCACGATGAATGCCGTCGGAATCCCATTCTGCTTGTAGGCCGTCATGTACTTCTCGCCGATCTTGCGCTCGGGATCAATCGCCACGACATAGTCCATGGTCTCGGCCTTCTCCTTCACGAACGGCTCGACCTTCTCGCGCGTTTCATTGCTGATTCCGATGACCGTCACCTTCTTGTCCTTGAAGGTCTTCTGCACCTTGGTCAGGTGCGGAATGCTCACGCGGCAGGGCGCGCACCAGGTCGCCCAGAACTCGATCACGTAGAGATTGCCCTTTTTGAGTTCGACGGGGCCGCCCTTGACGAACTCCAGAGTCTCCAACGAACCGGCCGGGTCGAGTATGCGGGCCTCAAGCGGCTTCTTCACTGTGGCATTCGGATCGTTGGGTCCCTCCTGAGCCGCCCAGATCGACGGGGCCAGGCACAGCACAAGCGCGAGCATTCTGATCTTCATCGCATACCCTTCCAAAGGGAGCTAAAGTTCACATACCCGCCGGTTGGCCGCGGATTTGGCCCAAATGGCCCCGGCGGCATGCCCCATCTTATCACCCCGCGGTCCAAAGACAACCCCCGCGATTCATGGCGTGTATGCGGCGGCGGTAAGCGGCCCGCGTGTGCAACCCCGATGTGCATCGGGGCACACCCTACAGACTTGTGAAAGCGGGCAGCGAGAAGTGAGCAGCGAGCGGTGGGCGGGCGGTCCTGATGCCGAACTGGCTTCGGGGCTGATGTTACACGCGAGGGTGGGATGCCCGTCAACACACGCGGGCGGGACGCCCGCGACACGGATCAGGCTTTGGCTCGTTCGCAGGCCATCTGGATGATTCGCCTGGCCGTGAGTTGTTTGGATTGCTCGTCGATGTCGAGGTGTTGGCCGTCGGCGGTGAGGATGTCGGCGCTGGAGCGGTCCCGGCCGATGGCGGCGGGGGTGTTGGCCACGATCATGTCCAGGCGCTTTTCGACGAGCTTGCGCTGTGCGGCGGCCAGCACCGAGCGGTCCTCCAGGGCAAAACCCACGAGCACCTGGCCGGGCCGCTTGTGCAGGCCGGCCCATTTGAGAATATCGAGCGTCGGCTTGAGCCGCAGCGTCAGCGGCCCCCGGCCCTTCTTGAGTTTCCGCGCCGCACGCTGCACGGGCCTGTAATCGGTCACGGCCGCGGCCATGATCAGACAGTCGCATTCGTGGAAATGGGTCTTGACCGCATCGAACATCTCGCGGGAGGACTCGACCGCGACCACATCCGCGCCCGCCGGCGGTTTCAGCAGCGTCGGGGCCGTCACCAGCACGACGTCATGGCCATGCCGCATCGCGGCCTGCGCCAGGGCATAACCCATCCGCCCGCTGCTGGCATTCGATATGAAACGCACGGGGTCGATGTATTCCCGCGTTCCGCCGGCCGTAATGAGAAAACGCATACTCGATGCTCGATACTTGATACTTGATGGTTAATGCCGACTGCTTGCTTCTTTCGCATGGCGTATTGCGTCGGGGTGGCGGCCTCTGCCACACGCAAGGGCCGGATTAGACCAGCCCTTCGCTTCGCGAAAGGCTGCCACCCAACTCATGCGGCGTGCGTGTTGCGTGGCGCGCCCCTCGATCACAAGCCACTAAGTCGTCCCTCGTCCGGCGTCCTTGAGCATCCGGCGGATAGCGGCCAGGATCTCAGCCGGTTCGGCCATCCGCCCCGGCCCCTGGGTTCCGCACGCCAGCCGCCCCGTGGCCGGGCCCACCAGTTCGAACCCCATCGCTTTGACGGCCGCGACATTACGCTGGACGGCGGGATTGGTCCACATCCGGTCGTTCATCGCCGGGGCCAGCAGACAGGGCTTCCGCCAGGCCGCGCACAACGTCGTACTGAGAAGGTTGTCGCAAATCCCGCCGGCTGTCTTGCCGATAATGTTGGCGGTCGCCGGGGCCACCACGACAATATCGGCCCAGTCCACCAGGTCGATATGCCGGATGGTCCGGTCGCCGTCGCACCTCCACAGACTCGTCAGGACCGCCCGGCCGGTCACCGCCTCAAAACTCGGCGGTCCGACCAACTCGCATGCCGCGGCGGTCATCACGACCTGCACGCAGGCCCCCGCCGCCGTCAGCTTGCTCGCCAGATCAACGGCCTTGTACGCGGCAATACCCCCGCTGACCCCCAGGAGCACATTGGCTTGCATCCGGCTCGGTTCGCGGGCCCCATCGGCATTGTCTGTTGCATCCGTCATCGCATCGTCTTCCGACACGAGCCGCACGCGGTCTGTACGGGCGGCCCGGGCCGATTCTACTGCGTCTGCCCCGCTTTGGCCTGTCCGGGAGCGCCCTCGTAGGTGATCTTGTCCTCCATGATCTCCTGGGTGACGATCTCCAGCAGGGTCTTGCCCTTGGTATCGTCGATCAGGGGGCGCGACCCCTGCACGAGTTCGGCTATCCGTTTCTGGACCAGCGCGGTGAGTTTGAATCGCCCGCCGACCTTTCTCAGCATTTCCTGACTTCTCAGATTCTCAATCATCGTTCAGACTCCAGATCACCCGTGGCGCATCGCCCCGGCTCAGTCCTGTTCAATCAGCCCAATCACCTCGTTGATCGCCTTGTCGAGGTCGTCGTTAATCACCATGTGCTCATAGTACTGCCACGCCGCCGCGATTTCATGCCCGGCCCCGTTGAGTCGTTTTTCCCTGGCGGCCTCATCGTCGCGCCCGCGTCCGGAGAGCCGTTCGGCCAGCACCTTCTGGGCCGGCGGCATGACGAACACCATCAACGCATCCGGATAGATCGCCTTGGTCTTGCGGGCGCCCTGAACATCGATCTCCAGGATGACGCTCCTGCCGGCGGCCAGGGCCTCATCCACCTTGTCCTTCGGCGTGCCGTAGAGGTTGCCGAAGACCTCGGCGTATTCCAGTAGCAGCCCCTGGTCGATACGGCGTTGGAACTCGTCGCGGTCGACGAACCAGTAGTCCTTGCCGTCGACCTCGGCGGCGCTTCCGGGCCGTGTCGTCACCGAGACGCTCAAGTGTACATTGTCCAGCCGTTTGGCCACCTCCCTGGCGATCGTGCTCTTGCCCACCCCCGACGGCCCACTGATAATGATTACCTTTGGCTTTTTCATCTACTCCACGTTCTGCACCTGCTCCTTGATTCGATCGATTCGGCACTTGACGTCCACGACGCGCGAGATGATCTCGCCGTCGGTGGCTTTACTGCCTATCGTGTTGGCCTCGCGGAGCATTTCCTGGCAGAGGAAATCCAGCCGGCGTCCCGCCTGGCCGCCCTCGTGGCATATCTGCTCGAACTGCTTGAGGTGCGAGTCCAGTCGGGCCAGTTCTTCGGATATATCAGAACGATCCGCCAGCACCGCCACCTCGCGGGCCAGCGTCTCGGCGTCGAGCTTGAGCTTCGCCTCGGCCAGCAGTTCATCGACGCGGCTCTGGAGGCGTCGGGCGTATTCCCGCACGACCGATCCGCCGCGGGAATCGATGACCTCCAAGTCCCTGCGAATCGCCTCACAGTGGCCACGCAGGTCCGCTTCGAGACTCTGGCCCTCGGCACAGCGCATCTGCTGGACCCTGTCGATCGCGGTGCTGCTCAACTCCAGAATCTTGTCTCGCACCCGCACGGCCGTCTCCTCATCGGGCGTCACCGGACGCACCATGCCAGGCAGACTCAACAGATTGCCCACATCCAGGCTACCCGCCAGGTCCGGGCCCAGTCGGCTGAGCCGCTCCACGACCGCGCGAAGCGCCGGTTCGTCGATGTCGAACAGGGCGCTGGCCGAGACCTCCTTGAGCCGGAGCACGTATTGCACCGCGCCCCGCGCAATCCGCCGTCGCAAGAGCTTGTCGATATGCTCCTCAAGATTCACCCCAAGCTCGGGCAGCTTGATGCTGGTCTTGAAATACCGGCTGTTCAGCGTCTTGACTTCGACGACGTAGCTGACGCCATTGAGCGTGCCCTGCGCCTCGCCGAATCCGGTCATACTGTTGAGCATAGTCTGTTCTTTCACCTGACGTTGCGATAGCCCGACGGATCGCCTGGACGATAGAGGTCGCGGCCTAATTGGCCGGGGCGTTGACCGGGGTAGGCGTCGTATCCCCCGTCGGCGACGTTACAGGCGCCGTCTCGGGCTCGCCGGTTATGGGGGCCGGGGCCGTCGTGCCGGCGGGCACACTCCCGTCCGGGACGGTTGTCTGCCCAGACGGCGGAACCCCGAAGTCCGTTGTCGTCGGGCGATAGTATTTCGCGGTCACCACCGCCAGCAGGAGAAACACGCACACCAGCACAATGGTGAACCACGTCAGGAAGTCGCCCGTCTTGGAACCCAGCAGGCCGCCGGCCATGCCGCCGCCGAAAGCGGCGCTGAGTCCGCCTCCCCGGCCCTTCTGGATCAGAACCACCATAACCAGGGTCACGCAGCTCAGGACGAACAGCACCCCGACGATCTTCATGATAATGCCAACAGCCAGTATTGGAGCCACCGCCATAATCGTTCCTCGATTGATGAAAGAGCACAAGAGCACAAGAGCACAA
>DDXG01000039.1:0-9320 GCA_002347125.1 Phycisphaerales bacterium UBA2266
CGATTGCGATGCCTGCCGTCGCAATGGCGGCCGTTTTCATCGTTGAGCTTCTCATGATGTCACCTCCATACATCCTGGCGGAACAAGACTCCAATGCCCGATACGACACGGGAACGACGTGAGCGGGATTATACCCGGCCGGCGGCCCGGACTCCACTGCAATTGCTCTTTTGAATGCGGCAGGGGGGGCGGGTTTGCGACCCGTGCGCAGAAAAAAAGCCCCTGTGACAGTCGCGAATGTATTCCAGTATTCATCGTTCGATATGTTTGAAATATTCGCCTGCCGACCACAGGGGCGACGAGCCAGATTGTCTGTACTGTAAATCGGCGCGCGGTGGCGAACCTCTTGAACATTTTTCCGGGGCTGCCGCCGGGGCCGTCATGGGCGCGTCAAACCAGGCAAGATCGCCCCGCGGGAGTCATCTTCCGCCCCTTATCCGCCTTACCCCGGACCCTCCATGGAATAGGCCGGTGGCTTGCCATTACCGCGGCAGATCCGCCGGTTTAACCCCCATAACCTGCGGCGGCCGGTGCCCTTGCTCCACGAAGAAATTGCGAAAAATGCTCACTGCGGGGCACAGAATCCGAGGTCCGCCCATCGAGAGGCCATGTGCAGCGGGCCTGTCGCGGCGTCCTATACCCTGACGTGGTTGCCCGGGGCGGGCCATTGGCCTATACTCGGGCCATGCCGGAGTATGAACCGGCGTCCGGATTTCCGCAGGAGTCTACGATGAGAAAGACCATTGCACTGCTGTTGCTGGCCGCCACGGTCCTGTTGGCGGTGGAGAAGACGCCATCCCCGAGCCTATCCTGGCTCGACGCCCCCCCTCTGGCCGCGGACAAGGGCGAGCAGCGGATTCTCGACGTGCTGGCCGAGATGACGGCCAGAGACGGCCGGGGCGACCTGAACATCACGCCCGACGACGGCCGGCTGCTGCGATTGCTTGCCGAGGCCGCGGGCGCCCGGCATGTCGTCGAGATCGGCACGAGCCACGGCTATTCGGGCCTTTGGTTCACGCTGGCGCTGCGGCGGACGGGCGGACGGCTGACGACGCACGAGATCGACGCCGACCGCGTCAAGACCGCCGGCGGCAACTTTCGGCAGGCCGGTGTCGAGGACCTGGTTGCCATCGTCCGGGGCGACGCGCACGAAACGGTCGCCGACATCAATGGGCCGGTCGATATCCTGTTTCTCGACGGCGACAAGGATGGGAATATGGACTATCTCGAACAGCTCCTGCCCCGTATCCGGCCGGGCGGCCTGATCATTGCGCACTCGGCCGCCAACCAGGCCGACCGCATGAGCGACTACCTCCAGGCCGTGACTACCAATCCGCAACTGGAGACCCGCTTTTTTCACATGACCGAGCACGGCCTGGCCGTGACGCTGAAAAAGCGGCTGGGGCCCGCTGAGTGACTATCCTGAAACCGGAATCCGGGTTGTCAAGCTGAGTGAAACGAAGTATCCCGGCCTCTGATGGAAGTGGTCACAAGCTCGCAGCCCAGATTCTTCGCTTCGCTCAGAATGACGCGCCGGATTCTGACATGGCTTTCAACGACTGACGACCAGCGGCTATTCGTCCCTCGTCTATCCTCCCCCGTCCATCGAGTCCCCCCGTCGTGCGTAGCCGCAGGCGCGGAATACTATGTCGGCGACTCCCACGCGAACGGCGCGGGTCTTGCCGGCGTCGTCGGGGTGGACGCTGTTGGTCAGGATGATGATGTAGACGCCGCCGCAGGGGTCGCAGACGAGGGATGTGCCGGTGTAGCCGCTGTGGCAGAAGGCCTCGGCCGGTCCGTACGCACCCTTGAGCCATGCGTAGCCGCTGCTGACGTCGAAGCCGTAGGCCCGGCCGTGCGACTGTTCGGTGGTCAGCAGCCGCACCGACTCGGCTGAGAGCACCCGACGGCCGTTGAGTTCGCCGCCATTGAGCAGCATCCGACAGAAGAGCGACAGGTCGCGGGCCGTCGAGAAGAGCCCGGCATTGCCGGATACGCCGCCGGCGAGCCTTGCCAGGGGGTCGTGCACGATGCCGCGGAGGGGCTGGCCATCGACCACCTGTGTCGCGGCGATACGGCCCTGGATCGTGGCGAAGGCATCCGGACTTTGGTGGCCTTGGCCGGACAATGCCGCTGCCCACGCCAATGCCGCGTGCTCCGGGCCCCGCATCAAGTGCGGGGTGACAGGAGGAAGGTGAAAGGCAGAAGGCAAGAAGGCAGAAGGTCTGGACTGGCCTTCGGCGACGGAGTCCTCAAGGGGAGTGAACTGCGTCTGGTACATGCCGAGGGGGCGGTACAGCTCATGCTCGATGAAGGCGTCGAAGGGCCGGCCGGTTACGATCTCGACGATTCGGGCCAGGGTGATGTAGCCCAGGCAACTGTAGCGGAAGGTCTCGCCGGGGCCGTTCATCGCCCGCAGGCCGCAGATTTTGCCCAGGACTGCATCGCGGCAGCCCGGCCCGAACCGCTTCTCCAGCGGGGCCGCACTGGTGTAGGCGGGCAGGCCCGAGGTATGCGTCAGGAGGTGGCGGATTCGCACGTCCTGCTTGCCGCCGCAGGCGAAGGTCGGCAGATAGACGCGGACGTGGTCGTCGAGGCTGAGTTGCCCCCGTTCAGCCAGCAGCAGCACGGCCGGGGCCGTCGCCAGCGGTTTGGTCAGCGAGGCCAGGTCGAACAGCGTGTTCTTCTGCATCAGCCGCCGCTGGGGCTGGACGCAACGGTCGCCGAACGCCTCGAAATACACGATCCGGTTGCCCTGGCCCACCAGTACCACCGCCCCAGGGAAACTGCCCGCCCGAATCTCCCGCCAGACCACCTGTCGTATTACGGCGTGCGTATTGCGTATTACGGCGGCGGAACCCGCCTGCGGCGGCGGTGTCTGTGTTTCGTCGGGATATGGGCGCACCCGGCCGTGCGCCGGCCCCGCAAGGCCTCCCAAGGCCGTCAAACCGACAAGCGCACATAGCATCCAACGCATAAACGAGACTCCAAAAGCCGTGCCAAGCGACTGCTTGCTCATTTTACCGCATCCTGCGGGGCTGCGAAATACGCAAATCAATGGGGCTATCGCCATACGTGGTAAATACGCAATTTGGTGTCCCATTGGGGAACTTGGGATCGATGGGATACGTGGTAAATACGTATTTTCACCTGTCATGCACATTGTGACGTTCTTTCCTCTTGACAATGGGTCACCAGCCGACGTAGGCTGACGCCACATTCATCGAGCGTTGCAGCGTTGCAGCGTTGTGGCATTGTGATTTGGATCTGCGAGGCCGTTGGCAGGAGGATCCCGGCGGTGCGATCATGCAGGGTCAATCCTGGAACGAGGCGTGGCATGCTTCCCCAGAGGCTGGCGGCGGACTATTGGCGGGGAGAAAAGAGGCGATGGCAGTGACATAAGGGTGCGGTCTGTCTGTGCCGACAAGGGCCTGTGCTGGTGCGCTCATTCGTAGACACTTGGGCAGTCAACGTAATGTACATCAATACGAAGCGTCTCAGTGAACAGCAGTGGAAAATCGCAAATGTCTTAACGACCGGTAAAGGAGACCAGCTATGGAATATCATCGCATGTGCCTGAACAGAAAGGTGATCATCGCAAGCTTGTTGATTCTTGGTGCATCTGTCTTCAGCGGCCCGGCTTACGGAGCAGACAGTCCGCTTGCCCTGGAATGGGAGAGAGTTATTGGTGGGGCCGCTGACGATTGGGGGGTTTGTGTTCAGACGACCACTGACGGAGGGTTCATTGTCGGAGGCACGACGCACTCATACGGCGCCGGAGAGTGCGATGCCTATCTGGTGAAAATCGATTCCAAGGGCGAAGAAGTCTGGCCGACCGCCAGAACCTTTGGCGGCAGCATGTACGAAGTGTGTCATTGGCTCCAAGAGACGCGCGACGGGGGCTATATTCTTGTCGGGGCTACGAGTTCTTTTGGTGCAGGTTCGCATGACGTGTATGTTGTAAAAACGGATGCAGATGGTATCGAACAATGGTACAGGACATATGGTGGCAGCGGCAGTGACATGGGCGCGTATATCGAAGCTACCTCCGACGGCGGATACATCATCGCAGGCTGGACTCACTCCTACAGCAACTCGGATGACGTCTACGTGATCAAAATCGATGTGTCTGGGAACATGTTGTGGGATTGCCGGTTTGGGGGACACTCATGGGACTACGCAAGCTCCGTTCGAGAAGTGGGTGACGGTTTCATCATTGTGGGTGAGACGAGCTCATATGGAACTGGAGGCGATGTGCTTTGGGCAAAGATCGACTTGAACGGAACGTTGCTGAATCCGTACCCGCTTGCTATTGGGGGGGCGGGTCGGGAGATCGGGACTCGTCTCCGTCTCAGCGCTGACGGACAGTGCATTGTTCCCGGCTGGACTTCGTCCTTTGGCGCAGGCGGGTGGGACGCGTACCTTCTGAAGACCGATCTCTCCGGCGTTGTTGAGTGGCAGAAGGCTTATGGGGGATCAGAAAACGACTTCGGTTCAGACGTCATCGTGTACGGTGACGGGGGGTATGCTGTCTTGGGCTACACGGCGTCATCCGGCGCGGGGGGCTATGACATTTGTGTCGTTCGGACGAATTCGGGCGGTGAAGAGATAGGGAGCGCCACACTCATAGGCAAGAGCGGCGATGAGTACGGGTACTGCATGACATCAACCCCAGATGGAGGACTTGTGATCGCGGGAATGACAAACTCCGAGGGCGGAGGAGGATTTGATATCTATGTAGCCAAGTTGCGCGAGGCGTGCGAACCGAGTGGTGTTGTTTGTGAACCCGGTGATGTTGTCGTAGCCGGCTATGTGCAGCGGGACGTGCGCGTATATGATGGCGAAACCGGAGCCTATAAGGGGGTCCTCATTCCGCCGCAACCCTATGCAATGGGCGGGTTGGCGTTTGGACCTGACGGCAACCTGTACGCCACCATGCATGGAGGCGACAAGGTTGTGCGCCTTGACATGAACACGCGCCAACTGACCGATTTTGTGATCGGCGATTCTGGAGGCCTTGACGGCCCGGCCGGATTGACATTCGGACCGGATGGGGATCTCTACGTGGCGAGCAACCACACACGGCAGATCCTGAGATATGACGGGTGCACCCGAACGTTTAAGGAGGTTGTTCCATCTCTCCCGGAGTTGACTCCGAGTGCGCCGAACGGCGTCGCGTTTGGGCCTGACGGCAACTTGTATACCACATGGGGGCAGCCCACGAACAAGGTTATCCGCTACAACATGCGAACGGGCGTCGTTGATGACTTCGTGCCCAGCGTCGCCGGAGAGCTTCTTCATCCCGTCGGGCTGGCCTTCGCTTGGCCGCAGCAGTTGTACGTCGTCAGCCAGGAGAATGATCGGGTAATCACCTACGGGGCCGAGGACGGACAGCATGTCAGCTCCATCGTGCCGACCAGCATTCCTTTCGACGACCCGCAGTGGATTGCCAAGGGTCCTGAGGGCGTGCTGTACGTCAATGGCCACCTGTCGGGAAACGTGGTGAGAATCCAGATACAGGATGGGGCGTGCACAGAGTTCATCAAAGAACTTGATCACCCGTGCGGGTTGGCGGTCGTTCCGCCAGCACATTGCCCTCCCGTTGTTGACGCCGGCGAGAATGTGCAGATATTGAGCAGCGAACAGCCCGGCACGGTGATTAGTGGGACGGCCAGCGATGCCGATGGGGATCAACTTGAATATCGCTGGATGGAGGCGGAGGCCGTGCTTCTGGATTGGACGGCGGTTCCTGAGACGAGCCAGTGCAATCTGGAATTGGCGGATCTGGTACCTTTGGCCACTGGGAACCATACTCTGACTCTTGAGGTCCGGGAGTTCGGCGCGACAGATTCGCCTGTTTCGGACACAATGATTCTGACGGTTGAAAACTCCCCGCCGGAGGCCGTGCCGGCGCCGAATAGTCAGATTGTGGAGATCGGTATTGATCCGATTGTCGTTGTTGCGGATGTGGCGGACTTCGACGGCGATATGCTTGGCTATGAGTGGAAGAAGGGCATGGATGTTCTCGCCGGCGGCACCATCGCAACGCCGGCGGGCGGCGGCGCAGTCCCGATTCCGGCCCTCTGTATAGAACCGGGCGATCCGCGATTCCCACTCGGCACACATGCCATCGAACTTGTTGTAGATGACGGCACCAATACGGCGGTCTCGGCGACTGTGACGGTCTGCGTACAGGATTCCCAGGCGCCGAGCATCAGTCCGCTGCCGAGTGTGACTATCTTGTGGCCGCCGAATCATGAGTTGCAGCCGGTTACGATTGTGGCCTACGCCTTCGACAATGGCGGCGGGGCGATCACCTTGTCCGTTGGCGTTGAGAGCAGCCAACCGCCGGATGCGACGGCTGATGGCGCGACGATTCCGGACTATTACGTCGACTCGATTGACCATGCAGGCGGGATTATCGAGCTTCGTCTACGATCGGAGCGGGCGGGCACGGGCGATGGGCGGACGTACACCATCACTATCACCGCCACCGATGAGAGTCTCAACTCTTCCGTGGCTATCGTGACAATCCGTGCGCCGCACGACAAGCGCAAGAAGTAGGAGAATGGGCCCGTTCAAAGTAGCTCATCAGGGCCGTGGCACTGCCGCCACGGCCCGATCTTCAATCACTTGCCACGAGCCGCAAATGACCGGCAACTGAATGGCGGCAAGCGTCTGACGGCTGCGTGCCCGCATGGTCTGTGGTCTACGGTCTGAGGTCTACGGTCTCGCGGGGTTTGGCGGCCCAGCGGAGTTTGGCTGGGGCGCTGCGGGGGTTTTGGCGGCGTTCTTCGTGGGTGGGGGTGATGGGGTCTTCGGCGGCGGATTCGTAGACGCCGGTGTGGAGGGCTTCGCGGAAGGACTGCTTGACGAGGCGGTCCTCGCCGCTGTGGAAGCTGATGACGGCGATGCGTCCGCCCGGGCGCAGGCAGTACGGCGCGACGCGCAGCAGCTCGCGGAGGCGGCCGAGTTCATCGTTGACGAGCATCCGCAGGGCCTGGAACGTGCGAGCGGCCGGGTGCGGCGGCGGCGATTTGGAACTACGTTGCTGCTGTCGCCAGGCCTGCCGCTTCAGGCCGCGGGCCTCGAAGACCAGGTCCACCAGTTGCAGGGTCCGTGTAATCGGCCGGATGGCCCGCTCGGCCACGATTCGCCGGGCGATGGCGGCATGGTCCGGCTCGTCCGCCAGGTCTCGCAAAGCCTCGGCAATCTCCCGCTCGGTGAGGGCGGCCAGCAGGTCGGCGGCCGTCCGCTTGAGTCGGTCGTCCATGCGCATATCGAGCGGGCCATCGTGCTTGTAGCTCATGCCGCGATGCGGGTCGTCGATTTGCATGCTCGATACGCCAAGATCGACGAAGATAATGTCGCAGGCGGACAGTCCCTCCTTGCCCAGGACGCCCGCGATCCCCGCGAAGTTGCCGCGATGCAGGCTCACATTGGGATACTCGGCCGTGAGGCGCCGGCCGGTCCGCTCCAGTTGGGTCCCATCGACATCGAGGCCGATCAGTCGTCCGGATGGGCCTATGGCCTCAAGGAACCGCCGGGTGTGGCCGCCATGACCCAGCGTGCCGTCGACGACGACCTCGCCCGGCCCCGGCCGCAGGCCGGCGAGCACCTCCTCCATGAGCACCGGAACATGCGAGCCGGCCGGCGTAATACCCTTGGCCCGCAGATGGGCTGCCATGTCCGGGTGCGACTCGATATCGTGCTCTTTGTACTTCTCCTCGTAACGCCTGGGGTGCGTGCCGGCGTATCGCGGCCGTCGCTTGTGGGGTCTCGATTCATTGCCCGAGGATTCGGGTGTGTCCGTCGGTGTCATGGTATCTCCAGCAGCATGACCGCGAGGATAGACGATGCGCAT
The DNA here is from genome assembly GCA_002347125.1 of Phycisphaerales bacterium UBA2266. Classification (GTDB taxonomy): domain Bacteria; phylum Planctomycetota; class Phycisphaerae; order Sedimentisphaerales; family Anaerobacaceae; genus UBA2266. The sequence goes on from DDXG01000039.1 coordinate 7,865, forward strand.
GAGACGATCAAGAGGCCGCATGGGCCGGTGCACCTGCTTTGCTTTCGGCCGCCGGATGCGTATAATGGCGGGACAAGGACGCCCATGGGCCGATTCAGGCGCTCCGACAGGGCCGTCGCGTCGTCCGATGTCGTCGCGGCCGCACCGGGGCGCCGGGTCTGGAAAGGTTTTGGATGACCGAATATATCCTCGCCGCCGGGCTGGGCCGGACCGACGCCGCCATCGTCGCGGTCGCCGTGCTCTTGCTGTTCGTGATCTCGTGGGTCTTCGGCCGGCGGGAGAAGGACACGAACGACTACTTCCTGGGCGGCCGTCGGATTCCGGCGGTCGTCGCCTGCCTGTCGTTCGTCGCCGCCGAGATGAGCGCGCTGACCATTGTCGGCTTTCCCGCGACGGCCTATTCGGAGAACTGGCTCTACGTCCAGTTCTTCATCGGCTCGGCCGTCGCCCGCATCAGCGTCGCCTATCTCTTCATCCCGGCCTTCTACAAGTACGACTGCACCAGCATCTATGAATTCCTCGGCCACCGCTTCGGCCGCGAGACCCAGGTCGCCGGCTCGATCTTCTTCTTCCTCACCCGTCTGATCGCCTCGGGTGTGCGCCTCTATGCTGCCTGCCTCGGCGTGTGCCTTATCATGGACTGGACGCTCGGGCAGAGCCTGCTTCTGTTCACCGTCGTGAGTATCGTCTTCATCGCGTTCGGCGGCATCAAGGCCGTCGTCTGGGCCGGGGCGTACCAGGCGCTCACGTTCATTGCGGCCGGGCTGGTCCTGCTGGTCTACCTGTACCAGCACATCGACGGCGGGCTGACGGAGATATGGCGGGTCGCCGGGGAACAGGACCGTCTGGAGTTTTTTCGCTTGCGCCTCGACCCGGCCGATCCGGGCACGTTATGGGCCCTGTCGATCAACGCCTTCTTCATCGGCCTGGCCTCGTTTGGGACGGACCAGGAGATGATGCAGCGTCTGTTGACCGTGGAGACCCGCCGTAAGAGCCAGCGCACGATGCTTTCCACTATCCTGATGTACGTGGGGATCACGTGCCTGTACCTGGCCATCGGCACGCTGTTGTTCGTCTTCTACCGGCAGAACCCGTCCGTCCCCGGGCCGGATAAGGCCAAGGAGGTCCTCTCGCACTTTGTGGCCCACTGCCTGCCGACGGGCCTCAAGGGTCTGCTGCTGGCGGCGATTGTGATGGCGAGCATCGATTCGCCGCTCAGTTCCCTGGCGTCGTCCTTCGTGACCGACATCTATCGGCCGCTGACGGGCTCCAGGGCGGGCGAGAGGCATTATCTGATGGTCTCGCGGATCAGCGTTGTCGCCTTCGGCCTGGTTCTCATGGCCATCGCCCTGGCGTGCGAGCCGGTCGAGCAGATTCTCTGGTTCGCCTACGGCATCTTCTCCGTCACCGGCGGCGCCACGCTGGGCATATTCCTCCTGGGTCTGCTCACCCGCCG
>DDXG01000039.1:9329-13398 GCA_002347125.1 Phycisphaerales bacterium UBA2266
CCGCCGCGTCAACCGCGCCAACATCCCCGCCATGGTCGCCGCCACGGCCGTATCCCTGATCCTGATGCTCCTCAGCCAATACAAGGTCATCCAATTCCCCTGGACCGCCATTATCATCGCCGGCACCGCCACCAGTTTCGGCGGCGCCTGGCTCCTGGGTCGGCCCGGGGCTTCAAAGGACGAAGCTCACACCGGAACCACGGCATGACGGCCTGCCCGCATGACACATCCAGCACTTCATATAGGGTAATCCACACTTCGCTTGAAGGTGTCTTCTGCTTGGAATCCGGCCACGGAGCCGGTATAATGCTGATGGTGGCCCGGTTTGGTGCTGGGCCCGCGTGAGTGTTCGACAGGGGGAAGCGATGTTCTTTGGTTGCTCATGCAGGATGACAGAAGAAAACCGAGGTTATCTCCCGCTTCATTCCTTGCGGTCTTTATGGTTGTTGGGCTCGCTGGATCGGTTGTGCGTGCTCAGTTCATGTCCGCCGTTGCGCGCCGCGGTAGTTCAAATGCTGCGCCGGTGATCGCCGGTCAGCCGCTCGCCGAGAATCTGCCGTGCATGGTGGACCGCACGCACCGTTACATCGAGGTGCCGATGGCGATCGCGGGGGCCCAATATGTCATGGTCGCCAATAATGACAAGACCGTCGCCGGTTATGAACTGGACGTGACCCTTGCTCACGACGCCGTGGTCCTGCTGTTCATCGACAACCGCGTCGGCCATGACGGCATGGTCGGCGCGCCCGCGGATTGGGCTGGTATTCATCCTGACTTTTCCAGTGAAATGTCATGGGTTCCCGCCCTGGGTTTCAGTGATATGGGATTTGACATCGGCGTCGATGAGAGCGACGGCCGGGTCACGTACTGGTCTTCGGTGTTCTACAAACAGGTCTCCGCCGGTACGATTACGCTGTATCAGATGAATGCAGCCAATCGGAACATGTACGGCGTGGCGGCGTTTGCCGGCCCTGCCGTGTGGCCGCCGGTCTTCACGGCCGATTTCGAGGATGCGAGCCTCATCGCGTGGCAGCCCACGGACGCATCCGCCTGGCGGATCGAAGACGCCCACGACGGCAAGGCCCTCTCCCTGTTCAAGGGCAGCAGTTATTCGCCGCCGTATCGGTCGCCCCTTAACATCAATCTCGTGCGAGACGTTGTTGTGGACAGCTTCACCCTCGAAATGGAGATGCTCACGACCGTCGCCTCGTACAATCACCGCGACCTGTGCGTCTTCTTCGGATACCAGGACGCCGCGCACTTCTATTACATTCACCTTGGCCAGACCGCCGACGCCACCGCCAACTCCGTTTTCCTGGTCGATAACGCCGACCGCGTTTCGATCGCCCGGTACCGAACCAGCGGCACACCCTGGGATGATCAGTGGCATCGTGTTCGCCTGATGCGCGACGCCGACACGGGCCGTATCGAAGTCTACTTCGACGACAGGACCACGCCGGCGATGACGGCCTATAATAGCCGGTTCCGCTGGGGTCGCATCGGTGTCGGGTCTTTCGACGACAGGGGCCGGTTCGATGACATCCAGCTCCACGGCCGACTCTGGACGCCCGGCGATTTCCTGCCCCCTTATGGTGTTGACCTCATCGACTTCAGGCATTTCGCCGCTCATTGGTTTGAAACGAATTGCGATTGGTCCAACAACAACTGCCACGGCGCCAATCTGGTTGCGCCGGCGTCCGTGAACCTGCTTGATTTACAGGTTCTCCTTGCCAACTATCTCAGCGGGGATTGACCTCGCAGCGCTTAAGGATGCGGCCATGAACTGGGTGAATGGAACAGCTATTGCATTATTGGCGGTGGTTCTGATGCTGGGGGGCATTGTCGGTGCGGCTGAGGGGCCGGTTGCCCCGCGGATCGACAGCGTTCTGATGCTCAGGCCCGATCCGCCGGCCGATGACCCGGCCGTGATCTGGTGCGACGACTTCGACGGCCCGGCCAAGGCCTACACGGAGTCCCAGGGCCCCATTGACGCAAACGAGTCCTTCGGCTCGGCAGGGGGGTCCATGCTTAGTCTCTACGAGAAGGGCAGCCTCGGGACGGGCAATCGCAAGGTCTTCTTCGGCGACAGCCCCACCGGCAGGGTCGTCCACAAGGGTAAGACCCACGACGAAATCTACTGGCGGATCTACGTCAAGCACCAGCGTGGCTGGACCGGCGGCGGCCCGGCCAAGCTCTCCCGCGCCACGAGCATCGTCTCACCGAACTGGGCCCAGGCGATGATCGCCCATGTCTGGAGCAGCGGCGAGGCCCTGACGCTCGACCCGGCCAGCGGCGTCCGCGGCGACCAGGTCGTCACCCGCCGATACAACGATTTCGAGATGCTCCGCTGGCTGGGCAACCGGCCGGCATCGCAGTTCGCGTTATCGAGCGAGGCCGAATCCGGCCGCTGGGTCTGCGTCGAGGCCTACGCGAAACTCAACACCCCGGGGCAGAATNNCCGCCTCTGGATCGACGGCCGGCTGGAGGCCGAACGCACCGGCCTCGACTGGCGCGGCTCATACACCGGACATGGCATCAACGCGGTCTTTCTGGAGACCTACTGGAACAGCGGCTCGCCTGTTCCGCAGAAGCGCTGGATCGACAACTTCGTCATATCCACCAAGCCCATCGGCCCGGTCACCTGTCCGGCGAACCCCACCGTCATCAAGACCCCCTACGAAGGTCCCGACTCCCAGCAATCGTGGCAACTGGAGATCGCCGCCGACCCCGACGGTAAGACAGTCGTGTGGCAATCCTCTCTGATTACTGCTCCCGATCGCCTCACGGTCAACACGCAGACCGGCCGATACACCGGCCCGCTCGAAGGAAAGACCGAGCTGGCTCCCGCCCAAACCTGGTTCCTCCGCGTCCGCCAACAATCCACCACCGGCCAAGCCTCCCCCTGGAGCCCCTGGCACCAGCCCTTTAAGACGCCCGCCCGGCAGTAGAAACCGCGCGGGCGGCGTGAAATCCAAAACCCGAAGCACGAAATGCGAAACAAGCACGAATGACCGAAGCTCGAAACGGCCCATCCGATGGGCGGCAGCGTTTCGGACATTGAGGTTTCGTGCTTTGGACTTGTTTCGTGCTTCGTGCTTCGTATTTCGGATTCAGGCCCTACGGATTGTACCCCAGTTCTCCCCAGGAGCCTCTCTGGACCTTGCGGAGGTCCTCATTGTTGGCTTGCACCGCAAGGCTGGTGTTGTGCCGTTCGGTGTTCTGCCACAGATCGTAGTCCATCTTGGCGACCTGGAGGGTCCGCGGGTCGCCCCACTTCCAGTATTCGCAATGGCCGTCGGCGAAGGCGAAGTTCGTGCCGTCGCCATGCCGCGCGGTGATCTGGTCCCACCATCGCTCCTCGTTGTAGAAAATGGTCCAACTTGCCGGGCTCAGGCGGCCCTCGTCAAGGAACACGAGCCGCAGGCCGGGATTGCGTATCTCGGTTCGCTTGCGGACGACCGTGCCGGCGTTGGGTATGGCGTTGTAGCCGTTCATGGGATCGACGATCGCATACGTGACGACCTCGCCGCGGATGCCGGTGGGGCATTTGTACAGTTTCACGTCAGGGCAGTAGGTATACAACAGTCCTCGCCGGATGCCGTCGATCTTGGCCTCCACCGTGGCCGTATGACCCACCCAGTACGCCCAGCAGGTGCCGTCCTTATTGAAGCCGCCGGTGGCGGTATTGCCGTTGACAAGCCGGTCGTCATTGCCGTCGGCGTACATGTTCCAGGCCAGAATCATCTGCCGCAGGTTGCCCAGGCACGCGGCGCGCTTGCCCTGCTCGCGGACGCGGTTCAGCGCCGGCAGCAACACGCCCATCAGGACCGCGATGATCGCGATAACGACGAGCAATTCGATCAGCGTGAAACCCTTGTCGCTATGTCTCTTCTTGTCCATAGGCAACCGCCTGAAGCACGAAACTCGAATTTCGAAATCCGAAACAAGCACGAAAGACCCAAGGCTCAGAATCCGAAACGGCCGATCCGAAGGGCGATCCCGAACTCGCTTCGGGATTTCGGTCATTGCCCTGTTCGTGCTTTGAATTTGTTTCGTATTTCGTGCTTCG
>DDXG01000354.1 GCA_002347125.1 Phycisphaerales bacterium UBA2266
CAGTTCATCAATCCGCAGTTCACGGTGGTCGAGCAGGGCCGCGGCGGCGGGCTGGAGCAGCTCAGCGGGGGCATCTACCCGGCCTCCGGCACCCTGACGAGCCGCCAGATCAAGACCATCATACGGCCGGTGCTGGAGCGGCTCGATGAGCTGGTGGCGGAGTTCTATGGGCCGGGGCAGCTCAAGAAGGCGGCGGTGATCGGCCGCAAGGAGGCCTTCGCCTGGATTCACGACCCGCCGGATGAGGCGAAACTCGCGCAAGCCAAGCGGCGGCTCAAGTACGATGAGCTGTTCCTAATGCAGTTGGGCCTGGCCCTGCGGCGGTATCGGGCGGCCCATTTCGCCCGGGCGCAGCCGTGCGGGTGGGATGACGTGATGGACAGCCGGATACGGCGGCGGTTCCCGTTTCTGCTGACCGGCGACCAGGACGCCGCCATCGGCGAGATCGTGCGGGATATGGGCCGGGCCGAGCCGATGAACCGGCTCTTGCAGGGCGATGTGGGCTCGGGCAAGACGGTGGTGGCGCTGTATGCGGCCCTGCTGGCGGTGGCCAACGGCCTGCAGGTGGCGATCATGGCGCCGACGGAGATACTGGCGGGCCAGCACTTCCTGAGCATGGAGCGGTACCTGCGGGGTAGCCGGGTCAAGCGGCTGCTGGTGACCGGGGGTCTGACGGGCAAGAAGCGGACCGAGACGCTGGGGGCGATTCGGGATGGGTCGATCGATATCGTGGCCGGGACCGTCGCGCTGGTGGAGAAGGACGTGGAGTTTGTTCGGCTGGGGCTGGTGGTGATTGATGAGCAGCACAAGTTCGGCGTGCACCAGCGGGCACAGCTTCGCAAGGAGACGACGCCGCACTGCCTGGTGATGACGGCCACGCCGATTCCGCGGACGCTGGCGATGACGGCTTTCGGCGATCTGGATGTGTCGATCATCCGGCATTGCCCGCCCGGCCGCGGCGAGGTGGTAACGCGGTGCGTGGACCCGGCGGACCGGCCGAAGGCGTACGAGTTCATCCGCGAGCGGCTGCGGGCCAGGCGGCAGGCGTATTTCGTGTATCCGAGGATTACGACGGCCGATGAAAACGGGACGTTGAGAGCGGCTACGGATGAGTGGCGGCTTCTGAAGGAGCAGGTGTTTCCGGAGTTTACGGTGGAGCTGCTGCACGGGCAGATGCCGGCGGCCGTCAAGCAGGACGTGATGGAGCGGTTCCGGCGGCGCAAGATCGATGTGCTCGTCTCGACGGTCGTGATTGAGGTGGGGGTTGACGTGCCTAACGCGACGATCATGGTCATCGAGGGGGCCGACCGCTTCGGGCTGGCGCAGTTGCACCAGTTGCGGGGGCGGATCGGGAGGGGCTCGGCCAAGTCGTATTGCCTGCTGTTCGCCGAGAGGGCCGGCGAGGCGGCGCACGAGCGGCTGGAGGTGATGACGCGCAGCAACGACGGGTTCGAGATCGCCGAGCAGGACCTGCGGATTCGCGGACCCGGCGAGCTGTTCAGCGCCCGCCAGCACGGGCTGCCGGACCTGAAGATCGCCAACATCGTCGAGGATTACGACCTGCTGGTGATGGCACGGCGGCACGCCTCTGAACTGGTCTGTGCCGACCCGATGCTCAAGGAACCCGAGCACCGCGAAATCCGCCGGGCCCTGATCGCCAGATTCGGCGAGGCGCTGGGCCTGGGCGACGTGGCGTAGAATGGCAAGTCGGCGGTCCAACGTTCAATGTTCAACGTTGAACGCCAAGCGTGGGGAGACCGCCTTCTGGCGGCTGGTTCTCAATCTTGCCTTCACAGGCACAGAGGAGGCGTGGATTATAGGACGTGGGTGTGGAGGTGGTTTTTGGGGGGCGAGGGGGTGAGAAAGGCGTGCAAAAGGAGGGTGGTTTGGGGATAATCGTTGGGGCATGGGCAGGATGCCCATGCAACGGTTTGCGGTGTTTGGCGGAAAATGTACCGGACCCCTTTGTGATGAAGTTGGCGTATAAGGACAACCGGGTTGAGCAGGTGGTGTTCTGGGTGAACCTGACGGCGGCGGCGGTTGTCGTGGCGACGTTCGTGGCGTTGTTCGGCTTCACTGAGCCGCTAGTCTCGGCCCCGTTGCTCTATGGGGCGCAGGGGCTGCTGCTGGTGGTCTTCATCGCGGAGAAGGTGGTGCGGCTGAAGAACGCCGAGCACAAGGCGGAATTCGTGCGTGCGCACTGGTACGAGATACCCCTGCTGGCGGGTCTGGCGGTGGCTCTGGGGGGGTCGGCGGCATGGTTCGGGCAGGCCGAGGCCTCGGCCGTGCGGCATCTGGCGGTCGGCATCTATCTGGTGTTGCAGGTGGTGTTCAAGGTCTGCCGCCGGACGGTGGATTTGGCGGCGACCGGCCGCAACCCGACGATGATCCTGATCAGCAGTTTCGTCGTGCTGATCGTGGCCGGGGCGGGCATGCTGATGCTGCCGCGGGCGTCCAGGGGCGAGCCGGTGAGCTTCGTCGATGCCCTGTTTACGGCGACCAGCGCCACGTGCGTTACGGGGCTGGTGGTCAAGAACACGGGCCAGAACTTCACGTTCATGGGCCACTGCGTGATCCTGGGGCTGATGCAACTCGGCGGGTTGGGGATTGTGATCTTCGGGGCGGTCTTCGCCTTGCTGTTGGGCCAGGCGCTGAGCGTGCGGGAGTCCGTGGCGATGCAGGACCTGCTCAGCGCTCAGACGGTCGGGCGGATCGGGAACATGATCGCCTTCATTTTTTTCGGCACGATGCTGTTCGAGGTCCTGGGGGCGGTCGGGTTGTACGGGATGTGGGACGACATAGAAGGCTGGTCGGGCGGGGTCGGCAAGCAGTGTTTCTACAGCGTGTTTCACTCGGTCAGCGCGTTCTGCAACGCGGGGTTCGGGTTGTTCGGCGACAGTCTGGTTCGATACAGCCGCTGCTGGGCGGTGTATGCGGTGTTTTGTCCGCTGATCATCTGCGGGGGGCTGGGCTGGGGGGTGCTCTATAATCTGGGCAATATCGCCGCGGATCGGGTGAGCCGGTTCTTCAAAAAGCTGTGCTTCAAGGAGTGCCGGTTCAGCATGGAGGTTCCCAAGCGGTTGCGGTTGCAGACGAAGATCGTGCTGTGGGTCAGCGGGATACTGATCGTATGCGGGACGGCGGCGATTCTGTTCATGGAGCGGTACGGCAATAATTGCGGATCGGGACGGTTGGACCTGCCGGGGGCGTTCTTTCAGTCGGTGACATCGCGGACGGCGGGTTTCAATACGGTGGACATCGCGGCGATGTCGGATTCGAGCAAGACGGTGCTGATTCTGCTGATGTTCGTCGGGGGCTCGCCCGGCTCGACGTCAGGCGGCATCAAGACGGTGACGCTGGCGGTGATCGTGGCGGCGGTGATTGCGGCGCTTCGCAAACGGGGGGAGGTGGAGTTGTTCAAGCGGTCGATCCGCGTGGTCGTGGTGGGACGGGCGATTACGGTGACGGCGTTGTTTGTCATGGTATTGTTCTCGGCGGCGTTGGCGCTGAGCGTGACGGAGCGGGGCAGCGGCTTCGCCATGCTGGATATTCTGTTCGAGACGGCGTCGGCGCTGGGGACGGTGGGTCTGACGACGGGCGTTACGCCGGCTTTGACATCGGCGGGCAAGTTGATTATCATAGCGGCGATGCTGATCGGCCGGCTGGGGCCGCTGACGCTGATGGCGGCGCTGACGTTCAATCTGAAACCCATCCGCTACAGCTATCCCGATGAGGCGATTGTTGTCGGTTGACAGGGGAATGCGATCATGAGACGGTTTGTGGTGATAGGGCTGGGACGATTCGGGACGAAGCTGGCCATTGCGCTGTCGATGAGCGGCGCCGAGGTCATTGCCATCGACAAGGACCGCAATCCCATTGAGATGATCCGCGACCAGGTATCGCTCGCGGTGCGTCTGGACAGCACGGATGAGGAGGCAATGAAGGCCCAGGGGGTGGGCAAGGCGGACGTGGCCATCGTGGGGATGGGCCAGCAGAATTTCGAGTCGGCGATCCTGACGGTGGTGAACCTGCGGCAGATGGGGATTACGCAGATCTACGCGCGGGCCGAGAGCCTGACGCAGGGGGAGGTGTTCTCGAAGGTGGGGGCGACGGAGGTCATCTATCCGGAGATCGAATCGGCCCAGCGCTGGGCGTACAAGCTGATCGCGCCGCAGATCGGGGAGAAGCTCGATCTGGCGCCGGGCCACAGCCTGGCGCGGCTCAAGGCGCCGGCGAGCTTCGATGGTCGGACGGTCATGGACTTGCAGCTTCGCCAGAAGTACAACGTCAATCTGGTGCTCATCAAGCGCGGCGATCACGGCAAGGCGAAGAAGTCAGAGCAGGACGCGATTATCAATGTCATGCCGGAGACGATTATCTATGAGGATGATATTTTGATGATCGCGGGCTCGGATTCAGACCTGCTGAGGCTGCCGCAGGAATAGGAGCGTAAGGGCAAGAGGGCATAAGAGCACAAGAGCATAAGGGAGCGCAAGCGAAGGGTCCGGGCAAAAGCGAAAAACGTAAAGCCCGGAACGCAAAACCACAGCCCAAGACCTCAAACCTTGCGCACCCCCGACCACGACTGCACCTCGCACGCACGCGGGCCACGACTCTGTCATGCCTGCGCAGGCAGGCATCCAGAACGATTCGGGGCCACCATCAATCTCCAAACGGGGCCTCCGCAGGGATGACATTGTCACATCCAAGCTCACGGCCGCAGTACACCATACACACGACGACATGCGAGGTCAGTTGCGGCGGTATTGGCGCAGGAGGTCGAGGAGGTGTTGCATGTCGGCAGGCAGGGGCGCCTCGAATTCGACGGGCTGCTCGGTGGAGGGGTGGGTGAATCTGAGCTTCCAGGCGTGCAGCGCGCAGCGTTTGATGACGGGCTCTTCGGGGACTGCTTCGGCGTCGGCCAGTTGCCAGGGATAGACGAGCTTGCCGCCGTACATGTCATCGGCGACAACGGGGTGCTTGATGTAGGACATGTGGACGCGGATCTGGTGGGTGCGGCCGGTCTGGGGTCTCAGGAGGATCAGGGAGAACCCGCGAAACGGTTCGAGCACTTCGTAGATGGTGACGGCCTCCTTGCCGGTCTCCGGCCGGACGGAGTACCTCTCACGGATCTTTGGATGGACGCCGAGCGGGGCGATGATACGGTCACCCTGCAGTTCGGGCGTGCCGTGGACGACGGCGAGGTATTGTTTTTCGACCTTTCGATACTCGAATTGCGTGGCGATCTTCCACTGGGCGGTGTCGTTCTTGGCGACGACGATGACGCCGGTGGTGTTGCGGTCGAGCCGGTGGACGATGCC
>DDXG01000229.1 GCA_002347125.1 Phycisphaerales bacterium UBA2266
ATCCAGCACCTTCTCAATCTCGGCGGCGAACGACTCATCCGGGCACTTGTTCAGCACCTCCAGCAGCCGGAACAACGCCGAATGGTCTTCGTAGTTCTCGTTGGTGCGAAGGCCCGCCGTCTCCACCAGACTACCGCCCCGCCCAAACGGCCCTCCGGGGTCTCCACGCCCTCCTCCACCAGGGCCGCCAGGTCCTCCACCGGCCCCGCCAAATCCTCCGCCGGGTCCTCCAAATCCCCCGCCGCCGGGACCGAACCCGGACCCACGCCTGCCCCGCGCCCGCATGTCATTAGGATCGCCCCCAAACGGCCCACCCCGCCCGCCGCGTTCAAACCCAAAGCCGCCAGCCCGCATCCGCGGATCGTTCGCATCCATCGGGAACGGCCCGCCGGGTCCCCCTGGTTCAAAGCCACCGCGTGCGCGAGGGTCGTTCGGGTCCATGGGGAAAGGCCCTGCGAATCCGCCGGGGCCGAAGCCACCGCGTGTCCTTGGATCGTTCGGGTCGCCGACTGGTCCGCCCGGTGGGAAACCGAAGCCGCCTGCCTGCATCCGTGGATCGTTCGGGTCCATCGGGAGCGAGCCGCCAGGCCCAGCGAACCCAAAGCCGCCACCCTGCATCCGTGGGTTGTTCGCATCCACCGGGAATGGTCCGCCCGGTCCGAAACCGCCCCCGGGACCACCGGCAAAACCGCCGCCCGGCCCGCCCGGTCCGCCTGGGAAACCTCCGCCCGGTCCGCCACGGCCCCACATATCCGCCGCGGCCTCATTGGCGTCATAGGAAGGGTCCTCCCGCTGCATGAGCCGCAGCAGGTCGCTGAGCCGCGAGCCGCCCATATTGATCGCGAGGGTGTCTTTCGTCGCCGTCCGGGTTTGCTGGGCCTGCTGTTCCGCGTCGGCCCTGGTCCAGTTCAGCGTGGCCGCGCCGATCTCCGGCTTGTACAGATTGCCGTTGGGATTGGAGAAATGCCGCCGCAGGAACGTCTTATCGATGACCTCGACCTGCGTGTACAGCCCGATGTGCTCATCGTTCACATACAGGTCCACAAACGCCGTCCGAGGCGTCGGCAGCCCCATGGACTCAAAGGCCTCGTATCCCAGCGCCTCGCGGATCAGCGTCGGGTCGGAGAAGCCGTTGTTCAGGCAGAGCTTCTTCAGACCGCGGAACGTCTGGGCGAAATTGAAGAAATTGAAATCGACCTTGAAGCTGATGCGGGCCGTGCGGCTGCCGGCGACCGACATCAACGAAGACATCCCCTTCGCTCGGATCGCCACGTTCCGATAACGCCGCCCGTCAAACCAGAAATCCGCCCGTTCGTACTCCTTGGCCCGGGGGTTGGCCCGGATCCGCTGCCAGGCCTTCTCGTCCATCACAATGCGGACCTTGACCACGCGGTCCTTGATGAAGGGCTCGCCCGTTTCGCCGAATCCCCGGCCTATTCGTTCGTGTCCGACCGCCAGCAAGCCTGCAAGCACCACGGCCGCCAGCAGCAATCCCTGGAGTATCCTGCGTTCCAAATTGTCCATGAGCCACCTGCCACAGTTCAGATTACACCTACAGACCGACAGTGTATCCAACCGGCCAGGTGGTAACACCGCCGGCGAACCCAAAACGTCAGGAGATGGACGAGCGGACGCTTTCTATCCCGTGAGACGGCCGCCACACCCCGGCGAAGACCCCCGGCCCGCATCCGCAACACCCCACCCCCATCCGTTGCATGTGTAGCTCTTGCTGCTTGCCTTTATCCCGCCGCCCCCATCGCCGCCAACCACACAACGACACGAGTGCGTATATCGCATGTTAATGCGCCGGTCGGCTCCTGCAAATCTCCTGTTTCGGGGCCTGCTCAGCGTTCACTCGCGTTACGGCCTGCATGCTCGCCAAGTCACCCAAGGTGACCCTCTACATCGGAGTGCTTCAGCCACTTCGTTACCTCCATGACCGCTCCGATGGCTACCGGCTGGAGCGACTCAGTTGCCGGGCGGGAATTGCACCCGCTGACGATCAGCGCCTTTTCACGGCGCACGTTAGAAGTCCAGGACAACACGAAACCCGTCGCTCTGGTAGTGATTCGACGGCGTATCGCAGCTCCGGAACGCGACGCGGCAGAAGTAGGCGTAGTTGTTCCATGGGCCGCCGCGCAGAACACGGTACGTGCCACTGGATGGGCCCGTGGGATTGCTCGACGGACTGGAACTGTAATACGGGTCGGACCACCAGTCGTTGCACCACTCCAAGACGTTGCCTTCCATGTCGTACAAGCCATATCCATTAGGAGCGAAGCTGCCCACGGGCGAGGTATATGGCCACGTGCCGTCATTGAAATAGGGGTGGTCGCCTTGTGTCAGGCTCTCGTCGTAGGGTTCATGTCCCGCGCTATTGTAGTTCGCTCGCAGATGCGAGATCGTATTGCCCCGGGGGAAGCGCTTGCCTGAGAGCCCTCCCCGCGCGGCATACTCCCACTCCGCCTCGGTTGCCAGACGATAGCCTTTCCTGGAGAAATCGCAGCCCCATGTCGACAGGTCGTAGCACGATTGCCGCCCTTCCTGCCGGCTCAGCCAGTTACAGTAAGCCGCGGCCCCGTACCAACTGACTTGCACCATCGGGTCATTGACCATGCTGCGACCACTCTTGGTCCGGACGCTGAAAACACTGCCATTGTAGGCGATCTGGTTGTACGAGCTAGATGTCGAGGTATCGCAGTACGGATAGCTCGTCCCGGAACCGGCCTGGTAGACCACGCCGCTGGTAACCGTAATCAGCCCCTGGCCAAGCGCCGAGTTGAGGTAGTCGCAGTACTGCTGGTTCGTCACCTCGTACCTGCCCATGTAGAACGAGTCCACCGTCACCGTATGCACCGGCAATTCACCGGGCCATCCCTCGCCGAAGCTGTCACCCATGCGAAAGGCGCTGGCGGGAATCAGGACAAAACCCTCCGGCGCAGCCGGCGTCTGACAACCCGGGTCTGCTGAATCCTCGTAGCAGTCCACGAGCCAGTTCTGGGCCATTCGCGACAAGTCGAACAGGTTGACCACGCAGTCGGCATTCAGGTCGCCCATCAGGATAAACGGGCAGACCTCCGGCACCAGGCGCAGGCCATCAGCGGCATCCTCGTAGAAGCCGGCCCCGTCCCGGACCAACAGATGCCACCGCGGGTCCGGCACATCCCCCACCACCCCGCGCCCAAACAACTCAAAAAACGCCCCGCCGCCCCGCTCGAACATGATGGCCTCGAACGCGTGTTGGCCCGCGGGCAGATAGATGCGTCCCGCGGCGAAACTCCAGCCCGTCAGGATGTCATTGGATAACGTGTCGCCGCTGATTGTGGCGGTGCCCCCGGTCGTATCCACCTTCGAATGCCACGTCTGCTGCGGGATCTTCAGGGCCGCGCCATCGTCACTGTTGAAGCCCAGGTCGTACCAGCCCGTTTGGGGAATCTCGATGAAACCCTCCACCCGGATGGCGAAATCGTCGTCATCCGTCCCGGCGGTGTTGTTGGGAAAGGCCTCATCCCCGCCAAAGCTGCCTGCCTGGCCGGCGGCATCCGGATCGACGTGATTGACCGCCTCGTACAGTTGATGCACATTGCTTTGGTCAGCCTCACCCTGAGCTAAGGCATCCTGGGCATCCGTCAGTCTCGGAATCTGGCCCCAGTGCCCCGGTTGGGTCGCCGTCATCAGCACATCACCCGCAAAACCAGGAACCGGCACCGTGCCCAGACCCTTGTGGCCCACCAGTTGGAAGTCTCCATCGAAGGCCGTCTTGCGGCCCGCGGCCGCCGACAGTTCGACCGAAGCGGCGCTCACCTCCTCGTGATATGTCAGAATGAACGGATGGCTGCCGGCCGGCAGATCGATCACGCCCAAGGTGTCCGCCTCGGGTCGGCCGCCCCAGAAACGAAGGGCGTGGCCGTCGGCAAAGGGCACCAATTCGCCCACACTGCCCCAGATCTCCTTGAAGTGGTGCCCCGGAAATTGCAGCGTGAACCCATCATCACTGTTCACGCAGAACGTGTACTCGCCGGCAACCGGGATATAAACCGCGCCTTTGGCCAGCAACGACAGGTGCTCCACAGCCCCGCGATTGTAATAACCCGCCCGGACCACCCCGAACGTCTGATCGCCGCCGAAATGAGCGCCTGTGGCGGCGTCCGCGATGTTCAGCACCGCAGACGGATAGTCCTCGGTCGTTCCGGCCAGTGACCGCAGGGAAGCGTAGCAGGCATCCTGGTCACCGATGGGCCCATTGGCGATCACCTCACGAACCCCCATGTAGCCCATACCGCCGGCCGGTCCGATGGTCTCCAGGTCCAATCTGGGCAACGCCGGGAAACTGCTCAGGGGCCTGCGATCGTAACTGCGGTACTCGGCGGTCACGGCCGTGCCGTCCAAATGGCTGGTAGTCGCCAGCCCCAGGTACACCGACGGCGGCATCGACACCACCGCCAGGACAGGACCGGTCCATGACCCGGGCGTGCCCCCGGCATCCGGCGCAGTCCAGGCCGCAAACACATCCCCTTGTCGGGCCAGCCTCAGCCATACCGCAGCACTCGGCCCCGAGGGCCCCACATACCACCTCAGCGAAACCTGCCCGGTCACGGGCCGGGTCTGTAGATGAACACCCTCCGTGCCGGACCGGATGACACTGGCATGGGCCGCATTCTCCGCCAGCGAGCTGCGGCACATGATTCCCGCCTTGCTCCAGGGGTCCGCATACACCCACCGGTCGACCCGCACGGTCACCTCAAAATCCCCGCTGACCTTGTTGGTGTCATAGGAGTAGTGGAACGAGTCGGACGCCCCCCAGATGTCCATTCCGCCGGCGCGAACATCGTAACCGGTTTCCCCCACCCGCGTGGTCGACCCCGCCGGACGCACCGGGTATGTCGTACCAATGTCCTGACCCACGAAGGCCCCCCACGCCGTGCCTGTAGCCAATCCTGTGCAGAGGATGAACTGCCATGCCCATGTCTTCATTGTCTCGCCTTTTCTGAAAGCACCAACCCAATCCAATGAGGAAAGTACCCGTGGCAGGAGACCACTCCTCCACGGTGTAGTCAATCACCGGCAATCATTATACCATGAAGTGCCTCCGCAACCCACAAGAAAACCTGGCGAATCAACGCCGTCGCACCCCCTTGCCACCGCCGGCCGGCCGTGATGCGGGAATCTACGTATCTGCCAGGCGTCCTACCCCGGAATCAGCCCAAAAACCACGATTTCGGCCTGTCACAGGCTGGCCGCCACAACCACTGCTCGCCANNCGACCTCGCCGGTTCACCGCGCCGCGAATCGCTTACCTTATTGTACACTATGCCCCCCCTGGCGTGTCAGGACCCTCTCTCAGTATTTCCTGGCATTTCGCAGAGAAAAGCCCCTCACGCGAATCGCCGGAGGCATTTCGGAGCTTACTGATGTATGAGCGACCACTGGGTCGGCCGGCCTGGTCGCTGCCGACGGCACCGCCGCAAGATACCTTGAACGCGGCGGCGACAGCGGGTAGCATAGGGCTCTGTAGGTGAATAATCGGGGTCCGCCGCGGCTTTCGGGGGCGGACCTGCAACAAATCGGAAGGCAGATTATGCCCTTTGACAAGATTGGCAAGGCCCTGGTGAAGGTGTTCGGCTCGCGCAACGAACGCCTTGTCAAGGGTTACAGCGTGGCGGCCCGCCAGGCCGGGCAGTTCGAGGACCCCGTCAAGCAGCTCAGCGACGACGCCCTGAAGGCCTGTACCGCCGAGTTCAAGCAGCGTCTGGCGGCCGGGGCCCGTCCGGAAGACATCCTGCCGGAGGCCTTTGCCGTGGTCCGCGAGGCGGCCCGTCGCAACGTGCAGATGCGCCACTTCGACGTGCAGCTTATCGGCGGCAACGTGCTCTATGAGGGTAAGATCGCCGAAATGGCCACCGGCGAAGGCAAGACCCTCGTCGCCACGCTCGCGGCCTACCTGGTCCACCTGACCGGCCGCCGCGTCCATCTGGTCACCGTCAACGACTACCTGNNGCCAAGCGCGACGCCGAGTGGATGGGGCCCATCTATAACGCCCTCGGCATGACCGTCGGCGCCATCCAGGCCGACATGGACACCATTGGGGATGAGCGGCGCCACCAGTACAAGTGCGATATCACCTACGGCACGAACAA